>CALKWH010000183.1 GCA_938004375.1 uncultured Pseudomonadota bacterium
CACGGTCACGAGCGAGGGCTGGCCCTCGCGCAGGTCCCCGAGGGCGCGGCGTCCCTCCTGGAGACCCAGGATGTCGATCAGGTCGTCCCGGCCCTGGAACAGCACGCCCAGGCCCGTGCCCAGCTCCTCGAGGCGGAGAAGGGCTTCCGGATCATCGAGGCCGGCCAGCTCGGCGGCCCCGGCGAGGCAGACCCGGAACAGGGCGCCGGTCTTGCCCGCGCAGATCCGCCCGTAGTCTTCCGGGCTCCCGGGCTCGCGGTGGAGCCAGGCGATCTCGGTCATCTGGCCCTCGACCATGCGCAGCAGCTCGCCGGAGAGGCGCTCGAGGACCCGCAGCCGGATCTCGGGGGCAGCGGCGCCCTGCAGGAACAGGTGGACGGCGGCCGGCAGCAGCAGGTCCCCCAGGTTCAGGGCCTGGCGGACGCCCAGCAGGCGCCAGGCCGAGGGGCGGTCCCGGCGGAACTCGTCCAGATCCTCGATGTCGTCGTGGATCAGGGACGCGTGGTGGATCAGTTCGACGGCTGCGGCAAGGGACAGCGCGGCCTCTCCGTCGCCGCCGTGGGCGAGGTGGGAGGCGAGCACGAGGGCCGGCCGCAGGCGCTTGCCCTTCGAGGCGATCAGGGGGTTCACCAGCCGGGCGAGCTCGCCCGGGAGGCCGCCGGTCCAGCGGGCGGCGGCGTCGCGGATCACCGCGTCCAGGGGCGCGTCGTAACGGGTTCGGAGCGTGTCGAGCGTCAGTTCCATCGGGTGGGCCCGTCCTTCTCCGGGCCGGGGCTCTCTTTTTCCCTGTTTTTTTGTGGAAAGGGAAGCCCTATTTGCCGGGGTCCTCGTTTTGGCGCGGGGTCCGCCGAGGGTCCCGCAGGAAAGCATTGTAACCGGAAACGTCCTTGCATATATTCCGGGCGTCGTGAAGCCATTACCCTCTGACGGAAAGGAAGCCCCATGTCACTACTGAAGAACGGACTCGTGGACATCCACCATCTCAGCACACAGGACATGCTCGAGATCCTGAAGTTCGCGGCGCGGCTCAAGGACGCCCTCGACCGCAGGGACGTACCGGCCTACCAGCTCGCCGCGGGCCGCGACGCCCTGGTGGCGCAGTTGTTCTACGAGAGCTCCACGCGGACGCGGGCCAGCTTCGAGATCGCCGCCCTGCGCCTGGGCTGCCGGGTGACCGGCTTCGGCTCCACCGAGGGCTCCAGCGTGAGCAAGGGCGAGAGCCTGTCCCACACCATCGACATGTTCGACGCCTACGCCTGCGACGCCATCGTGCTGCGCCACCCCCTGGACGGCGCCGCCCTGTGGGCGTCCGAGCGCACGAAGGTCCCCGTGTTCAACGCCGGAGATGGCAAGCACCAGCACCCCACCCAGACCATCCTCGACCTGTTCACAATCCTGGAGCGGCACGGGCGCCTGGACCACCTCACCGTGGTGTTCTCAGGGGACCTCAAGTACGGCCGGACCACCCACACCCTGGCCCTGGCGCTCAGCCAGTTCCCGGGCAACACCTTCCACTTCCGCGCCCCGTCGATCCTGGCAATGCCCCGGGCCATCACCGAGCTGGTCCGCGGCCGCGGCGTGCAGGTGCTCGAGTCCGAGAACATGGCCGAGGGCCTGGAGGAGGCGGACATCTTCTACCAGACCCGTATCCAGCGCGAGCGCATGCCGGACCAGAACGAGTTCGAGAAGGCCAAGAAGTCCGGCGCTTTCACCCTGGCCATGATGGAGCGCACGAAGCCCATGTTCGGGCTGATGCACCCCCTGCCCATCGACAAGCGTCTGCCGGGCATCCTGCCCGAGCTCGACGCCCACCCCAAGTCTCTCTACAAGCGCCAGGCCGGCAACGGCGTGCCCACGCGCATGGCCCAGCTCGCGCTGGCCATGGGGCTCGCCGAGCTCCCGGTGTCGGGGCGCCCGGCGCACCAGGCCGTCGATCCGGGCGAGGACTTCGTGCGTCACCTCGAGATCACGCAGAAGCCGCCTCGGGAGGGCGTCTCCATCCGGCCGATCCGCGACCGCGGCGTCGTGCTCGACCACCTGCAGCCCCACTCCGAGAGCCTGCTCGCCATGCTGCTGCGCGTGAAGGAGCGCCGGGACGTCTACCGCGCCGGCACCGTCCGCTCGGTGGCCCGCCCGGACCACGTCAAGGGCATCCTGATGATCGAGGACCGCGCGCTGACCCGCGAGGAGCTGCGCCTGATCGCCTCGGTGAGCCCCGGCGCCCGCGTCAACCGCATCGAGAACGCCCGCGTGGTGGAGAAGCTCGAGCTCGCCCTGCCGTCGGTCGTCTCCGGGCTCGAGCACGTGATGTGCCCCAACTCCGGCTGCATCACCCGCCCCGAGCACCAGGAGCACGTCGCGAGCTGCTTCGAGAGGCTCGACCCGGGCACCCTGCGGTGCAAATACTGCGACCACATCCTCGAGTCCGGCGAGATGTTCGGACACCTGTACTAGGGCCGCCGGGATCACGGACGACACGGACTGCGGCCTGAAGAACGGACGAACACGGACGGCCACGGACGGCCACGGACAGGCACGGACGGCCGCTGGAGCACGGACGACACGGACGAGGGAACAAGGATCGCGTCTGGCAAGGACACCCTGCGCATGTCCGTGTTCCCGGCCGCTGTCCGTGGCTGTCCGTGGTGGTCCGTGCCAGTCCGTGCCAGTCCGTGCCAGTCCGTTTCCCGTGCGGCCTGCGGAATCGCGACGCGATTCCGCCAAGCGACCGGTCCTCCGGTCGCCGCTCACACCTTCAGGAACGGGCGATACAAAATGACCGTGTGGCCGCGCAGGCCCAGGAGCACGGCGTGGGCCTCGGCCGCCAGGTACTCGGCGGCGGCGTGCTTGTCCTCGGGGTCGTGCATGCGGACCTTGATCAGTTCGTGCTGGCAGAGGGCCTCGTGGACGGCCTGGATCACGCCCTCGGAGACGCCGTTCTCGCCGATGAGGACGACGGGCTTCAGGGAGTGCGCCTCGCCGCGCAGGCGGGTGCGCTCGGCGCCGTTGAGAATCGGCAGGGGGGTCTTCTTCGCCTCCTCGAGGGTGGGCGGCTTCGGCGCGGCTTTGCGGCGGGCCTTCGGGGGCACGTCGATGGGGGACTGGCGCGTCTTGCGCAGAGGATGGCGGGCGGTGCGGGAGAAGTTCTCGGTCTTGCGGGTCATCGGTCATCCATGATTCCGGCGGAGCCAGTCCACCGCGTTACGGAAAAGGAGGATGCCGGCGCCCTCCTCGTGCTTTGGCGGCCCGTCGAGGAACTCGCGGGTCCAGCGCGGGTGGTTGGTGTAGTGATTGTAGGCCTCGGGGTGCGGCATGAGGCCGAAGATGCGGCCGGTGGGGTCGCACAGCGCGGCGATGCCGCCCGGGGAGCCATTGGGGTTGAGCGGGTACGCCTCGGTGGGCCCGCCGGTGGCGGGATCGATGTAGACCAGGGGCGCCAGGTGCCCGTCGCGGATGGTGTCCATCACGGCGTCGTCGGAGGCCACCAGTCGGCCCTCGCCGTGGCGCACGGGCAGTTCGATCACGTCGAGCCCGCGGGTGAACACGCAGGGGCTCGCGGGATCGGCCTTCAGGGTCACCCAGCGGTCCTCGAAGCGCCCGTTGAGGTTGTGGGTCAGCGTGACGCGCGGCGTCCACTCCCGGGCGGGGAGGATCCCCAGTTTCACGAGCAGTTGGAAGCCGTTGCAGATGCCGATGATCACGCCACCGGCGTCGAGCAGGCGGTCGAGCTGGACGCGCAGGGCGTCATGGCCGGCGCCCGGTCGGCCGTGGGCGAAGCGGAAGGCGCCGGCGCGGGCCGAGCCCAGGTTGTCGCCGTCGAGGAAGCCGCCGGGCAGGCATAGGAACTGGTAGCCGTCAAGAGAATCGTGGCCGGCGAGGAGCTCCCAGATCGAGAGGATGTTCACCTCGTCGGCGCCGGCGAGGCGGGCGGCGTGGGCGGTCTCGGCCTCGCAGTTGGTGCCGTTGCCACAAAGAACGAGGGTGCGCAGCTTCATGGGGTCACTCCTTTCCCTGGGAGAAGGCCAGCGGGGCGTGCCAGGCGGAGAAACACTCCGCCAGGCTCCACGAGACGGCGCCCCCGCGGGCGAGGCGCAGGTCGATCCGGTCCGCGGCGGTCGTCTCGCCCACCCGGGCGACGGGGAGGCCGGCGAGGGCCGCCTCGAAGGCGGCGGTGTTCGCGGGATCGACGCTGACCACGAAGCGGCCGGCGGACTCGGAGAACACCAGCTCGTCGTCGCGCAGGTCCGGGGAGTCGGCCGGCACGCGGGCCAGGTCTACGGCGCAGCCGAGGCCGCCGGCGAAGGCCGACTCGGCCAGCGCCACGCCCAGGCCGCCGTCGGAGCAGTCGTGGCACGAGGCGATCAGCCCCTCCCGCATGGCGGCGTGAAGGGCGCGGTAGAGCCGCAGGTTGTCGGCGGCGCGCACGATCGGCACCGCGGTGGACGAAAGGCCCAACTCGGCGAGGTACTCCGAGCCACCCAGCTCGCGGCGGGTGAGGCCCAGCACGTACACGGCGGTGCCCGGGCGCTTGAAGTCCATGGTGACGGCCCGGCGCACGTCGGGCACGATGCCCGCCAGCGAGATCAGCAGCGTCGGCGGCACCGAGATCCAGCGGGCGCCGACCCGGGCGTCGTTCTTCATGCTGTCCTTGCCCGAGATCAGCGGCAGGTTGTAGGCCAGGCAGAGCTCGGCCAGGGCGCGGTTCGCCCGCACCAGGCCGGCGAGCTTGCGCTCGTGATCCGGCGCCGGCGCGATGGGGTCGGGCCAGCAGAAGTTGTCCAGCGCGCTGAACGTGTCGGGGTCGCCGCCGGCGGCCACCGCGTTGCGAACGGCCTCGTCCACGGAGGCCGCGGCCATGGCCCCCGCGTCGATGTCGGAGTAGCGGGGCACCAGGCCGTGGGAGACCACGATCCCGCGCAGGCTGTCGAGCAACGGGCGCATGACGGCCGCGTCCGATGGGCCCTGGGCCGCGACGCCGCACAGGGGCTTCACCACCGAGCGCCCTTTCACTTCATGGTCGTACTGGCGCACCCAGTACTCCTTGCTGGCGATGTTGAGCCGGGAGAGGAGGCGCAGCAGCAAGCTACGCAGGTCGGGGTCGGCGGGCAGGGCGGGCTCCACCGGGGTGGGCGGCGTCCAGGTCGCGGCCAGCTCGCGGCGGGGCAGGCCCTCGTGGAGGAAGCCAAGGTCCAGTAGGGCGACAATCTGTCCGTCGTGCCGGACCGTGAAGGTGCCCGAGTCGGTGAACGTGCCGAGCACCGTGCTCTCGACGTTCATCAGGTTCGACAGCGCCATGAAGGCGTCGAGCTTGGCCGGCGGCACCGCGACGGTCATACGCTCCTGGCTCTCGGAGACCAGGATCTCCCACGGGTCGAGGCCGGCGTACTTCAGCGGGGCCTTCGCGAGATCGAGGTCGGCGCCCCCCGAGAAGGTGGCCATCTCGCCCACCGAGGACGAGAGACCGCCCGCGCCGTTGTCGGTCAGCCCGCTGTAGAGGCCGGCGTCCCGGGCCTTCTGCAGGAAGTCGAACATTCGCTTCTGGGTGATGGGATCGCCGATCTGGACGGCCGAGGAGGGGCTCTCCTCGGAGAGCTCCACCGAGGAGAAGGTCGCGCCGTGGATTCCGTCCTTGCCGATGCGGCCGCCGACCATCACGACGAGATCGCCGGCCTCGACGTATTTGCTGTAGCCCGGCCGACCGTGCAGCTCGAGGGGGATCAGCCCGCCGGTGCCGCAGTACACCAGCGGCTTGCCGATGTAGCGGTCGTCGAACACCACGGAGCCGTTGATGGTCGGGATGCCGCTCTGGTTGCCGCCGTGCTCCACGCCGGTGCGCACGCCCTCGAGGATGCGCATGGGGTGCAAAAGGCCGGTCGGGGGCGGCTCCTCGCGGCGGGGGTCGGCCAGGCAGAACACGTCGGTGTTGAACAGCAGCTCGGCGCCCATGCCCGTGCCGAACGGGTCGCGGTTGACGCCCACGATGCCCGTGAGGGCGCCGCCGTAGGGGTCCAGCGCCGACGGGCTGTTGTGGGTCTCGACCTTGAAGACCAGGCCGTGGGCCTCGTCGAAGCGGACCACGCCGGCGTTGTCCACGAACACGCTCAGGCAGCGGTCCGCCTCGCCGTCGCGCTCGCGGATGGCGCGGGTGGTGCCCTGGATGCAGGTCTTGTAGAGGCCGGGGATGCGAACGGTGACGCCGTCCTCGGTGTAGTCGATGTTGGCGCTGAAGATCTTGTGCTTGCAGTGCTCGGACCAGCTCTGGGCTATGCACTCCATCTCCACGTCGGTGAGCCGCTCGTCCAGTCCGGCGAGGCGCCGCGTCTCGCGGACCTCGGGGCGCTCGAACCAGGCCCGGATGACCTTCATCTCGGCGGCCGACAGCGCCCAGACGTTCTGGCGCGACAGCGCCTCGAGGGCGTCGTCGTCCCCCTCAAGGGAGACCGCGCGGACGCGGGGCTCGTGGGGGTTGCGGACCACCGGCGGGTTGGCCCGCAGCATCTGCCCGCCCTGGAACTCGGCGCGGGAGGCGATGCGGATGCGCTGGATCAGCGTGTTGGCGAAGAAGTCCTCGGCGAGGCGGTGGACCTGGCCGCGCTCCAGGCGCCCGAAGATGCGGTATTGCACGCCGGAGTACACGGCCGGGACGGGCCGGTCTCCGAGGAGCAGGGCCAGCGCCTCGCGGGCGGTGCGCCCCTCGTTGTCGGTCACGCCGGGCTTGAAGTCCACCTCGACGATCCAGTCCGCTTCGGTGGGCAGGTGGCCGTTGACGGACACCTGGTCGGAGATCGGATCCGATAGGGCGCCCCGGGCCCAGGTGGAGAGGACCTCCTCGGTCAGATCCTCGCTGACGGTGTAGACGCGCACCACGCGGATGTCGTCGATCTGGCCGGGGAACTCGCCGGACACGGTGGAACGGGCCTTGCGACCCATGGGATCCGGCCTGTGGGGTTGGGGACCGACTTCGATTCTCAGGATCATGGAGGGCCTCCTCTGGGCGCAAATAGTGCACAAAGCGGCCAGAAGTCAAGCAAAACAGACGGGAAGAGGGGTCCACCCATAAACGTGATCGCTTTTACCCTTCGATCATGTTAAAACAGGCACCTGGGATTTTCCGGTTCTGATGTCGTAGATTAATCAACTTGTTCCGGAACCCCCGTTTCGAGGCGATCATGACGAAGACACCTCCCCGTATTCCTGCGGATTCACTCGATCCCGCGTCCCTGCTCACCGAGTTGGTCCGGGTCCAGGAGGAGCGGGACCGCCTCCGGGCCGAGAAGGACCTGCTCAAGGAGCGCCTGGTTCTGGCCGCCCGGCCCGTGTTCCCGGCGTCCCCGGTCGCGTCTGAGCCTCCCGCCCCGTCAGAGGCGCCCGGCGCCGGGCCCCTGCCTGACCGGCTGGGACGGCTCGCCGAACAGTTGGTCTCGGTGTCCCGGGAGCTCCGGCA
Source organism: uncultured Pseudomonadota bacterium (assembly GCA_938004375.1). Classification (GTDB taxonomy): domain Bacteria; phylum Myxococcota_A; class Polyangia; order HGW-17; family HGW-17; genus HGW-17. The sequence continues at coordinate 7,445 of CALKWH010000183.1, forward strand.
GGTCCGGTCCGAGCCCGCTGCGGCCGGCCCGGACCCCGTGGTCGTGGCCGAGCAGCAGCGCCGGCTGGGCGAGACGACCCGCGAGCTCGAGGACGCCCGGGCCCAGATCGAGGCCCTCGAGACCCAGTTGCGCTACCTCGAAATCTCGAATCGGGAGAGAGGCCACGCGAGCACCTCGGACGGAGATCTGGGGCGCCAGCTCGCGGCGGCCCTCGAGCGCGAGGACCAGTTGCTGATCCGGCTCCACCAGCTCGAGACCACGCTGTCCCACCGCCAGGCTGACCAGCTCACCCTGCTCGAGCGGGACAAGCAGATCCAGCAGTTGAAGTACTTCCTGCACCAGGGCGCCCTGGACTTCGAGAAGCTCCAGACCCGACACCGCGCCATCGAGGCTGAGAGCCTGGAGCAGAAGCACCGCATCATCGACCTGCAGACCCAACTGGAGCGCCAACAGGCCTCGTCCCGGAGCACCGCCCGCCGGTTGCAGGATCAGGTGGCCGCGCTGACGAAGCAGTTGGACGACTCGGAGCGCAAGTTGGGCAACGCCGAGACGCGCCAGGAGAACCTCGAGGACGAAGTAGAGCGTCTGTCGGCCCAGATCTTCCAAATGGAGGAGCGCCTTGTGACCGGCGCGGGCCAACTCGAGTTGATGCGCTTTGAGGCCGGCCGGGTGCCGGAGTTGGAGCGGCGGGTCGGGGAGCTCGAGGCCGGAGGCGCCGTGCTCGAGGAGGAGAACGATGGACTGCGCACCCAGGTCGCCGAGTTGACCGAGGCCCTCGAGCTGCTCGAGGAGAACGCCGGTGCGTTGGACGCCCGGGTGGGCGAGGACGCCGCCGCTCTCGAGGCGCTGCACTCGCGCCTGGCGGACGCCGCCGCGAGAGAAACCGCCACCGCCGAACGCGACACTCTGGTCGCCGAACGCGACACTCTGGTCGCCGAACGCGACCGGCTGGTGACCGAACGCGACCGGCTGGTGACCGAGCGCGACCGGCTGGTGACCGAGCGCGACGCCCTGGTCGCCGAGCGTGACGCCCTGGTCGGCGTGCGTGACGCCCTGTTCGCAGTTCGCGACGGGCTGGTCGCCGAACGCGATGGCCTGGCCGCCGAACTGGAGCGCCGGGCGGCCGAGAACGAGCGCAAGTTGGTGGCCGCCATGGAATTGATCGACCGCAAGGAGGAGGACGTGAAGTCCTCCGTGGCGCGGCTCCGCGAGCTCTCCGAGCAGCAGTCCACCGCCAAGAGCCGGATCGCCGAGCTTGAGCGCCAGCTGGCCGAGGCCGTCAACACCGCCCGGGATCGGGAGCGGGGCCTGAAGGACGAGCTCGCCGCTGCCGTGGCGAAGACCAACGCAGGGGGCGAGAAGGCCGCCTCGGAGCTCGCCCTGCGCAACGAGCGGATCGCCGAGCTCGAGAACGGGCTCGCGACGCAGCGCATCGAGGTCCAGCGGCTGGCCGCCCAGCTCAAGTCCGCCGAACTGAAGAGCACCGAGGCCGCCCACTGGGCGGACAAGTTGAAGGGCGAGCTGGCCCAGGTCCGGTCCCAGCTCGACGACGAGATCCGGCAGCGCGCCGGCTCCGAGGACAAGGTCCGCCAGATGGAGCACCAGCTGCCCGAGATCCGCCGGTTGTTCGACGAGCTCGAGCGCCAGGTGGACGGCTTCGAGGACAGCCTCGCCCTCGAGGAGGACCGCACCGCCCGCCTCGGGGACTCCCTCGACGCGCTCGTGGCGAGCATCGGGGACGTGTTCCGGCGCATCACCGACCAGCTCCACCGCCTGGAGACCGAGCGCGGCGCCCTCGCCGACCGTCTCGCCCAGTCCGAGCTCGCGGGAGGCGGCGATCCCGAGCATACCGAGCGCAACCGCCAGACCATCCACGACCTCAACGTCCAGCTCGGCATCCTCGAGGGCAACCTGCTCACCATGCAGGTCAAGATGCACAACCAGCTCGCCCCCTCGGTCGAGAAGATCCTCCGGGTGACGGGCGATCTCGAACTGCTGGGCATGCTCAACGCGGCCACCGAGCTGCGAGCCGTCGCGGGCACGCTCTCGGGGCTGATGCAGTGACGCCATGACGCAGGGACCGCTCATCCTCTCCATCGACCAGGGCACCACCGGCTCCACGGTGGTCGTCTTCGACGCCCGGTTCGACGTCCTCTCCCGCGGCTACGCCGAGGCGCGCACGCGCTATCCCCGGCCGGGCTGGGTCGAGCAGGACGCAGACGATCTGTGGGACTCGGTCGTGCGCGCCATCGCCGAGGCCCTCTCGGCCGACGGCGTCGACGCGGGGGCCATCGCTGCCATCGGCGTGACCAACCAGCGCGAAACCAGCATCCTCTGGGACCGCCGCACCGGGCGCCCCGTCGCCGACGCCATCGTCTGGCAGTGCCGGCGCACCGAGGGCCTCTGCCAGGGGCTCCGCGACCAGGGGCTGGCCGACTTCTACCACCGCAGCACCGGGCTAGTGCTGGATCCCTACTTCTCGGGGACCAAGATCCGCTGGCTGCTCGAGCAGCATCACCTGGGGGCCCGGGCGAAGGCCGGCGAGCTGGCGTTCGGCACGGTCGACTCCTGGCTGCTGCACCGGCTCACGGGCGGCGCCGTGCACGCCACCGACGCCACAAACGCATCACGCACGCTGCTGATGAACCTGCGCTTTGGCCAGTGGGACGACGCCCTCCTCGAGCCCCTGGGCATCCCGCGCCAGTTGCTGCCCGAGATCCACCCGTCGTGCCACCGCTTCGGCGAGACCAGGGGCGTGCCCGGGCTGCCCGACGGGATCCCGATCACGGGCGTGCTCGGCGACCAGCAGGCCGCCCTGTTCGGGCAGGGGGCCATCGCCGAGGGGGATCTCAAGTGCACCTACGGGACCGGCTCCTTCCTGGTCATGAACGTGGGGCGGCGGGTGCCGCAGGCGCCCGGCCTCCTGACCACCGTGGCATGGAACCTGGGCGGCGAGCTCACTTACGCCCTCGAGGGATCCGCCTTCGTGGCCGGCGCCGCAGTGCAGTGGCTGCGTGACCAACTGGGGCTGATCCGCTCGGCCGCCGAGATCGAGACCCTGGCCGCCACCGTCCCTGACTCCGGGGGCGTGTTCTTCGTCCCCGCGCTCACCGGCCTGGGAGCCCCCCACTGGAAGCCCGAAGCCCGCGGCCTGTTCTGGGGGCTCACCCGGGGCACGCAGAAGGGCCACCTGGCCCGCGCCGTGCTCGAGGGCATCGCCCTGCAGAACCTGGAGCTCGTCGCGCTCATGGAGTCCGCCGCCGGCGTCCCCGTCCCCCACGTGTGTGTGGACGGCGGCGCCTCGCGCAACGATCTGCTCATGCAGTTCCAGGCCGACGTCATCGAGCGCGAGCTGCGACGGCCCTCGAACATCGACACCACCGCGG
>CALKWH010000184.1 GCA_938004375.1 uncultured Pseudomonadota bacterium
ACCACCGAGATCTACACTCTTTCCCTACACGACGCTCTTCCGATCTCTGACTTCGTGCCTGGGCTGCCTCGTGTGGTTGGGGATCGCGGGTCATCCGGTTCCGGCGGTCGCCCGGCCGGAAGCCGCCGAGACCGTGGGGGGAGTCGACGTGGGCGGCACCGCCGTCAGCGTGCTGCAGCACGACGCCGCTTCCGGAGATCTGGCCCTCAATCATCTGTTCCGCCTGGAGTTGGGGCGTCGCTTGGGACCGGGGAAGGGCGTCCTGGCCGTGTGGGAGTGGGGTCGCGGACCGGGACTGCAGGTGCAAAGCCCTCTCGGGATCAACGACACGGTGGTCACCGCGCCGGGGGTCTCGCTCAAGGAGCTGGCCTGGATAGGAAAATTCCGACAACGGCGCCTGTGTTTCAAGATTGGGCTCCTCGACCTTCCGGGACACACCGATGTCAATGGGAAGGCCGGCGACGAGACCAGCCAGTTTATGGGGTCCATGTTTATTCAGAGCCCCATCATCCCCTTTCCCGCCATGGCGGCCCCGGGCATTGCCGCGCATCACGCTTTCGGGGACCGGCTCACGCTCGGCGTCGTCGTCGCGGAGGTCGGGGCCCTGGAGGGAGGCGCCCTGGAGGGAGGCGCCCTGGAGGGGGGCGCCATGGAGGGCGACGGCGCGTCATTCCGGCACTTCCTCGGGCTGGAGGCGGTGTTCCACGCGCCCGGTCTTCGGGCCGGAAACTATCGCGTGCTGTTCTGGCACACGGCGGTGGCGCCGGGGGAGGAGGAAGAGGAGGCCGACGTCCTACACACGGGGTTGAGCTTCTCCCTGGAACAGGAGCTCCTGCCGGTGTTGAACGTGTTCGCGCGGGGGGGGCTTCGGCACACTCCGGCTGCACGGGAGACCTTCCTCTCGGCGGGCGGGACGCTCGCGGGCGGGCCTTGGCGGCGCCCGGACGACGAACTGGGGCTCGCGATCGGGGGCATCCTCTGCCGGGAGCAGTGTCATGGGGACCAGTCCCATGATCGGGTTTGGCCAGGGCTTCTGCAGGCCGAGCTCTATTATCGGGTGGCCCTGGGGGAACACTGGGAGGTGACCCCCGGTCTGCAATGGCTCCATGACCGCCGATTTCCGGAGTCCTCGCGGCACCTGTGGGTGGCCCAATTACGGGTCAAGTTGAGTTTCTGACGATTTTGGGGTCCCGGGGGCCGTGCGACGTGCGGTCAGCGACGGGACTTTCGGCGGGCGGGGGGCTTCCGGCGCGGCTCCTTCGGGGTCTGCACCGAGGGCGACAGCGTCTTGGTCGTGTCCAGGTTGCGGGGCTTGAGGTAGGCGCGGTTGTTCCAGCAGCGCTCGCGGGCCTTGGGCGTGCGCTTCTTGTAGCAGACGTACCACTTCCACCAGTTCTCGAAGGCCGGCTCCCCGGGCAGGGGCTGATCGCCCAGGCGGCCGGCGTGGCGCGGGCGCATCCACTCGATGCGCCCCAGGCCGTCGATGTGGAAGTGGTTCTGGTGACCCCAGTCGCTGTCGGGGGTGAGCAGCAGCCGGAAGATGTTCGCCTTCTCGGCGGCGCACACGATCTGGCGCAGGAGCTTGCCGTCGGCGGTGGCGGGCTTGCCCACGCAGTCGTCCTTGGTGCCGTAGGCCTTGCGCCAGTCCTTGAGGACCACCAGCTCGCGCCCGTCGTCGAGGGTGACCGAGCGCACGTCCACGGCCAGCCCGTGCCCGTGCTGGCTGATGATCCGCTTCCCCTCGGGGGGGCGGTAGGTGCTGGTCCAGGTGACGCGCTTGACCTTGTGGGCCGTGAGGATGGGGGCGAACTTGAGGAGACTGTACACGAATTTGCAATCGATATGCATGGCCCCCTTCGGATCCCAGGCGTACAGCCATTCGACGCCGCCGATCTTTCCGAACACCAAGACGGGCGTCTCCACGCCACGCCGGGCCGGCCCCGTCTTGACGTCGATGCCGCGCTTGACCAGATCCCGGATGCAGGTCTGGCCGGTGAGCACGGCGACGCTGGGGACCGTGGCGGTCGGCCCGTCCTCGTCCTCGCCATGGTCGTCGGCCTCTTTTTCGTGATCAGCCTCGTGCTCTTCGTCTTCCTCGTCGTCGTCGAAGATGTCCCAGTACTCCGGCTCGATGGGGCTGCCCTCGGCGAGGGTGGGGTCCATCTCGGCGGGGAGCGCGTAGGGCTCGCCGGGCCACGTAGGCGGCAAGGGCGTGGCGGCGAGCAATAAAAGCGCGAGCGCGAGCATGACGCGTCCAAACTAGTGGAAAAACAGAAAAATTCCAGCTGTGTTTTGGGCGGGAGAGGGGCGATCGCAAAAGGGCGTCCCCGTTTGAGGTCACGCCGTGACCGGAACAATCTGCCCTGATCGGGGCTCAGACTGGTGGGATCGTGAGAACGATTTCGATTTCGATTTCGATTTCGATTTGGAGTTGGAGTCCTGTGCCACAGAGGTGGAGTTCAGTGGCGGGAAGGTGGAGTTCCGCGGTCCGGACTTGTAATTGGTTTTTTCTCATGTTGTGTTTAGAGAACGCGAAACTGTAGGCGCGTTTTCGGATGTTGTGTTTAGGGAACACGAAACTGTAGTCGCGTTTTCGGGAGTTGTGTTTAGAGAACGCGAAACTGTAGGCGCGTTTTCGGATGTTGTGTTTAGAGAATGCGAAACTGTAGTCGCGTTTTCGGGAGTTGTGTTTAGAGAACGCGAAACTGTAGGCGCGTTTTCGGATGTTGTGTTTAGAGAATGCGAAACTGTAGGCGCGTTTTCAGGGGTCAGGAGAGCTTGGACCTCTCCAGTCGAAATCGAAATCGAAATCGAAATCCCCGATTCGATTCCCCCGTGGGGAAGTGGGAATGATGACCCCTTGCAGGCTGCTCGCCAGGACCGCTACTCGACGATGTTGATGAGGTTCAGGTCGAGGCCACCGGGATACATGTACGAGGTGTAGCGGGCGTGGCCGTAGACCATGATCCCGAAGGGCTGTGTCGACGTGATGGTGTGGTTGTACGGCGACGCGCTGATGTTGCGGCGGTAGACCCCGAAATAGGTGTTGCCGATGGCGGTGGAGAAGTTGCTCTCGGCGAGGGCCACCCCATCGAAGTAGATGACCGGGGCGTTTTTGCCCGGCATGGCCACCGGCTTGATGATGTTGACGAAGTTGTTCGTCATCGAAGACGGTACCGTGAACGAGTAGCTCTTGCGGAACTGCTCCAAGGGCACGAGCAGCATCATGGCCGGGTCACCGGTGGTGGCGCCCGGGAAATAATCCTGCCCCATCATGAACTGAGCCACCGAAATGGGCCGGCTTGCAGCGATCGAGAAGTTCGCTGAACTGGTGAACTCGACGTGCTGTCCTGCGTTCAGGCTGTCAGCCGCGCGTGCGATGCCGGAGTACGTTATCGTGGTGCCGTTCTCGGCGGCCACGAGGCGATACACGTTGGCGACGGTCGAGGTGCTCGTATATGGTGAGGTGTAGGTCGCGATGTAGTTCAGACCCCAAGTCTCCAGCGGGAACATCATCTCTTCGAGGTGGTCGCAGGCGTAGAGGTTGGCCGGGATGAAGACGCAGTTGTGCCCACCGAAGACGCCCACGGGATGCTCGGTCGCATTCGTGACGCGGATTTTCGTCCCCGTGAGGTCGTAGTCTGAACTGCAGTCACAAAGGGAGCAGGAACAACCTCTGGACGGCACCTGGAGGACATCGCCAGCATTGAGCGAATAATTTACTATGCTGCCTCTGTTGGGTCCTCCTTGGACATGGCCATTGTACGTCACTTCCACGGTCGTTCCGTTTTCAGTGGCGACGACGGCGAAGAACCCGGGCCGGTTATAACCACTGGCGTTCATCCATGAGGAACGGTTGACGACCATGTAGTTGCGGCTCATGACGTGCTTGGGCAACAGCAGGGAGGCGTCGTTTGTATAAGAATAGTCGATGCCATAATAATAATCGAACGGATTGAACTGGTAGACCGTCACCGGCTGTGTCGACACCACTTTGTAGGCAGCGCCAGTCCGGGTGACGATGCCCGTGTCCGTGTTCTTCAGCGTCGTGTCGTAGGCTAGCAGGAAGGTCCGGAGTTCGCCGGCGGCTAGCGTGCGCGTGTCGATGGTCGACGCACCACGCGTGATCGTCACTGTGGTGGAGGTCGTGTTCGGGTTGTTGACGACCAATGCGAAGTCGTTGTTGAAGGCCGAATCCAACTGCAGGTTCAACGTGGTGGCGGAGTAGTACTCGCAGCCGATGTACGAGCGCTCGAAGGCGGCGATCTGGCAGGCGGTGGCGCAGTTCGTGGAATCCGAGCCGTCGCAGTTCTCGTCGATGCCGTTGCCGCACACCTCGGGCTTGCCCGGGTAGCGCGCCGGATCCCAGTCGTCGCAGTCGGTGGTCACGCCGCCGACGCAGCGCTTCACGCCGTCGCCGTCCTTGTCGGGCTCGAGGTCGTTGGCGGCGCCGTTGCAGTTGTCATCGATCGGGACGCCGCCGCTGAAGTTGTTGCACACCTCATCCATGGCCGGATGGATGTTGGCGTTGTTGTCGTCGCAGTCGTCGGCATCGGTGAAGCCGTCGCCGTCGTTGTCCGTCACGTCGCCGCAGCGCGTGCCGTCGCAGAACGGATCATTGCAGTCCGAGCTCTCGGAGCCGCGGTCCTGGTCTCCCGGGTACAGGATCGAGCACTGCTCCTCGGGAATGGTGCAGTTCAGGTTGCAGTTCGCCTCGGGGGCGCCGTTGATGGCCAGGCAGCCACCGGGCAGGGCGCCGGGGTTGCGACCGCAGTCGCACTCTTCAAGTCCCTGCTGGACGCCGTCGCCGCAGGTGTTGGGACCGCAGACCGGGGAGCAGGCGTCCCCGGGCAGGCGGTTGCCGTCGTCGCAGATCTCGTCGGCGTCGAGCACGCCGTTGCCGCAGCGGGTGCAGCAGCGGAAGCCCACGTTGTTCGAGAAGGCGTCCTCGGTGAGGGCGACGGTGTCATGGGCGCACTTGAGGGCCTCGGCGCCGTCGCGGAAGGAGCCGCCGCGGGTCTGGTAGATGGCCTTGCCGTCCTCGGAGTAGGCGACGATCTCCTTGACCCACTCGCGCAGGTTGCCCGAGAGGTCGAGGACGGCGTAGCCGCTGGAGGTGCAGCCGGTCTTGGAGCCGGTGGGCTGGGCGGACGTGACGCCGGTCTCCACGCCCCAGCAGGTGGCTGGGTTGTACGTGGTGGCGTGGTACGGGTAGACGCGGGTCACGCCGGAGCCGTCGCAGGACTCCTCCCACACGTCGGCTTCGCACAGATCCATGCCGGCGGCGCGGCAGGCCTGCTGGGCCTGCTCGTAGGTGACCCGGCTCCAGGGGATGACGCTGGCCTTGGAGCAGGCGCGGACCTCGGAGCCGGTGCCGGGGGAGCCGGCGGTGGCGGTGGGCCGGGAGGCTTCGTACTTGTAGA
>CALKWH010000185.1 GCA_938004375.1 uncultured Pseudomonadota bacterium
AGCTCTGCGACGAGGGCACCGGCGTCGCGCTCTGCTCGGACACCTGCACCGACGCCTGCCTCGTCGACGCCACCCGCTGCAGTGATTCGGTCCTGCAGACCTGCGGCACCGGCGCCAACGGCTGCCTCGTGTTCGCCACCACCGAGGACTGCGCCAACACCGGCCGGCTCTGCGAGGCCGGCGGCTGCGTCTGCCCTCCCGAGACCTGCACCCTGGGCGGCACGCGCTGCGAGGGCACCATGGTCCAGACCTGCGCCGACACTGGAGCGGGCTGCGGCGCCTGGACCGACGGCGAGGACTGCGCGGCCTCGTCCCGCCTGTGCGACGAGGGCACGGGGACCGCCCAGTGCGTACTCGATTGCACCAGCACCTGCACCGGGGAGGGCACCACCGCCTGCAATGGCGACGTCGTCCGGACCTGCACCCTCCAGGTCTCCGGCTGCCTGGCGCCCGACGATACCGAGGACTGCGCCGCCACCTTCCGCACCTGCACCGGCGGCGCCTGCGCCTGCGTGGACCAGTGCACCGACGGCCAACTGCAGTGCAACGTCAACACCGTCCAGACGTGCGTCACCGACGCGTACGGCTGCCGCCGCTGGCAGGACGGCACCGACTGCGCCGCCCAGGACCAGATCTGCTCTGCCGGCGTCTGCGCCTGCAACAACCAGTGTGTCGAGGCTCAGGCCCAGTGTTCGGGCTCCATCCCCCAAACCTGCGTCGTCAACGGCTCGGGCTGCTGGAACTGGAGCGACGGCGCCGCCTGCGTCGCGCCCCTCACTTTCTGCGGCACCGGCGCCTGCCACGGCTACACGCGCACCGACTTCTCGGGAACGTACAGCGACATCACCGGCGGTACCTCGCTCTCCTCTTCCGCCGATGACGATTACTTCACCGTCACCTTGCCCTTCTCCTTCAGTTTCTGGGGTCAGCCTTACGGCACCATCTACGTCAGTTCCAACGGCTGGCTGAGCTTCGATTCCGTTACTTCTTCCTATCTCACCAACGCCACCTCCCTGCCCGCCACAGGCGACCCCAACATGGCGATTTACGGTCTTTGGGATGATTTGGTGTTCAACACTTCCACCTACTCCAACGCCAACCTTCGCTGGCAAACGCTTGGCAGCGCGCCAAACCGCGTGGTCGTCGTGCAGTGGCGCAGTTTCTACCCTTATAATTATTCCAGCAATCGTGGGTCCTTCCAGATCCGGCTGTACGAGACCAGCAACGTCATCGAGTTCTTGTACCACAGGTCCAACTTCACCGGTTCGAGTTTCACCTCCACCATCGGCATCGAGGACGACTCCCGGGGATTGGCCATGCTGGTGAACGGCTCGGTGACCAGCGCCCCCTCCAGTGATTATCGCTTTACGCCCTACTGAGGCGCCCTTTCATACACAAATGGACAAACGGGGGATTTTCGCTACACTATCGGTACCTGGCAACAGGCGTATTTCAATTCCGCGCCAGAAAGCAGGCCCGCCATGCAACTCACGGTCACCCGCATCCTGATCCTGGGCAGCCTCCTGTTGTCCCTGTTCTCCTGCGCCAAGGGGCGCGGCAAGGCCCCCTGCGGAGACGGCGCCTGCGAGACCGGAGAGTCCTGGGAGTCCTGCCCTGACGACTGCCCCCCGCCCTGCGGGGACGGCATCGCCCAGGTCCCCGAGGAGTGTGACGGCACCGATCTGGGGGGCGCCACCTGCGCGGACCTGGGGCTCGGGGACGGCACCCTCGCCTGCGCCACGACGGCCTGCGCCTTCGACGTGTCGGGCTGCGGCTCCTGCGTCGACGATTGCGCCCAGGGCGATCCTCCCTCGTGCGAGGGCGACACCCTGGTCGAGTGCCGCCAGAACGCGTACACCTGCTGGCGCTGGACCCGCACCGACTGCGCCGATTCGATGCAGGTCTGCGACGACGGCGCCGGGGTCGCCGCCTGCGCCGACACCTGCACCGACGCCTGCGCCTCCGGCGACGCGCGCTGCGACCTGACCGTCCGCCAGACCTGCGGGACGGGCGAGAACGGCTGCCTGCGGTGGACCGACGCCGAGGACTGCGAGGCCGTCGGGCGGCTCTGCGAGGCCGGCGTGTGCGAGTGCCCGCCCGAGGCCTGCCCCGTGGAAACCCACGCCTGCGAGAGCGGCGTGCTCGCCCACTGCGTGGCCCTCGAGAACGGCTGCGGGACCTGGGAGACCGGCGACGACTGCGGCGCCATCGGCTGGCTGTGCGACGCGCCCACCGGCACCTGCGTGCCCGACTGCGCCTCCGGCTGCGGCCCCGAGAACACGGTGGGCTGCGACGGGTCGGTCACCCGGACCTGCCGCATGCAGACCACCGGCTGCCTGCAGTGGGAGACCGGTGAGGACTGCGCCCCCTCGGGCCGCGCCTGCACCGACGGCGCCTGCACCTGCGACCATGAGTGCGAGGAGCTCCAGGGCCTCTGCGTGGACTCGGTGGCCCAGGAGTGTGTCGCCGACGAATACGGCTGCCGCTACTGGGAGCCGGGCGAGGACTGCGCACTCTCGGGACGCTCCTGCACCGACGGCGTGTGCACCTGCAACGACCAGTGCACCGCCGGCACCGGCCAGTGCCTCGGCACCGTGGCCGAGGGCTGCAACACCGACGCCTGGGGCTGCACCTACTGGGTGACGGGCCAGGACTGCGCCCCCTCGGGCCGCGTATGCGTGAGCGGCGCCTGCACCTGCGTGCACGAGTGCGCGGCCGGGACCTCGCAGTGCGACGGCACCACCACGCAGAACTGCGTCGAGGACGCCTTCGGCTGCCGCAAGTGGGTCAACGGCACCGACTGCGCCCCCTCGGGCCGCACGTGCATCTCGGGCACCTGCACCTGCATCCACCAGTGCACGGCCGGCGCCACCCAGTGCGACGGCAACACCGTCCAGACCTGCGCCACCAACGCCTACGGCTGCCGCTACTGGGTCAGCGGGACCAACTGCGCCGCCACCAACCGTGTCTGCGCCGACGGCGCCTGCGCCTGCAACCACCAGTGCGAGACCGGGACCACCCAGTGCTCGGGCACCTGGACCCAGACCTGCTCGAACGACATGTACGGGTGCCGGATCTGGGTCACCAACGAGGACTGCTCGCCCTCTGGCCGCCTGTGCGTGGGCGGCGTGTGCACCTGCAACAACACCTGCTCCTCGGGTCAGAAGCAGTGCTCGGGGACCCTCACGCAGAGCTGCACCAGCAACGCCTTCGGCTGCTGGTACTGGGTGAGCGGCGAGGACTGCTCCTCCACGGGCCGGCTCTGCAGCGGCGGGACCTGTGTCTGCAACGACCAGTGCTCGGCCGGCTCCTCCCAGTGCTCGGGCACCCTGACCCAGAACTGCGCCTCCAATAGTTATGGCTGCTACTCCTGGGTGACCGGCGTGGACTGCGCGTCCCAGGGCAAGGTCTGCCTGGGCGGGTCCTGTGCGTGCAACGACTTGTGCACCCCGGGGGCCACCCAGTGCTCCGGCAACGTCGTGCAGACCTGCACCGCCAACGCCTACGGCTGCTACGGCTGGACCAACGGCACCAACTGCGCGGACACCGGCCGCACCTGCTCGGGCGGCACCTGCGTCTGCACCAGCCAGTGTACGAGCGGTCAGGCCCAGTGCAGCGGCAGCACCTCCCAGGTCTGCACACAGAGCGGCGACGGCTGCTGGTACTGGGTGGACGACGTGTGCTCGGCCCCGCTGGAGTACTGCGGCAGCGGGTACTGCCACGGCTACACGCGCACCGACTTCACGGGCTCGTACACGGAGATCACGGGGGGCACATACCTGACCGACTATGATGACGAGTACACGTTCTCCATCACGCTTCCGTTCAGTTTCTCCTATTGGGGCACCGCCTACACGACCGCCTATGTCTCTACGAACGGATGGTTGAGCCTCGGCACCAACCCTGGAACGGCCAATTACACCAACTCCTCCACCCTCCCGGCGTCCAATGCTCCCATTCAAGCGATCTACGGGTACTGGGACGATCTCAGGCTCTACTCCTGGTACAACTCCGAGATGCGGTGGCAGACCCTGGGCTCCTCTCCGAACCGCGTCGTGGTCGTGCAGTGGCGTGACTTCGAGCACTACAATTACTCGAGCTCGCGTGGGTCGTTCCAGATCCGATTGTACGAGACAACCAACGTGATCGAGTTCATATATCATCGGTCGAACTGGCTCACCACCTCCTTCACTGCCACCATCGGCCTTGAGGACGAAGCCCGCGGCCTGGCCATCCTCGTGAATGGCAACGCCACAGGCGCCCCCGCCACGGACTATCGGTTCACCCCGTACTAGGAAATCCCCCGGAAACCGCCGGTTTCTCTTGATTTTTCATTGATTTTATGCCATGTCGGGAACGCGTCGCCGGTCCCCCGACGGGCCGTCCGGCGCGAAGAAACGTCAGGTCCTGCGCATGAACCCCGTCGAAGTCGAGCTCCCGCCCTCCTGTCCCGTGCTGCCCCTGCGCAACCAGGTCGTGTTCCCGTACATGGCCATCCCCCTGTCCGTCGGACGGCCGCGGTCGATCTCCGCCCTCGAGGCGGCCATGGCCCGCCAGGGGCAGATCCTGCTCGCGATGCAGCTCTTGGCGGACTGCCAGGATCCCCAGCGCGAGGACCTGCACGAGGTGGGCGTGCTCGCCAGTGTGCTGCACCTGTTCACGCTGCGCAACGGCAGCGTCAAGGCGCTGGTCTCCGGGCAGTCCCGCGTCCGCCTCACCCGGGTCGTGGCCGAGCACCCCCACCTCGAGGCCGAGTTTCTCGTGCTCCCCGACGCGATCGACCCCGCCCGGGCGGCCGAGGTGCGCGAGCGGGTGGTCCACGCCCGCGAGGTGTTCGAGACCTTCATCCACCTCTCGCGGCTGCTCTCCCCCGAGTTCACCGTGGCCCTCTCCCAGATCGAGGATCCGGGCCAGCTCGCCGACGTCATGATCGGCCAGATCGCCCAGCGAATGGACGCGGCCCAGTTATGGCCGCTCCTCGAGATCCTCGAACCCCTCGAGCGCCTGGAGCAGGTCGTCTTTCTCCTCGAGGCCCGCAACGAGGATCTGGGCGCCGGCGCGCCGCCCCCCGCGGCCCCGCGGGAGCCCGAGCCGGCCCGCCGGCAGCCGCCCCTGATCCCCGCCGACCGCCCGGCCGAGGACGAGTTCGCCGAGGAGCTGCGCGAGCTCGAGGAACAGGTGTTCGCCAAGCCCCTCTCGGCCGAGGCCCGGGAGCGGTGCGCCCGGGAGCTGCGCAAGCTGCGCATGATGGCCCCCATGAGCGCCGAAGCCGCCGTGGTGCGCAACTACCTCGACTGGATCCTCCAGCTGCCCTGGGACGAGGCCACCCCCGACGAGCTCGACATCGAGCGCTCCCGCCGGATCCTGGACGAGGCCCACCACGGCATGGAGGAGCCCAAGGCCCGCATCCTCGAGCATCTGGCCGTCCAAATCCTGGCCGAGAAGCTCCACGGCCCGATCCTGTGCTTCACCGGCCCCCCGGGCGTCGGCAAGACCTCGCTGGCGGCCTCGGTGGCCCGCGCCTGCGGCCGCCGGTTCGTGCGCATCAGCCTCGGCGGCGTGCGCGACGAGGCCGAGATCCGCGGCCACCGCCGCACCTACGTGGGCGCCATGCCCGGCAAGATCATCCAGGGCATGAAGAAGGCCGGCGCCGTGAACCCCGTGATCCTGCTCGACGAGATCGACAAGATGACCGCCGATTTCCGCGGGGATCCGGCCGCCGCGCTCCTCGAGGTCCTGGACCCGCACCAGAACGCCACCTTCTGTGACCACTACCTCGACGTCGACTACGACCTCTCGCGGGTGCTGTTCATCGCGACCTCCAACCAGCTCGACACCATTCCGTGGGCCCTGCGCGACCGCATGGAGATCATCGAGCTCGACGGCTACACCGAGCACGAGAAGCTGGCCATCGCCCGCCGCCACCTGGTTCCGGGGCAGATCGCCGCCCACGGCTTGCGGGACCGGGATGTCCACTTCTCCGAGCCCGCCCTTCGGGACTTGATCAACCTCTACACCCGGGAGACCGGCGTGCGCCAACTCGAGCGCATGATCGCCGCGGTCTGCCGCCGCTTCGCCCTGGACCACGTCCGGGGCAGCCGGCGCCGCCACTGGGTGCTGTCCCGCGCCAACCTCGCCCGGTGGGTGGGCAAGCCCCGCTTCGACTACCAGCGCACCGAGGAGAAGGACCAGGTCGGCGTGGTGCAGGGCCTGGCCGTGACCCCGTTCGGCGGCGACCTGCTCACCGCCGAGGCCCAGATCCTGCCCGGCAAGGGCCGCCTGCAACTGACCGGCAAGCTCGGTGAGGTCCTCCAGGAGAGCGCCCAGGCCGCCCTGTCCTGGCTGCGCTCCCGCGCGTCCGCCTGGGGGCTCGCCGCGGACCTGTTCGACACCGTGGACATCCACGTCCACTTCCCCGGCGGCGCCATCCCCAAGGACGGCCCCTCAGCCGGCATCACCATGGCCTGCGCCGTCGCCTCGTGCCTGCTGCGCTTCCCCGTGCGCGCCGACGTCGCCATGACCGGAGAGATCACCCTGCGCGGCAAGGTCATGAAGATCGGCGGCCTGAAGGCCAAGCTCATCGCCGCCCACCGCTCCGGCGTACGCTGCGTCTGCATCCCCGTCGAGAACGTCCCCGACCTGGACCAGGTCCCCGAGTCCGTCCGCCGGGCCCTCGAGATCGTCCCGGTCTCCCACATCGACCAGGTGCTCGCCCGCGCCCTGCGCGTGCCCGAAGGGTTCACCGCCTTCGACCATCCGTCACCATGAACGAACTTCCCTTCTCTTCCTCCCAGATGGATCCTGACGCCCTCTTCGTGGTGCGCCAACTGCAGCGTCACCGGCACACCGCCTACATCGTGGGCGGCTCCATCCGTGACCTGCTCGTCGGACGCACGCCCAAGGACTACGACGTCTCCACCTCGGCCACGCCCCGGGAGATCCGCCGGCTGTTCCACTACGCCCGCGTGATCGGCCGGCGGTTCAAGCTGGTGCACGTAGTTTTCAAGAACAACAAGGTCATCGAGACCTCCACCTTCCGCAAGGCCCCCGAGCACGACGAGGCCGACGAGACCGAGGACCTGCTGATCCGGGACGACAACCTCTACGGCACCCCCGAGGAGGACGCCTTCCGCCGTGACTTCACCATCAACGGGCTCTTCTACGACCCGCGCACGGAGCGCATCATCGACTTCGTCGACGGGCTCCCGGACGTCGACGCGCGGCTGATCCGCTGCATTGGCGATCCCGACATCCGCTTCCAGGAGGATCCGGTCCGCATCCTGCGCGCCCTGCGCTTTGCGGCCAAGCTCGACTTCACGATCGAGGAGCGCACCCGCCACTTCATGGAGGTGCACCGCGAGCGCCTCAAGCTCGCCGCCCCCCGCCGCGTGCGGGACGAGACCTGGAAGCTGCTGCTGTGCGGCCACGCCAGCGCCTGCGTCACCCTCGCGCAGGCCACCGGCGTGCTGCAGATCCTGGCCCCCGAGCTGGTCCCCGCCTTCGAAGACGAGCGCCTCGGCGGGCGCATCCACGCGATGCTGCGCGCCTTCGACGAGGACCCCCCCGAGGAGCCCCGGCTCTCGACGGTGCTGATGGCGCCGATCCTGTTCCACGGCCAGCTCGAACCCCTGTGGGACGTCCTGGACCAGCCCTGGAAGGTCCGCAACGACCTGCTCGACGGCCTCTCCCACGAGGTGCTCGAGCCGACGCTCCTGCGCTTCGGGTTCTCGAAGTTCGAGCGCGCGGTGGTGCGGGATCTTCTGCAGATCGTCATCCGCCTGGGCCATCCCGAGCACCCCGTGGGCGTGCCCGAGCGCGTGCGGGAACGTCCGTTGTTCGCTCCCGCCCACCGGCTGTGGGAGTGGACGTGGGCCGCCCGCGGGCTCCCCGCCGAGCTCCTCGGGCAGGCCGGCGTGGTCATCCACCAGACGCGCAGCGCCCCGGCGGGCAAACGCCGCCGCCGGCGCCACCCGCGCCGCAGACCGGAGGTCTCACAGACATGACCATCCACTTCTCCGAGGCCGTCCCCTTCGATCTCTCCGAGTCCGGCGGCGAATACTACCAGGACGCCTGGATCTACGACCACGACTTCCGCTGGTACAAGCAGGACGCCGCCTTCTACCGCAACCTGGTGCACGGCCTCGGCGGCCCCGTGCTCGAGATCGGCTGCGGCACCGGCCGCCTGCTGGTCCCCTGGCTCAAGGACGGCCACACGGTCACCGGCGTGGATCTCTCGGCGGACATGCTCGAGCGCGCCCGCCAGAAGATCGCCCGCCTCGGGAAGGAGCCCGCCGCCCGCGCGACGCTGGTCCACCGGGACATGCGCGCGCTGCGCCTCGGAGCCCGCTTCAACGTCGCCGTGTGCGCCTTCAACACGATGATGCACCTGTACACCCACGACGACCTGGCGCGCTTTCTGGGCGGCGTGCGCCGCGCGCTCGTGCCCGACGGCACTTTCCTGTTCGACGTGCTCCACCCCGACTTCCGCTGGCTGTTGCGCGACCCCGCGAAGCGCTGGAGCCGCATCCGGTTCAAGCATCCGCACTACGGCACCTGGTACCACTACACCACCAACCACTACTACGACGCCCAGGACCAGATCGCCTACATCTACGTCTACCACGAGCCCGTGGACCCCAAGGACGGGCCGTCCTACGTGCTGCGCTTCGGCCACCGCATCTTCTTCCCCCAGGAGCTCGTCTACCAGCTCGAGGCCCACGGCTTCGAGGTCGAGAACCTCTTCGGCGGCTTCGACGGCTCGGAGCTGGACATTTACTCCACGTCGATGGTCTTCATCTGCAGGCGACGCTGACCGGGGCTCACGGCACGGTCACGCGCACGGGCGCGGGCCGGGTATCGAGGGTGCCGTCTCCGAGCTGGCCCACGTCGTTCTGCCCCCAGCACACGAGGTAGCCATCGACGGCCCGGGCGCAGCCGTGGGAGCGGTTGACGCGGACCTCGGCGAAGCCGCCGGTGAGGCCGGTGACCGCGGTGGGCGTGAGCTTGGAGCCGGTGGAGCCGTTGCCCAGCTGGTGGCGGTCGGCCTGACCCCAGCAGTGCACCGAGCCGTCGGTCTTCACCACGCAGTTGGAGTTGCCGCCGGCGTCGAGCTGGAGCACGCCGTTGACGAGCCCGGAGACGACCTGGGGCGCGTTCAGCATGCCGACACAGTTGCTGCCGTTGCCCAGCTGGCAGCTCTGGTTGTCCCCCGAGCACATGACCCCGCCGCCGGTGTTCAGGAAGCAGGAGTGGTTCTCCCCGCCCGAGGGCGTCGAGGCCGGGATCCCGACGGTGTGGGCGAGTGTGTTTGAGGTCGTACCGTCCCCGAGTTGTCCGGCGGCGTCCCAGCCCCAGCCGTACATGGTGGCGTTGGAGGTGACCGCGTGGGTGTGGCTGCCGCCGCAGGACAGCTGGACGATGGGATCGATGTAGATGGTGCTGGGTTCATGGGGGTTGTTGCCGTTGAGCCCGCATTGCTGGCTCGTGTTGATGCCCCAGCAGGCCACGCGGGTGTCGGTGCGCACCCCGCAGGTGAAGTTGGTGCCCACGCTGATCGCGGTGAACAATGGAGCGGAGATGGGCGACGGCGAAGTCTTGTCGGTGGTGCTGCCGATGCCCAGCTGGCCATAGGTGTTGTCGCCCCAGCACCACACCGTGCCGCCGGTCACGAGGGCGCAGGTGTGGCGGTTGCCGGCGGCCACCGCGACGACCGAGCTCAGGCCCGAGACCCGGACCGGGATCGCGCTGTCCATGGTGTTCCCGATGCCCAACTGGCCGTCGGCGTTCTCGCCCCAGCACCACAGGGCGCCGTCCCCGTCGATGGCGCAGGTGTGGGCCAGGCCGACGTCCA
>CALKWH010000186.1 GCA_938004375.1 uncultured Pseudomonadota bacterium
GGATCCTGAAGGTAGAACTTGTTGTTGTCCACGACCGTGAGCACGCCGGTGAAGGTCACCACGGTGCCCTCGGCGGGGTGGTCGGGGTGGCAGAGCTGGCGCAGGGCGGGGATGGAGCCGCCCACGGCACCGGTCTGGTTGGCGTCCGGGCACGGGTCGCAGGCGTTGCCGAACGCGTCGCCGTCATTGTTCTCCTGCAGGGGGTTCGCGATCATCGGACAGTTGTCCGAGGCGTTGGCCACGCCGTCGCCGTCGGAGTCGTCGGGGTTGAACGAGCACTCGGTGGTGTCGGCGTCCAGCGGGCAGACGTCGCAGACGTCGCCGTCGCCGTCGAGGTCGGCGTCGGCCTGGATGCCGGAGTCGAGCAGGCGGATCGGGTTGAACACGTTCGGGCAGTTGTCCTCGTCGTCCTCGATGCCGTCGCCGTCGAGGTCATTGGCGCCGGCCTGGCCGGTGTACTCCCCGGGGCGGGAGGGGATGCAGGTGGGCTCGCCGATGGGATCGGTGTTGCAGTAGAACAGCGGGTAGGTGTCGGTGAAGTCCTCGCCGATCGTCCCCACGGTGGACTGGAACTGGGTGAAGGAGACGCCGAGCTCGCGCTGCACGCACACCTTCTTGGCCACGCCGCACACGTCGAGCGCGTCGCAGCCGGTGCCCAGGCCGTCGACGAGCGCCGCGTCGCCGGTGAGGACGGCGCCGCCGCGCAGCACCAGGGCTACGTGCTCGGGGTCGGCCTCGAGGATGACGCGGTGGTCGTCGGCGACGCCGTGGCGGTCGAAGATGGCGATGTCCGCGTACAGGTTGGGGACCAGATCACCGATGTACTGCGGCACGCCGAGCACGACGCCGTTGTCGACGGTGGCCATGCGCCATAGGTGGTAGGAACTGAAGTGGTGGTTGTAGTAGTTGCTGTTCAGGCTGTCGGCGCAGCGCAGCTCGCGCAGCATGTTCATGGAGCCGGAGATGGTCCAGTCGGTGCCCAACCCGATGACGATGCCCATGTTGTCCATGAGCGTGACCGGGGCGGTGTTGCCGTACAGGTCGATGTTGGTGCGCGGGGACCAGATCACGCGGCCGCCCTGGCCGGCCATCACGGAGACGTCCACGGCGTCCATGCCCACCGCATGGATGTACGTGGAGTTCGGACCCAGAAGATCCTCGCCGTCGGGCTCGAGGCCGGACATGCAGCGGAACTCGTTCTGGGCGGCCTCGTTGACGCCCTCGGAGACGTGGGGGACGAAGGCCGAGAAGCCGTGCAGGTCACTGGTGACGGCCGCGTAGACGTACGGGGTGCAGCCCGAGGCCACGAGGATCTTCGCGGGGTCGGACTCGCCGCCGGTGTGCAGCGGGAAGGTCTCGTACTCGGGGGCGTCGATGCCCGCGATCAGCGACGCGGTGCCGTTGTCGATGTTGCGCATGAAGCCCGTGCCGTAACCGGAGCCGAACATCGTGACGGTGCCGGAGAGCACCTGGCGCAGCTCGCCCCACTGCTTCTGCTCGTTGGTGCAGTTGCCGGGCAGGCCGATGCGCTCGAAGCCCTCGAGGCCCTTGCGCCAGTCGTTGCGGTGGTGGTACCGGATGGTCCCGTGGCCGATGGGCGGGCTCTGGATCCAGCCGATGTGGTCGTGGGCGTTGATCAGCGCCGGGGAGATGACGTTGTCGCCGCACTGCAAGAGCGGCGCGTCGGCGTAGCCGGAGGTGCCCGAGCAATCGCATTCCACGCAGACGAGCTTACCGGTGGACTTGTTGTAGACCACCTCGCCGTTGCGGAAGGTCACGTCGCCGGTGAGCACGGTCCCGCGCAGGACGACCAGGTCGCCGGTGCCGGCGGTGAAGTCGCAGGTGCCGGTGGTCGGCGCCACGGCGGTGCCGCACTCGCGGACCTCGGGGCCCTCCTGTCCGCCGGTGCAGCCCGAGGTGTTGAAGGACAGGCAGTTGGCCGCGCAGGCCAGGGTGCCGGCCTCAAACCCCTGGGTGACGCAGGTGGCCGTGCCCAGGTTGGTGCCGTCGCAGGTCTCGGCGCCGCCGATGACGCCGTCGCCGCAGGTGCCGTTGTTGACGTTGTTGATATTGTTGACGTTGTTGATATTGTTAACGTTGTTAATATTGTTCACATTGTTGACGTTATTGACATTGTTAACATTATTCGTGTTGCTGTTGTTCGAAGAATCGTCGTCGCACCCGGCCACGAGGCCCAGGGACAGGGTGGACAGCACCATCAACCAGAGGTAAAAACGCATTTCGAAGTCCTTTCCGCCGGAGGACCGGCCGCCGTCGGGGGCGGTCCGGTTTCCGGGCAACTCATCTTTATGGCACAGAACGCAGGATTTTCAAGCGTTAGTTGGTTAATAACGTTCTTGATGAACGTTCAGCGCCCCAGCGTCTTCAATAGAGGGGACTGTGGCGGCGTGGTCTTCAGATACTTCGCGAACCACTCGAGGTGGGCGGTGTAGTACAGCGGCATGGAGCGCACCGGGTGGGGCCAGTGGCCGTCCTCGGGCAGCACGACCAGGCGCGCCGGGAGGCCCCGGCGGCGGAGCGTGGTGAACAGGTGCAGGCTCTGGGTGTAGGAGATCCGGTAGTCCTTCTCGCCCGTGATCACGAGCATGGGAACCTTCAGGTTCGCCGCGCGGGAGGCGGGGTTGTATTTTTCGTAGGCCGCCGGGTTCTCCCACGGAGTGCCGCCCAGGTCCCACTCGGGAAACCACAGTTCCTCGGTGGTGCCGTAGAAAGACGCCAGGTCCCAGATGCCCATCATCGAGGCCAGGGTGACGAACGGGTGCGGCTGCACGGCGACCCAGTTCACGAAGTAGCCGCCGTAGCTCCATCCCATGAGCGCCATGCGCGAGGGATCCACGTAGTCCTGCTTCGCTAGGAAGTCGGTGACCGCCAGCACATCGCGGTACACGCGGCCGCCCCAGTCGCGGGAGATTGCGGAGGTGAAGTCCTGCCCGTAGCCCGTGCTGCCGTGGGGGTTGGGGAAGGCGACCACGGCGCCGGCGGCCGGGTACACCTGCCAGTCGCCGCGGAAGGAGTCGCTCCACTGCATCTGGGGGCCGCCGTGGACGTTGAGCACGAGGGGGTACTTCACGCCCTTGCGATAGCCGTGGGGCAGGACCACGAAGGTGTGGATCTTCTTTCCGTCGGGAGCGTCGATCCAGTGCTCCTGCGCGGGTCGGAAATCGTACTTCGTGACCACGACATCGTTGAAGCAGATC
The DNA here is from genome assembly GCA_938004375.1 of uncultured Pseudomonadota bacterium. GTDB lineage: Bacteria > Myxococcota_A > Polyangia > HGW-17 > HGW-17 > HGW-17. The sequence goes on from CALKWH010000186.1 coordinate 3,219, forward strand.
GGAAGAGCACACGTCTGAACTCCAGTCACCGAATACGATC
>CALKWH010000187.1 GCA_938004375.1 uncultured Pseudomonadota bacterium
CCGTACTCCGCCGCATTCAGAACGCGGTGGGCGCCGAGATAGCCGAGTTTTTTCATCTTTCTGCAGAATGCCGCGAACCTCTCGTCGTCAGCCAGCCCGGGCACGTTTTCCAACATCACGGCGCGAGGGCGGAGCGCCTCCACAAAGCGTTGGAACTCCAGCAGGAGGTCGTTGCGGGGGTCATCGACGCTGACGGCTCCGTTCAGGGTTCGCATTGTCGAAAAACCCTGACACGGCGGACATCCGGCCAGAAGATCGAGTTCTCCTGGGTTGATGCCGATCTTCTCAAGCAGTTCGGTCGGCTTCAGAGAACGGATGTCCATCTCCCATACTTCAACGTCACGATGGTTCGCCTTGTAGGTCTTGACGGACAGCGGATCGACGTCCACAGCGCCCAAGACCCGGAATCCGGCTTTTCTCAGCCCGACGGTCAGCCCGCCGCAGCCGCAGAACAAATCGACGGCTGTGGGTTTGCCGTCACCGTTGGGAGAGCATCCTCGACTTCGTTTCGATTTTACTTTCATAGGAAGAACCTCCTTTTGTTCGAACGGGCGCTCCCAATGAGCGCTTTCAGGAGGTTACTTACCGACTTGCCGGCGTAATCGCCGGCGGCATTGACGCAATGGGAGCGGCGCATCCCAGCGGGGACGCCTGCCATTTTTTTGATTTCCGCCGCTCCGTGAATCATCCCTTACATCTCCAGCGTCTTCAAAACCGCGCGGTCCACGTCACCGTAAAAAACGACGTCAAGACGTTCGATCACGTCTTCCGGCAGCCCGGCGAACTGTGCCTTGTTGGAAATCGGTACCAGGACGCGCAGAGCTCCCGCCTCCAAGGACAACTGCAGGGGTTCGGTGATCGAGGCCGGGCCCTTGATATTCCCCTGGATGGTCAGGTCGCCGAGAATGACCGTCCCGGCCTGCACATGGCGGTTGCGGACCACGGAGATCATGGCGGCGAAAAACGCCACACCGCAGGGGCACTCGATGCGGCCGCCGGAGAGGTCCACCGCCTCGGCGTATACGTCCTTCTGCGCCAGCATCTGCGTGAGTCCCAGCTTGTCCTTGACGTTCTGCAGATAACTGAAGGCCCGGTTCAGGGATTCTTTCAGCGACTTGTCAAGACCGGTCGGCGTCCTCAGCTTGCCCGTTCCCGCCGTCAGTGTGACTTCAAGCCGGAACAGCGCGACCTTGGCTTCGGAATCCACCCCGGCCGTGTAGACCGTCCCCGGCGGCAACGGGTCCTGTGAGATGACGCCGGCTCCGCCTTGTTCAGGCACGCCCACGGACCGTTCCGTGTCGTTCTCAAGATCGATGTAGGAGAAGCTGGTCTTATAGAACTCGAACGACCCGCGCTTCTTGAGCTGCTCCTTGACCCGGCGACGCCCCTCCATGGCCAGCTCGACGTATTCCGTGAGTTCCTCTTTCGTCCACCCGCCGCCCGGGTGGAGGATTTTGAGCAGACCGCTGACTGTCTTCTTGGCCGCGGTCGCGTCCCGACCTTCCACATGCGATCCGAATCGGAAGACCCTCTCGGCCTCATCGAATCGATTCTGCTTCCTCAGCGCGCGGAATGCCTCGGCCAGGTAGTCGGTGACGAAGCCATAGTGGACCGTCAGTATGTCCTTCGAGTTCTTGGGGACCTCCCAGCCGGGAAGGTAGAAGTGCATGCGGTCGAGGAGGGCGAGGTCGAACTCCCTGGGCAGCGGCTGGAATAAGTCCGTAGCCGAGTTCTGGACCAAGCTCTCCACCGGCTGGTTCAGATTGCCGATGAACACCAGGGATGCGTCCGCCAGCACCTGGGTGACCCCGCGGCTGAACCGACCGTTGGCCATGTAGTCCTTCATGATTTGGACCGCATCCGGATCGGTGATTTTCATCCCCCCGACCTCGTCGAAGGCCACGACGTCCCAATGACCGACGAGGCCGACCTGCCGGCGGGCGTTGTTGTAGAACAGGTTCGCCGTGCTCGCCTTGCCTCCGGAGAGCAGCATGCAGTAAGGGGACATCTCGCTGAACGCGTAAGATTTGCCGGTGCCGCGCGGACCGAGCTCGATGAAGTTGTAGTTCTTCTCGACGAAGGGGATGAGCCGGGTCAGCAGCAGAATCTTCAGCCGCGGCTCCATGCGGTAAGGCTCGAGTCCGACGCTCCGGAGGAGGAGGTCGATCCACTCGTCCCTGCTCATGGCGCGTCGGCCCTCCAGGTACTCGTCCAGGTCGAAGCGGGCGAGTTGGATGGGCTTCAGGTCGACGATGTGGAAGGGGCTGTCCTTCTTGCCCTCCTCGGACAGCCTGAACTCCACGTCGATGATGGCCCAGATGCCGCCCTCAAGAAGGCGTTCATAACGGCGGAAGAATTCTTCGGCGATGTGTATTTTGGCGTAGCCGAAGTGATCCATGGAGGCCCAATACTTGTTTTCGCTCGGAAGGAAGCGGACCTCAACGCGGTCGATGAACCGGTGTCTGCCTTTCTGTTCGACCATGGACTGGGCCTTGTTCGCCTCGTCGTGGCGGAAATAGTTCGTCGTCAGGGTTTCCTTGACGGCGTCCACACCGATGCGGATCTCTTCATCATTGTCCGAAGCGCAGTACTTGCCCAGAAGGTACTCGAGCACATAGGACGGGACGTTCTCGCCGCCTTTGATCTGATGCAGCAGGTCCTTGCGCACCACCTTGCCGGCGAAAACCCCCGTTGCTTTCTTGTCCAGGTCGTCCTGTTGCATTCCTCGCTCCTTAATCGAGCATCGCGTTTTTCAGCTTCCGCTTCGCCCATACCACACGGGTTTGGGGGTCGCTCACACGGATTTCTATCTCCGCCCCATCGAAATCCGGATCGAGCAGCACCGGCACGGGCGTTTCTTTGTTCGCTTGCAGAGTCACTTCACGGGTTTTCTCGTCTCGCGCCTCGCAGTCGGCGGCCTCGCCCACGACCTTGGCCTTGGTTCCCGTGCCGCCGTAGGCCTCGACCCGTACCCGGGCGGCTGTGCCAAACATGTCACCCTGCAGGTGGAACTTCAGACCGACGACCCGGCTGGTGAACTTGTCCGAACGGTAGCGGATGTCGATTTCCGGCTTTCCGGCGGAGCTCGGTTTCTCCCCTCCGGCCCGGAACACGACCACCGGCACAACTGCTTCCTGCAGGCTCAACCCGCCGTGGAAGTAGCCTTCGCCATCCGAGAACACACGGAACCCGATAGGCAGACAAACCTCCTGCACGTCGCCTTGAATCCCCACGTGGCCGGCTTTCAAGGTGATGGTCCCGGCCGCACCGGAAAGCCCCGAACCCAACCGGCAGCGGCGCTTGTTCTCCAACCAGCCGCCGGGCGGAGTCTGAACTATGTCGCCCGCCGGAATTTCCGGGAGCATCATGTGGCCGTGGTCGGCGGTGATCACAACGCGGTCGAAACCTTGGGACACCACCCAGCGGACCGCAGCAGCGATATCTCCGATCACGTCCGAGAGGT
>CALKWH010000188.1 GCA_938004375.1 uncultured Pseudomonadota bacterium
CGGCATACGATAGCGTATTCGGTGACTTGAGTTCAGACGTGTGCTCTTCCGATCTGAGGGTCGCGTCGGCGGCCACCACCCGGGGGGCGGTGTTCAGATCGACGCCGCCGTCCACCTCGAGGAGGACGCCGTCACTCCCGTGCCGGTCGTTGCGCCCCAGTTGGTCGAGGATCTTCCGGCACCGGGCGAGCTTGTCGAGCCCGCCGGGGATGAACGCCTGGCCGCCGAAGCCCGGGTTCACCGTCATGATCAGCACCAGGTCCAGCACGTCCCAGACGTGCTCGAGGGCGGACACCGGGGTCGACGGATTGAGCGCGACGCCGGCCTTCGCCCCGCGCTTGCGGATGTGGGTGAGCGTGCGGTGCAGGTGCACGTCGGCCTCGACGTGGACGGTGACGATGGCCGCGCCGGCCTCGAGGAAGGCGTCCACGTGGCGGGCCGGCTGCGAGATCATCAGGTGGACGTCCTGGGGGATGCCCACCTTCGAGAGCGCGCGGACGAGGCCCGGGCCATAGGTGATGTTGGGCACGAAGTCGCCGTCCATTACATCAATGTGTAAATAATCACAGCCCCGGATGGACTCGATCTCCCGGTCCAGGTGGAGCAGGTCGGCGCTCAACAGCGAGGGAGCCACTCGCACGGTCATGGTCTCACCCCTTCCGGCGTAGCCGGGCGACGTAGAAGCCGTCGGTGTTGTGGCGGTGCGGCAGCAGCACCAGGTCCCCCTCGGCGTTGACGCAGTCGTCCCACGAGAGCCCGTCGACCCCGGGCGGAGCGACCCGCTCGAACTCGGGGTGCAGCGCGAGAAAGGCGGCGATCTGGTCGGTGGTCTCGGGGGGCCAGAAGGTGCAGACCACGTATGCCAGCAGGCCGCCCGGGGCCACCTTGGGGGCCATGGCCTCGAGCAACTGGGCCTGGCGCCGGGCCATGGTGCCGGCCTCCTCCCGGGTCAGCCGCCACTTGGCCTCGGGGTGGCGACGCAGCACGCCCAGACCCGAGCAGGGGGCGTCGAGCAGCACCACGTCGAACTGTCCCGCGGGCTGCTCCTTGATCAGGTTCATGGTGTCGGCGGACACGCAGGTGACCCCGGCGCGCCGGGCGCGGGCCAGCAGCGCGTCCATCTTGGAGGCCTTCAGGTCCACGGCCAGGATCTCGGCCTGGTTGGCCAGCTTCGCCGCCAGGTGGAGGGACTTGCCCCCGGTGCCCGCGCAGGCGTCGAGGATGCGGGTGCCCGGGCGCGGGTCCACGAAGAACACGACCAACTGGGAGCCCTCGTCCTGGACCAGGTACCAGCCCTCGCGGTGCAGATCCTGCCGGATGGGGTCCGGGAGGCCCTGCACCTCGACGCCCACCGGGGAAAGGCGCGTCGGGGAGATGGCCGCGTCGGGGAACTGCCGGGACAACTTGGCGAGCAGCCCGTCGCGATCCGTGCGCAGCACGTTGACGCGCAGGATGGTGCGCGCGCGCTGGTTCAGCGCCTCGAGCAGCGCCTCCGCCTCGTCCGGGCCCACCGTGTCCACGGCCGCCTGCACCATCCACGGCGCGAACGAGTGGACCATCCCCAGCCGCGCGAGGCGGTCGGCGTCGGGCGGGAAGGGCGGCTCCCCCTGGTGGGAGAGCTTGCGCAAAACGGCGTTGACGAAACCCGAGGGCGTGGTCCCCACGTGGAGGCGGGTCAGTTCCACGGCCCGGTCCACCGCGATGGCGGCCGGGATGTTCTGCATGAACAGGATCTGATAGGCGCCGATGAGCAGTTGGCGCCGCACGAACGGATGGCAGTGATCCAGCGACGAGGTCGCATATTCTGACACCGCACGCTCCAAGCGGGTGCGGTGGCGCAGCACGCCGAACAAGAGCTCCTTGCTCAGGGCGCGGACTTCCCGCGAGAGGTTGCCGCTCATCGCCACGGCGTCGAAGGCAATCGAGGCGTAGGCGTTGTGCCGTTCCACCCGGGCCAGGACCTCCTGAGCCAGCAGGCGGGGTTCGTCGGAGAGGTTCATTCTTTTCCTCGCAGTACCGTCTTGTCCGGCAGTGGGTGGCCGGCCAGCACGGGCGCGGCCGGCATGCGTCTTCCTCCGGGCCATTGCAGTTCTCCCGCCACCACCGCGTCCTGTCCGCAGGCGACAGCCAGTCCGCAGGGGGTCAGCCCCAGCACGGTCCCCGGCGGGGCCGAGGCCGGCAGCACGCCGGGGCTGAAGAATTTGATCCGGTGCTCGCCATGGTAGGCGTAGGCACCGGGCCGGGAATCGAAAGCCCGCAGGTGGTCGGCCACCTCCCGGGCGGGCCGGCGCCAGTCAATCAGCGCCGTCTCGGTGGTGATCAGGGGCGCCCGCGTGGCCAGCGTCCCGTCCTGGGGAACCCGGGGGAGCCTGGCGCCCAGTGTCCGTTCCTCGGCCAGCACGTCGGCCAGCGTCTCTGCCCCCAGTCGGGCCAGGCGGCAAAGCAGGCGATCGGCGTTCTCGTCGGGGTCCACCGGCGTCTGGACCTGGCGCACCAGGTCTCCGGCGTCCATCTCCTCGTTCATTTGCATGACCGAGACCCCGGTGGTCGTCTCTCCGTGAAAAAGCGTCCAGGGAACCGGCGCGGGGCCCCGCCAGCGGGGCAGAAGCGACGGATGGATGTTCAGGGCCCCGTGGCGGGCGGCCCCGAGCACCGCCGCCGGCAGGATGCGACCGAAGGCGACGACCACGAGGTAGTCCGCTTCGAGGTCGCGCAGCCGATCGGCGAAGGCCGCGGTGCGCACCGCCTTCGGGGTGATGACCTCGAGGCCTAGCTTCCGCGCGCGCTCCTCCACCGGGGTCGCCAGACATCGCTGCCCGCGCCCGCAGGGCTTCGCCGGCTGGGTCACCACGAGCACGAGCTCGTGGTCGGCCACCAGCGCGTCCAGCGCGGGGAGGGCGAAATCCGGGGAGCCGAAAAAGATAATGCGCACGCGACCCAACCTCGAAGCCGGGCCCGACGGTGGCCCGAAAGTTCAGCTAGAATGACAGAAGGGACATTGACTTGTCCATGCTTTTTTTCAACTTCTCGAAGTCCGCGGCGAGCAGCATCCGCAGCGGTCCGGGGAACTCCGAGATCTGGACCAGGATGTCCTGATGAACCCGGCGCGCGGCTGCGGGATTGCCACCAAAGAACTGATCCGGGGGCAGGATGCGCAGGTTCTCCTCGAGGGTGCGGAACCGGCGTCGCTGGAGCTCGGCGGTCGTCACCCCGTCGGGCAATGGAGGTCCGCTCAACTGGAACAGGCGGACCGCGTAGGCCAGCGTCCAACTCTCGGCCACCGTGAGCCCGGCACGGATGCAAGCCTCGGGCCAGGGTGTACCACCCGAGAGCAGGTGCAGGGCCCGCACCCACAGAGGATCGAAGTCCGGGTCGTCGAACAGCGTGTGCCAGGACGTCGGGACCGAGACCGGCGGCGCACAGTCGCACAGCGCGCAGGCCAGATCCGGCGCAAAGTGCTCCACCACGCCAGAGAACAGCAGAGGCTTTGGATCCAGCGGCGGCAAGTGGCGCCGGAACTCGGCGCCGTCGGCGGACACCGGACACCGAGTCGCCGTGATCGCCAGGCGGATCGCCTCGCGTCGGCAGCGCAGCAGCCACTTCAACTCCTCGTCCGGGGAGATCAACTGGCGCCGCACCGCCCAGTCGATGGGGTCCGACAACGTGCGCGTCAGGTCCGCGGCGAAGGAGGAACCGGCGCCGGCCAGCGCCAGCAGATGCTGGAGGATGGGCGCGTAGCCCTCGAGGTCCCCCACCTGGCCCGCCTCCCATGACATCCGCACCGTGGACTGGGGAAGAGCGAGCTCGATCACCCCCGTGAACCCAGACTCGTGCAGGCGAAGGAAGTGCAGGGCAACGTTGCCGTCAAAAGGCCCGGAGACCGGTGGACCCGCGGGGGAATGGGCCGGGGCCGCGTGGAACTCGGCCACCGGCGCCACGACCGTGTTACGCCTCAGGATGCCCGGCGTGGTCACCTGCTCGGCCGGTGCGCCCCGCGGGGGCTCGACGACTCGTCGCTCGGAGGTACCCAGGGTGAAGGCCTCCTCGGCAAGGGGAAGCTCTGAGGAGAACGCCGGTCCGTCGGCGCCGAACGCCGGGTCCGCCACCTCATGGGACGGCACGCCGGCTTCGAATACCGGGCCTTCGGCCGAATGAGAGGAATCGACGGCCCCGAAGCCCGCCTTCTCCGGAAGTCCTTCACCGCGGGGCTCGTCATCCAGATCCTCGATGATCGGATGTGGTTCGGTGAGCGCTGGTTCGCGGGGCACCGGCACGCCCCCGAGGGTGAAGAGCTCGTCGCCGAGGGCCGGCAGTTCTGGCCCCGACTCCAGGTCCGGCGGACGTTGGACGGGGACGTCCAGGGAACGTGGGACGGGGACGTCCAAAAGTGGCGGGACCGGTCGCTTCTCCAGGAGCCCTAGGCGCCTACCCAGCTCCTCCTTCAGTTGGGACCACTGGGCCGGGAGCCGGAAGCTCGCCGGGGCCTGACGATCTTCGAGCAGGCGCAGCGACATCGTCCCGGGAACCACCAAGGCCGAGGCATCGACTTCGAGCTCCAGATCCACGGGATCGGCCTTCGGCATTCCGGCCCAGAAGTGCACCTGGGGGAAAGCAGCGCGCAGCATATCCTCGATGGAGAAGGCCAGTTCCTGGCGGTCCGGTATCTGAATTCTCGGCATGGAGAGAACCTCGATTCCATCGCGGTTCTACCAGGTTCCAGGGGTTGGATCAACCCCATGCAGCGCCGACCACCCTTTGGGAAAAGCGGAAAATTCCGGATTGACCGCCTCCGGTTGTGGGGGTACCAAAAATGTTGTGATGAAAAATCGAGTAGTTCGGGGAAATAGAAGACCGGTATCTGATAATTAATCGGCCTTCTTGGCCGGCCTGTTCCGCAAGGGCCTGTCCGCCGACGGTCCGGACGCCTAGGCCGACGGCCTCTCCGACACCGCCGACCCCCTACTTCCGCTGATAATTGTCACTTCAGGACGCGGGAAAAAACGAGCTCGCCCTGCCCCTTGAGTTGGTCCAGCTCCGAGCCCGTGAGCTCGCGCCCGGACACCTCGAACTCCAACGGCTGGAAGTAGCGGGACTGGGGGACATAGCGCACCGGGAGCTCCTCGCCCAGGATCAGCCGCTGCAGACGGGTGCCCTTGGGGGCGACGATGCGGTCGGTGACCACGAGACCCTCGGACGACAGTTTCAGGTGGCGGTGCAACTGCACGGGCACGGTGGTGTTGCGCAGCATGAGCACCTTGCGGATCAGTCCTTTTAGATGGTAGGCCGAGCGCTGGTGCCAGCCCAGGGCGAGCATCCCGGCGCGGAAGACGGTCATCTTCAGCGGGTCGAACGTCTGCGTGTGCAGCGCCAGGCCGCGGGCGCGCACGTTGGCCTCGACCCCGTGGGCCTCGAAGGAGCGCTCGGGATCGCACCAGGCGGTGGTGAAGACGGTGCCGTCGGGCAGGATCCCGGACATGGAGCAGTCCGAGGCCAGGGGTACCCCGCCACCGCCGCCCAGCCGGAAGCACTTGAACACGCCGCCCCGGGCGAGGTTGGCGATGGCGTAATAGTTGCCCCGGCGGCCACCCCAGATCCCCGCCTCGGGGAACAGGAACTGATGGTCCGCCTCCTCCTGCCAGGGCAAGGCGGGCAGGACCTCCGGGCGCGGCGCGGCGTCCCGGGCCGAGAACAGGAACTCGGGGATTCGGTACACGAAGTACCGGTCGCTCTGCAGGTGCGGGGTGACGCTCTTTCCCTGGGAGAACGAGCGCAGCATGAAGTCCGCCTGCGCCAGGGCCATGGGATCCTCGCGGCCCAGGACCTCGTACCCGTGGCTGTAGAAGTGGAACGTCTCGCGGGAGCCCAGCGTGCCCCCGTAGTGGCCGTCCGGATACACGAAGTACTTGGTGAACTGCACGGCCTTGCGGGCCACGTCGGCCAACACCGGGTCCGGGCGGGCCTGGCCCAGGCGGGTCAGGAACGTCACCGTCGCGCTGAGATATCCCGGATCCACGCCGTCGTACTCCAGGCTCCAGCCCTCGTCGTAGCACACGTCGAGGAATACCTTCTTGCGCTCCTCGTAGAGGGGCTCCAGATGGCGGGCCTTGAACAGTTCGATCGTCTCGGCCACCGGCAACAGCGCCATGGCGTGGTGGTTGGCGAGCACGCCCACCTCGTCGTTCTGGGCGAGGAACTTCGCCGCCCGCAGCATGCAGGTGCTGATGCGCTCCTTGTCCCGGGCGCCCAGCAGCGGGGCAACGACCTTCCAGCCGGCCACCATGGCGTGCAGTAAAAATCCTGTGGGGCCGGCCCAGCCGCGTTCATTTGGATAGAACTCGTCGAAGGACCCGTCGTGGTGCTGGATCCCGGCCAGATAGGACATCCCAGCGGCGATCCAGGCCGCCAGTTTGGGCTGTCGGTGGTAGGGATTGCCCTCGAAGGGCTCCGCCCAGGCCAGCGCCATGGGCAGGACGGCGTACTGCGCGATGGCCGAGGGAAAGTCCGTGCTGCGCGCGAGCCAGAACTCGCGATTGGCGCAACCGTAGGTCGGAGAGAGGGGGTTGCGGTCCATCATGGACAGGCAGCGGCCCATGGACTCGAGTCCGAGGGCGGTATAGCGGGAGGAGGCGGAGGGTGTCTTCATGCGATCTCTCCAGGGAAGGAGTAGGAGTAGAGGAGGGCGTCCTCCATGGTGTCCGTGTAATACCGACGTCGGCGGCCGACCCGGGAGAAGCCCATGGCCTCGTAGAGACCCTGGCCGGCGAGGTTGTGCTCGCGCACCTCGAGGTCGATCTTCTCACAGCCCAGCTCCGGGCCCATTTCGATGAGCACCTGCAGAAGCCAGCTGGCCAGACCTTGGCGCCGATGCTCCGGATGCACGCCCAACGAGAGGATGTGCAGCTCGGGAAACACGGTCCAGTACAGCAACACGGCCACCACCCGGCCGCCATGTCGCACGCCCAGGAAGAAGGCGTAGGGCTTGTCGAACTCGGCGGCGAAGGCCTCCTCGGTCCAGGGGTGGGCGAACGAGAGGCGCTCGACGTCCATGATGTCCGTCAGATCATCTTGCGTCAGGGAGTCGATGGTGTAGCCGTCGGGGAGCATGCTTCAGGCGTCCGGCTCATGCGTCGGACGGGGGACGACGGCGGCCTTGATGCGACGCCAGACGTCCTCCTGTCCGATGGACTTGAGCGAGGAGAAGAAAACGCAGCGCGGGAAGTCCGGCCCGAAGGCGGCGCGGACCCGGGCCTCGACCTGGCCCCACTGGGTCTTGGGGACCTGGTCGATCTTGGTCACGACCACCTGGACCCGGACCCCGCGGCCGTGCATCCAGTCCGCGAACTGGAGCTCGAGCTCCCCCGGTTCCCGGCGCGCGTCGATGAGCAGCAGCACCACGCGCAGGGTACGACTCGTCTCGAGGTAGCGGCTGACGAAGTCGCCCCAGTCCTCCCGCAGGGACCGGGGCACGCTGGCGTAGCCATAGCCGGGCAGATCCACCAGGTGCAGCGGCGGCAGGTCCTTGGACTCCAGGAGAAAGAAGTTGACCTCCCGCGTCCGGCCGGGCGTGCGCGACACCCGGACCAGGGAGCGTTGGTTCACCAGGGAGCGCAACAGCGAGCTCTTGCCCACGTTGGAGCGGCCGGCGACCGCGATCTCCGGGAGCCCGGTCGAGGGCAGCTGGGCATCGGCGCGGGCTCCCACCAGGAAGCGCACGCCCTGGATGTGCGGAAAGGGATCCTGCGGCATCCGTTACAGCGTCTCGAGCAGGGCCTTGAGCTCGGCGTGATTCGGATCCTCGGCGAGACCGCGCTGGATAGACGACTTGGCCTTGGCGGAATTGCCGGTCTTGATCTCGATCCGGGCGATCTCGAGGAAGATCTGGGCCTTGGTGATCTCGCCCTCGATGCGCTGGAAGAGCAGCGCGCGGAACATGCGCTGGGCCTGGTCGTAGTTCTCCTGCCGGGAGTACAGCCGCGCCATGGCGATGAGGTTCGGCACGTAGGTCGTGTCGGCCTTCTGCGACTGCGTGTACATCTCCATGGCGGCGGCGAGGTCGCCCTGCCCCTCCTTGATGCCGCCGAGGCGCTGGTACAGCGGCGCCAGATCCTTGCGCGGGGCCTTCGCGGCGGCCAGCTCGTCGAGGAGCTTCTGGTATACGCCCGCGGCCCGGTCGAGGTTGCCCGCGGCGAAGTAGGCGTCGCCGAGCTTCTGTTTCACGGCGAGGTTGGCGGGCTCCAGCGTGAGGGCCTCCTCGAGGACCGGGAAGGCGGCCTCGGAGGCGCCCAGTTCGATGTAGAGGTCGGCCAGTTGCTGCAGCAGCTCCAGCCGCGGGGTCCGGTCCTTGACCATCGGCAGCCGCATCTGCATCAGGCGCAGGATGGCCTGCTTGTCCCCAGCCGCGCGGGCGCGGGAGGAGAGCACGTCGAAGGTCTCCTGGTGGGCGGGATACAGGCGCAGGGCCTCCTCCCAGCAGGACATGGCCTTGTCGTCGTCCCCTAGCTTCTCGGCCACCTTGCCGCGGCGGAAGGCGAGCTCGGCGCCGTCCTCGCCCTGGGGTTCGAGCAGCGCGGCCTTTTCGAGGTACTGCTGGCAGTGCTCCCAGTCCTCCATGTTCTCGAAGAGGCGGGCCAGACCGGTGAGCGCGGTGACCGAGGACGGATCGTTCTCGAGGATGCGCTCCAGGATCTTGCGGGCCTCGGTGGGACTCTCAAGCTTCTCTTCCCACAGCCGGGCCAACTGGTCCAGCGCCTGCATCTCGAGGCGCCGGTCCCCCGACCGTCCAAAGAAGTCGGCGCGCTTCTGGAGCACGTCGGCGAGCTCGTAGTATCGCTCGCCCTCGACGAGCACCCGGGACAGCCGGTCGAACACGTCCCCGTACTGCGGGTCCACGTCCAGGATCTGCATCCAATAGCCGACCGCGTCATCGACCTCCTTGAGTTGGTTGACCGACAGGTCGGCCAGATCTTGCAGCACGCCCAGCCGCTCGGAGTCCACGGAGGCCTGTCCGAGGCGGGTGAAGTACAGGTCCTTCACCGCATCCCAGTCGGATTTGCCCTTGTAGATCTCCATCAGGGCGAGGTAGGCGGGTTCGAAGGCCGGATCGGAGTCGTAGGCCTCGCGCCATTGCTCCTCGGCCAGGTCCGCCTTGCCGAGCCGACCGGCGTAGGTCTCGGCGATGCGCTGCCGGATGCGCTGCTGGTCGGCGGGCGCCGGCGTGTAGTTGATCTTGGTCTTCAGCACCTCGATCAGGTCGTTCCACTGACCGGCCTGCTCGTACAGGCGCACCAACTGGTCCTGGGCGACAGTGTCGCTCTCGTCAGACTCCAGCAGGTCCTTCCAGGCTTTCTCGGCCATGACCAGGTCGCGCAACTGGGTCTCGGCCAGACCAGCGATCTCGCTGCAGATGGCCTTCTTGGTGACCGGATCGTATTCCTGGGCCGCCCGCTTCTGCAGGATGGCCACCAGTTTGGCGGTGTCGTCGCCCACCCGGTACAGGTTCTCCAGGGCGCGGATCGCGTCCAGATTCTCGGCCTCGCGGGCGAGCACAGCCAGGTAGAACCGCTCCGCGGAGACCACGTCGCCGACGGACAGGGCCAGCGGGGCCACCCGCAGGGCCAGGGCCACGGCGGCCAACTCGTCGACCTTGCCGTCCAGGATGCCCAGCACCGTGGAGAGGACCATGGGAATGTGGTCCGTGTGCTGCGCCAGGTCGATGAAGGACTCCAGCAGCGCCAGGTTGTCCGGCGTGAGGGCCAGGGCCTGGGCGAGCTGGCCCAGCGCCCGGTCGAGCTGGCCGAGGGTCTTGCCCAGTTGGGCGGCCCGCTCGAGCAGGCCCGCGCGATCGCCGGCGTCCTCGGTGAGCGTCACCCGTACCTCGAGGACGGTGATGAGCTTGTCGTGGGCGCCCATTCGCTCGTAGGCGGGCTCCAGGACCTCCAGCGCGGCGTTGACCAGCGGTCCGCCAGAACCCAGCAGCACCTCGAGCTCGCGGAAGACCTCGGGGTGGCTATCCTGGAAGTTCAGGGCCTCCTGCCACACCTCGATGGCCTCCTCGCCGCGCCCGAACCGGTGCAGGTTCAGGTGACCCAGCCGATAGAGGAACTGGGCCTTGACGGCGCCGTCGGTGACGTCGGCCTGCGCGCGCAGCACCTCGGCGAGCTCCTCGTGCCTCTGGGCCTCGGTGAGCAGCCGGTCGAGCTGGGCGAGGATCTCCAGATCCGACGGGACGGCATCCAGCCCCTTCTTCAACGCGCCGATCGCGGCGCCCTGGTTCTCCAGGCTCACCTCGTACAACTGCGCCACGGTCAGGATCAGGCGCTTGCGCAGTTCGGGCTCGTAGACGTCGTTGCCGGCCTCGTCGAGCAGGTCCACCAGCCGCTGCCACTGGCCGCCGCCGGCGGAGATCCGCATCAACTGGCTCTCGACCTCGGTATCGGCCGGGTTCTCGCGGAACAACCGGCCCCAGTAGTCGAAGGCATGATCCAGGTCGCCGCCCTGTTCGTAGATCGTCGCGATGGTGCGAAGCAGTTTGGCCTTCTGCGCGGGTTCCACGGCCACCTCCAGCAAGAGCTCATGGAGGTGGATCAGTTTGGCGGGCTGCCGCTGCTCGAGGTACAGGGGCTCGAGGATGGCGGCCGCCTGCGGGCGGTAGTCCTCACCCTCGAGGAGCTCCTCGAGCGCGCCGATGGTCTTCTCGTGCCGTGAGTCGAACTCGAGGATCGACTGGTACTTCTTCACGGCCTGCTCGACGTCGTTGAGCTCGTGCTGCAGGACGTGGGCGATGCGGTAGATCAATTCGTTGCGCCGCGCGTCGTCGGCCTCGAGCACGACCATCTGGTTGAGGGTCGCGATCAACTCCATCCAGTTCTGCTCCTTCTCGTAGAGGCGGGCGCAGGACTGCAGGGCGGGCAGGTGGTCCGAGGCGGACGCCAGGATGCGCTGCAGGGTGGAGATGGCCTCGTAGTTGTCCTCGAGCTTCTCCTCCTGGACGCGGGCGAGCTTGAGGGACACCGAGAATTCGGACGTCTCGGCGACCTCGGCCAAAGAGCGCAGCACCTCGGCCAGTTCGGACCAGTTTTCCCCCGCCTCGTACAGTGCCTCGAGCGCACGCAGGGCACCGGCCTCGCCCGGGGAGACCTCGAGCAGGCGCTTCCAGGTCTCCACCGCGGAGGCGTCCTGACCGAGCTTCTGTTGCAGCAGGGCGAGTTGACGCAGGGTGCGCACGCTCTCCTCGGGCTCGTGTAGCAGGTAGGAGCGGCGGTCGAGAATCGTGCCGAGCTCCTCCCAGGCCTCCAGCTCCTCGAGCAGGAGGGCCAGCTCCGTCAGGGCCTCGAGGTGATCCTCCTGGACCTCGAGCACCCGCAGGTAGCTCTTGCGAGCCTCGGTGGGCTGGGTCAGGATCTCGGCCTGGACGCGGGCGATGCGCAAGAGGACGGTCACCTGCAGATCGGTGTCGTAGGCGTCGGTGATGCCCTTCTCGTAGACCTCGATCAGTTGCGGCCAGTTGTTCTGTCGCACGGCCAACTGGTACAGCGCCTCGAAGAGGTCTCGGTCGCCGGTCTCGAGCAGCCAGGCCTGGCTCAGGGAGGTGAAGGCGCGATCCAGCCGGTTGCCGCGGGCGTCGTACAACTTCGCGCATTCCTTGAGGTATTCGATCTTCTGGTACTGGTCGTCCAGCCCCTCGATCTGGATCTCGTACACGTTGACGAGATCCTCCCACTGGTCGAGGTTCTGGTAGATCGGCTGCAGCAGCGCGGCGACGCGCAGGCTGACCTCGTCGTCGAGCAGCAGGCCCTCGAGGAAGAGGATGGCCTGCTCGTGCAGCGGCTCGGTCTGCAGGACCTGCTCGATGCGGTCCACCGCCGAGATGGGGTCCTTCAGTTTCTCATGGTAGAGTTTGGCGAGCTCGATGTTCAGCCCGCACAACTCGGCCGGCCCGTGCTGCTGCTGCCCCACCAGGACGAGCAGGTGCTCGACGAGGTCTTCCCACCTCTCCAGACGGGTGTACAGACGCCGCAGCGCGGTGTTGGCCCGGACGTCCTCCGGCGCGCCGACGAGGATCTCCTTGAAGGTCTCGACGGCCTCCTCGTACTTCTCGAGCTTGTCCTCGTAGACCGAGGACATCTTGAAGAGGTATTCGTTCTTCTTCGCCGGATCGTAGTAGGCCTCGGCGGCCTCCCGGTAGATCGTGAGCAGGTCGTCCCACCGCTCGGCGGTGAGCAGCATGAGCTCGAGCTCGGTGAAGATGTCCTTACGGTTGTGATCCGCGTCGAGGATGCGCTTGTAGCACACGCGCGCCTCCTCGACCTTCTTCAGGCGGTTCGAGTAGATGCGCGCCAGGTGCTCGGCGACCTCGAGGACGTAGTCCAGGTCGGCGTAGGCCTGCTCGAGCACCTGCGCGAACACCGCGGCCACCTCGGTCCAACGCCCCAGGCTCTCGGCCAGGGACAGCAGCCGGCCGCGCACCGCGCGATCCGACGGGGTCTCGGTGAACAGGTATCCGTACCAGGTGAACGCGCTCTCCATGTCCTCGAGGACGGCGTCGTAGAGCCCGGCGATCTTCTTGGTGATGGGCGCGCGCTCCTCGGGGGTCTCCAGCATCTGCCGCTGGAGCTGGAACACGCGGATCAACTCCTTCCAGTTCTGGCGGGAGGCGTAGATCGGCACCAGGGTCTCGGCCGCGGAGGCGGCATGGTCCTCCATGTCGAGGAACTTCTCCAGGCGCCGGATGGTGTCCTCGCGGCCCGGATCGCCGCCCAGGGCTCCCTTGAACATCTCGAGGGACCGCTCGGGCTCGTTCAGGTAGTCCTGGTAGATCTCGCCCATGTTGTAGCGGATCTCGACGGCCTCGGCGAGCTCGTCCACGTAGCGGATGCGGTGGTCGTACAGTTCGATCAGGTCCTGCCACGCTTCCTGGTCGAAGTACAACTCCTCCAGGGCACGGAAGATGACGGCGTCCGCGGGACGGAACTCGATGATTTCCTTGTAGCGTTCGATGGCGTCCTTGGGCCGCTTCAACTGCACCTTGCAGAGGGTGGCGGCCTGCACCAGCGCGGCGTAGCGTGCCTCGGGGTCACCGTAGCCGAGCTCGGCCCGCTTGAGGTGGATGCCCAGCAGGGCCTCCCAGTCGGAGGTCTCCTTGTACACGAACTCGAGGGCGTCCATCGCGTGGCGGGAGTCGGGCCGGTTTTCGAGCACCTTCTGATAGTGCTCGCGGGCAAGCTCGAGATTCTTGAGCTCGTCGCGGGCGACGTCGGCGATGATCAGCAGGACCTTCTCCTGGAGCTCGGTGTCGAGGATCTCCTCGACGTTGGCCTTGTACATCTCGACGAGCTCCGCCCACTTGCCCTCCATGGCGGCCAGCCGCTGCAGGTTGTCCAGCACGTCCGAGAGCATGGGCAATGCCAGGCACTCCTTGAACGCCTGCCCGTAGAAGCCGAAAGCGGCCGCGGGTTCCTGGAGCTGGCCTTCCTTGATCTGCGCGATCTTCACGAAGAGGTCGACCTTCTCCTGGGCGTCCATGGAGTAGCCGGCCTTGAGCACGTAGAGTCCGGTGAGCTTCTCCCAGTTGTCCTCGAGCTCGTAGATCTTCTCGAGGATGGAGGCGGCCTCCAGGGCCAGCATCTCCTCACCCTGGAGCATGGACTCCAGCGCGAGCTTGGCCTTCTCGTGCTCGGGATCCTGCTCGATCACGTCCCTGTAGAACGCGATGGCACGCGCGGGCTCCTCCAGGTGCACCTGCAGGATGTAGCCCAGGCGGTAAAGCAGGGCGTGGCGGTTCTTCTCCTCGGTGGTCAGCGCCAGCTCGCGCTCCACCAGGTCGAACACCTCGGACCAGCGGCCCAGGGCTTCGTTGAGGCGGGCCAGGTAACGCAGGGACTCCCCGTCCTCGGGATACTCGGAGAGGATCGCCCCCCAGGCCTCGGCGGCCCCCTCGATGTCCTGCAGGCTCTCCTCGCGCAGGATGGCGATGCGGCTGTAGAAGTCGCGCCGCGTGGACGGATCGAGGGAGAGCTCGGCCCGGCGGGACAGGACCTCGACGAGCTTGCCCCACTTCTCCAGGCGGGAATAGATGTACTCCAGCCGGTCGAGGGCGTCGTCGTCTTCGGGGAACTCCTCGAGGAGCTGGTGGTAGGTCTTGGCCGCGTCCTCCAGCGCGTCGAGCATGTCCTCCTGCAAAGAGGCAACCTTGCGATAGACGCCCTTGCGTTCGCGGGCGGTGTCCAACCAGCCGAGTTGGCGACGGTACAGGTCGATGACGTCGATCCACTCGTCCATCGAGGACAGCAGCACGATCAGGGACTGGGTCGCCTTGGCCTGGAGTTCGACGTGATCCACAGCAGCCGCGACGAGCTTCTTATACCAGACGACGGCCTTCTCCGGGTCGGCCAGTTGCCGCTCGTAAAGTTGGGCGATCTTCTCCATGTAGAGCATGGTCAGTTCGAGCTCGTCGCCGGCGGCGGTGATGGCCTCGTTCCACACCTCGACGAGGGCGGCGGTGTCGCCGGACACTTCGACGAGCTCCTCCAGGGCGTGGCGGACCTCGAGGTTGCCGGGCTCGAGCTTGAGCGCCCGCCGCCAGGCCGCGAAGGCTTGCTCGGGGCGTCCGAGTTGGACGGTGAACAGTTTCCCCTGACGGGAAAGGATGCCCACAGCCTCGTCACGACCCTCGGCGGCCTCGAGCTTGACCTCGAGTAGCTCGACGATCTTCTCGAAGTTCGTCTCGTGCTCGAACAGGTTGAGCAGGATGTCCGCGGCGGCCTGCCGCGTCTCGGGCTTGCCCAGCGCCTCGTTGAGCATGGAGCGGGCGGCGATGTGGCTGGAGTTCAGCGACAGGATCTCCTGAAGCAGGGACACCGCGTCGGCGGCGCGGTCCAGTTTGTGCATCAGCAGGTCGGCCCGCTGGATCATGAGCAGGATCCGCTGCTCGTTGCCGCGGGTGTACGCCAACTCGTCCTGGTAGAGGTCGGCGAGCTCCGCCCAGTTCTCGGCCAGGTCGTAGAGGCGCTGCAGGGCGACGAAGGCGTCCTGGGAGCCGGCCTCGAGCTGGCGCAGTTGCCGGTAGGCGGCGATGGCCGCGTCCACGTCGGCGAGGATGTTCTCGTTGAGTGCGCTCAACTTCAGGAGCATCTCCTTCTGCTGGACGGGATCGTGGAGGACCTCCACCCGGTTCTCGATGAGCCGGCGCAGGTCGGTCCAGCGCTCGGCCCCGGTGGTGAGGCGCTCCAGGGCGGCGAAGGCCGCGTCGTGCAGAGGCTCCTCTTCGAGGACCATGCGGTAGTACTTCTCGGCCTCGGTCTTGTCGTGGAGCTCCTCCTCCTCGAGGAGTGCGACCTCCCATGCCAGGGTGAGGCGCAGGGCGGGCTGCTCCGACAGGGTGGTGATGTAGAGCTCCTTGAGGGCCGGGACCTGATCCTCGAGGATGGCGAGGCGGCGCAGCTCCATGCGGACGTCGGCGTTGTCCGGAGACAGCCGGAAGAGACTGCGGGCGATGTCCAGGCCGCGGGTCGTGTCCCCCACGCGGCGCACGGTGATGTTCAGCAGCTCCAAATAATGGGCGATCTTCCGGTCGGCGTCCGGCTCCATGGTCGCGATGACCTCGAGGGAGCGGGCGTAGGCCTCCCAGGACTCCATGCGCAGGTAACAGGGGGCCAGCAGCGAAGCCGCCTGCCTGCGCACCGCGGCGTCACGCGACGGGTCCAGCATGGTCTCGAGGGACTCCAGGGCGCCGGCGTGGCCAGGCGCCTCGGCGAGGATCACCTCGAAGCAGGAGAGGGCCTGCTGAGCGTCTGCCAGCGGACCGAGGTAGAGGCGCCCCAGGCGGAGGCGGAACCCGATGCGGGCCTCGCCCTCGGCCAGCTCCTCCTGCTGGCGCAGCACGTGCGCCAGGTTCTCATACATGCGATTGGCCTCGTACAGACGATCCAGGGCGGCCAGCGCCGGGCGATAGTCGGCGGCCTGCGAGACGATCTTCTTGTACATCTCGATGGCCTCGGAGGTCTTGTCCAGGTGGACCTCCAGCAATTGGGCCATCTTCATCATGGCGGACAGGCGGTCCTGCTGCAGGGGGGCGCTGGTGATCTGCCGGTTGAGGATTTCCAACAGTTCGGGCCAGTTCGAGCGGAGTTCATAGATGCTGGCCAGCCCCATCAGGGCCTCGCCGCTCTCGGGCTCCTGGGCCAGCACGGCGCGCCAAATGGTCTCACCCTTGTCGAGTTGGACCAGTTGGTTGACGTACAGGTGGGCGAGCCGTGACATCAGGCGGAGCTTCTCGGCGCCTTCCAGGCGGTCCAGGGCTCCCGAATAGAGGGCGGCCAGCTCCTCCCACCGGCGGGCGACCTCGGCCAGCCTCTCCAGCCTGGCCATGATGGCCTCGTCCCGGGGATCGATCCCGTAGGCCTGGGCGCACCAGGAGAACGCGGGACCGGGCTGGTTCAACTTCTCCTCGTTGACGTGCACGAGTTTCTGGAGATGCGGGAGGCGCTCGGCGGGCTGCGAGCAGGCGCCCAGCAGGACCTCGACCATCCGGGCGACATCCGGGAAGCGTCCGGCCTCTTCGTAGATGGGCAGCAACAGGGCGGCGGCCTTCGCGTTGGCGGGGTCCGCCTCGAGGATGCTCTCGTAGGACTTGACCGAGCGCTCCGGCTTCTGGAGCCGGTCGGTGAACACACCGGCGATCTTGAAGTACAGTTGGATCTTGTCGGCCGGATCGGCGGCGGACTCGGCGCAGTCCTGCAGGGTCTCGATGTAGCCGACCCAGTTCTCCCGCTCGGCGAAGAGCCCCTCGAGGGCCTCCCAGTCCCGGTTGGTGCTGTAGAGCTCCTTCAGGATCTTCATGGCCTTGGGGTGGCCCGGACGCAGCTCGAGGACGGTCCGCCAGGTGCGCATGGCGAGCTCGCCGGTGGCGCCCATCTTGTCAGTGAGGATCGCGCCGGTCTTCTCGAGCAGCGCCAGCGCCTCGTCGCCCACGCTCATGGCGATCTTGCGGCGCAGCATCTCCACCAGGGCGGGGAAGCGCTTCTCCCGCTCATACAACTGGATCAGGCTCTCCAGCGCGTCGATGTCGTGGGGATCGAACTTGAGCACGCGGTTCCACATCTCGATGGCGAGCACGGGGTTGGCCAGGGGCTGCTGGGCGAAGCGGGCCAGGTCGATGAACCTGGGGCGCTGCTGGGCCTCGGGCAGCAGGTTGATCTCCTTGAGTTGGAGCTCGAACAGGCCCTTCCAGTTGCGCCGCTTCTCGTAGATGTCCTTGAGGGCGGTGATGGTCTCGAGATCGGTCGGGTCGACCTCGAGGATCTGCTCGAGGGGCTCGGCGGCCTTGTTGGGGTTCGACAACTTAGTGCCCCACAGGTTGGCGATCTGCTTCAGGTAGTTCTTCTTTTTCGCCGGGTCCGTCTCGGAGGCGTTCTTCTCCTCGTAGATCACGATCACGTCACGCCAGCGCCCCATGGCCTCGTACTTCTCGGCCAGGGCGTCCATGGCCTGCGGGTGGTGGGGATCGAGCTTGAGGATGGCGTTGTAGACGTTGACCACCATGGCGTCGACCTTCATCTTCTCCTCGATGAGGTTCGCCATGTCCATCAGCACCGCGATGCGGCCCTGGGTGTCCTCGGGCGGCAGTGCGTGCTCGAGGTCCTTGTAAAGCTCCATCAGGGCGTTCCACTTCTCGCCCCGGAAGTAAAGATCCTTGAGCGCCTCGATGGCCGCGGCGTTCATCTTGTCCATCTTCAGGATGCGCTTCCACACGTCGATGGCCTTCTCCGGGCTCTTCTCGACGGAGATGGCCGAGATCCGGCGCGCCAACTCGACGCTCTTGTCGAGGTCGTTGGCCACCGCCCGCATGGCCTGCTGCAGCATGGCCAGGTGCCGCATGTAGTCGTCCTTGGCGACGTAGTACTCGGAGTAGAAGTTCATGACCAGCGGCGACATGGTGTCGCCCTTGCGCAGTTTGCTGAAGTATTGCTCGGCGGTGTCGAGGTCGCCGACCTTCTTCCACCACAGCATGCCCAACTGCAGGGCGATCTCCTCGGCGTTCTGGCCGTTCTTCAGTTCCGCTTCGTACAGCGCGATCAGGTCCTCCCATTTTTCCTGCTGGGTGAACGCGTCCACCAGGAGCATGGTGGTCTTCTCCATGCCCGGGATGATCGACTGGACCTCGCGCAGGTGTCCCTCGGCCAGCTCCGGCTGGTGGGTGTGCTCGAGCTCGAGGTAGGCGACCTCGAGCAGGCAGGCGGCCTTCTCCTGAAGATCCTCCAGGCGCGGCAGCTTCCCGCGGAGGAAGTCGGCGAGCTCGGCGTAGCGCTTCTGCGCGCGGTACAGGTACTCGATGTGCTTGGCCGTGTCCGAGTGGCCCGGATCCATCTCGAGGGCCTTCTTCAGCAGCTCCTCGACCCGGGCGCGGTCGGCGCCGTACTTGGCCGCCACCTCGGCGGCCCGGAAATACATATGGGTGGCCCACTGGGGCTCCGAGGCGCTGTCGGCTTCGGACACGTACTTGTCGAGCATCTTCTCCCAGTTGCCGGCCTCCTGCTCGAGGGCCTCTAGCCTCGACGCGGCCTCCTCGTTCTTCGGGTCGAGCTCGACGACCCGGCGGTACATCGCCAGCGCCTCCACCCCGAGCCACAACTCCTCGTCGAGCATCATGGCGATCGCCGAGATTAACTCGAGATCCTCGGGCTGCCGCTTCTCGGCGAGCCTGTAGAACCGGTGCGCCAGCTCCAGTTGCTTGGCCTGGAGTGCCCGCTGGGCGGCCTTGACCAGGACCGAGACCAGTTCCTGCACGGGCTCCTCGCTGGCGAGCACCAGGCTCTCCAGTTCTTCCTGCATGTGGGTGTTGCTCGGGGTGTTGAAGAGGTTCGCGATGAGTGTTTTGATTTCCTTCATCTTTTCGGCTCTCTTTGACTATCTGGCCAGTCGGTTGTGATTTGCCAGCGAAGACATGGCGAGAAGCCTAACGCCTACCCCTATTGGATGCAATCAAAAAAGCGGCGCCGACGGTTCTTTCGCGCGAACGCCGCCAGCTACCGTTTAATGTTTTCTTGATTGTCAAATTTTTCGATTGATTATTCTACAAACCGGAGACGAACAGCCACTTGTCCTCGTGCCGCTCGAGGGTCAGGCGCATGTAGTCGGTCTTCTTCTCCCAGCGGTTCTCCTCGCCCACGGCCAGTTGATACGAACCGTCGAGGTACACCTCCACCGTGACGCGCTCGGCGGCCTCCCAGTGGATCTTGCGGTACTGGATGTCCAGCCGCACGTTCTTGAGTTGGGCGAAGCGCTCCCGCGCGGCCGCCACGAAGCCCTTGTAATCGTAGGCCTTCTCGTCGGAGTCGGTCTTGGGCTGATAATATTTGGGATGAGCGAGCCCGATGAAGGCCTCGAGATCCATGGCAATGAGGGTGCGCCGGTAGACCTCCATCACCTCGATGATTTCCTTGTTTTTCTTGGTCGCCGGAATCCGGGTGCCGGTGATGTAGGTGGGCTTCGCGCAGCCGGCCGACAGGGCCAGGACGGTCAGCGCGAGCAGGACCCAGCGTTGGTGTGTGCGGTTGATCATGCGGATTCTCCCGTGGCGGGTCTCTCGAACACCACCAGTTCCCATTCGCCCTCGTGCCAGTTCCAGACCACCGGCAGGCCGGTCTTCTCGCGGATCTCGTCGATCTGATCGTTGAGGATGCCCGAAAACACCATCTTGCCACCCGGCAGCAGGTTCCGCGAGAACAGCGGGTTCAACTCCAGCAGCACGTCGCGCTGGATGTTGGCCAGAACCAGGTCCACCGGCGTTTCCTTCCACGAGAGGCTCACTTCGATGCGATCCTTCAGGCCGTTGGCGGCCACCACCTCGGCCGCGGTCTCCACGGCGTCGGGGTCGTTGTCCACCGCCCAGATCACGGCGCCGGGCCACAGGGTGGCGGCGGCCATGGAGAGGATCCCGGTGCCCGCGCCCATGTCCAGCACACGGGTGGGGACGAAGCCGGAGGTGTGCAACTGGACCAGCGCCTCGATCACCAGGCGCGTGGTCGCGTGCAGACCGGTGCCGAACGCCATCCCGGGGTCGATGACGAACACCGTGTCGCCGGGACCCGGCTCGACCTCCTTCCAGGACGGGCGGATCACGAAGTGGGCGATCCGCTGGACGTCGAAGGTCTTCTTCCAGAACTCGTTCCACTCCTCGCGCCGGATCGGCTGCATCCGGAAGCGGGCGGCCAGGGCGTCCTCGGGCTCGTCGAGGCTGGCGGCCAGCACCGGGGACAGGCGCTCGAGGAACGCCCGCTCGGTGCCCTGCTCGATGTAGGCCACCACGCGGGCGGTGCCCTGGGCCTCGGCGAAAAGCGTCGTCGGGTCGCGGACCTCCACGCCCAGGGCGCCGGCCCAGACGAAGAGCGCGGCCACCTCATCCTCCTGTGCGGCGGTCACCGGCAGCGAGACCTCGATCCACTCATTTAACATGGCGGGACTTGTCCTTCTCGAGGAGGTGCCGGATCACGTGGTCCACGCGCTCGAAGCGGGTGAGCAGGATCATGGCGGCGATGACGAACGGCTTGTACGACGCCTCGTGGTAGGTGCGCAGGCGGTACTTCTCGAACACGTCCGCGGAAACCTCGCCCTGGGGGCAGGAGACGCCGGAGATGTCGGCGGGCAGGCAGTGCATGTAGAGGGCGTCCCCGCCCTTGGTGAGCTTCATGAGCTTCTCGTTGCACTCCCAGTCCTTGTGGCGGGCGTTCTCGGCCAGCGCGGACTTCTCGAGCTCCTTGAGCGCGGCGTTCTCGCCGGCGCGCAGCAGGCGGGTGCGTTCGACCATGACGGCCATGGGCGCCCAGCTCTTCGGGTACACCACGTCGGCGTCGCGGAAGGCCTCCTCCATGGAGTGAGTGTGGGTGAAACGGCCGCCCGAGGCCTGGGCCTGCTTGCCGGCCATGGCCAGGATCTCCGGCATCACGTCGTAGCCCTCGGGGTGGGCCAGCACGACGTCGGCGCCGAGGCGGGTCATCAGGCCGACGATGCCCTGGGCCACCGACAGGGGCTTGCCGTAGGAGGGCGAATACGCCCATGTCATGGCGATGCGCTTGCCGCGCAGTTTGTCCAGACCGCCGAACATGCCCACCAGGTGGGACAGGTCCGCCATGCTCTGGGTGGGGTGGTCCATGTCGCACTGCAGGTTGATCACCGCCGGGCGCTGGGCCAGCACCTTGTTCTCGAACGCGTCGTCCAGGGCGCGACCAACCTCGGTCATGTAGGTGTGACCCTCGTGGATGAACATGTCGTCGCGGATGCCGATGGCCTCGGTCAAAAAGGAGATCATGGCCGCGGTCTCGCGCACGGTCTCGCCGTGGGCGATCTGGCTCTTGGTCTCGTCCAGATCCATCCCCTGAAGGCCCAGCAGGTTGGTGGCGCTGGCGTAGGAGAAGCGGGTGCGGGTGGAGTTGTCGCGGAAGATCGACACGCCCAGGCCGGAGCGGAACACGCGCAGGTCCTTGCCCTCGCGGTGCAGCTCCGAGAGCATGCGCGCCAGCTCGACGGTGGCGGTGATGGTGTCCAGATCCTGCTCCCAGGTGAGCAGGTAGTCGCGGTTGTACAGTTTGCCGGAGACCTTCTTCAGCAGTTCCAGTTGGGTTTCATACTTTTTGTGTGAGCTCATTGTATTCTCCAGTTCCCTCGTGATACCCGTGCGGTTTCTCGATCGTTCACAGGTCGGGTCAACCTAAAATATCGAAAAGTCACTCCGATTCAAGCTGAACTTCCAGCCCCCCGCGCAGCAGGGTGCGGACATGGGGGACGCCGAAGTGGTAGGGCAGGTGCCCGTAGTGGGCGAAATCCCAGATCACCAGGTCGGCCGGCGCGCCCGCGACCGGGTTCCCGCGGCCGGGCAGGCCGGCGGCCCGCGCGGCGGTGCGGGTGAGCGCGTCCCAGGTCTCCTCGACGGTCAGGCCCGCCTGCAGGCAGGCCAGCGTCCCCGCCAGGGGAAGGTTCTCGGTCATCGAGGTGCCGGGGTTGCAGTCGGTGCCCACCGCCACCGGGACCCCGCGGTCGAGGAACCGGCGCCCCGAGGGCATGGGCAGGCCCAGGGTGAGCGCCGCTCCCGGCAGGAGCACGGCCACCGTGCGCCCCGCGCGTGCCAGTTCGTCGAGTTCGGCGTCGGTCACCTCCTCGAGGTGGTCCACGCTCAGGGCGCCCAGCCGGGCGGCCTCGGCCACCGCGCCCAGGCTGTGGAACTGCCCGGCGTGGGCGCGGGCCTGCAGCCCGGCGGCCACGGCGGCCTCGAGGATGCGCACGGTCTCGGCCAGGGAGAACGCGTTGTCCTCGCAGAACACGTCCACGGCCACGGCCAGCTCCCGGGACCGAGGAATCAACTCGTCCGTGATCAGGCGCACCCAGGCGTCCCGGTCGGCGGCGAACTCCGGCGGCACGAGGTGCGCAGCCAACAGCGTCGGGGAGACCTCGACGGCGCAGCGCGCGGACAGCCGCCCAAGGACACGCAAGAGGCCCAGCTCCCCCTCGACGGTCAGATCGTAGCCGGTCTTGCCCTCGACGGAGGTAACGCCGAAGCGGGCCATGCGCAGCAGGCGCCGGACTCCGCCCTCGAAGAGCGCTTCCGGGCCGGCCGCGCGGGTGGCCCGCATAGTGGACAAGATGCCGCCCCCGGCCGCCTGGATCTCGGCATAGGTGGCGCCGGCCTTGCGCAGGGCGAACTCCCGGGCGCGCTCCCCGGCGAACACCGGGTGCGTGTGGGGGTCCACCAGGCCGGCGGTGACCACGGCGCCCCCCGCGTCGAGCACCCGCGCGCCCGGCGCCGCCATGGAAAATTCCGCCCGCGGCCCCGCGGACACGATGCGGTCCCGGCGGATCCGGACCACGGCGTCGGGCACGGCCTCGAAGCGCCCGGCGGCATCGAAGCGCACCAACTGGCCGATGTTCCGCACCTCCAGGGTCGGCGGGCCCTGGGGGGTCAGCTCCACCTCGGTCAGGATCACCGCGCGGCCGTCGTCGAAGCGGACCTCGACCCGGTCCCCCGGCGGCAGGATCGTGGCCCCCGCGATGGGCGGCGCGACGAAGCGGCCTGTGCCGTGCAGGCGCCAGGCCGTGTGTTCGGCGTCGCCGGCGAGGTCGCTTAGCAGCCGCAGCCGGTCCCGGTCGGAGTTCACCTGGCAAACGTGGAACATGCGGACCCCCTTTCGCGGCGGCGCGCGTCCGGCTCCGCCGTCAGACGCCTAGGCGGGATGGTGCTTCACGAAGGAGACGTACTTGAAACGCAGATCGAAGAGGATCTGATCGATGAGCTCCCGCTCCCCGTCGGACAGGTTGCCGCGGGTCTTCTCCTCGAGCATCTCGAGGATCTGGATCGTCTGCTTGGCGAAGCAGACGTCCACCGACGTCTCCTGGGTCTCCGGGTTGGGGATCTCCCCGAGGGAGATCAGGACCGACGAGGACAGCGAGATCACGAAACTGGAGAAGTCGATGGGCGCGTCGGAGAGCTCGGGGTTGCACTTCATGCTTCGTCCCCGTGCTCGGTGTCGGGCGTGACGCCCAGCGGCTTCACGTCGAGCCGGCGGGCCTGCTCCTCCACGTCCGGGAGTTTGGCGAGGTGGTCGTCGAGCTCCTTCTTGGTGATGAAGCTCTCGCGCAGGTTGCGCTCGATCAGGCGGGTGTCGAACAGCATCTTCTGGGGTATGTAGCGGCGGGCGACGGGTTCCATGGACACTCCTGCCGGCGGCGACGGGGGAGGCAGGCTCACGGCCCGGCCGGCGACCCCGTTGAATACAAGGATACGACCCCCGGTGTCAAGGATTACGTGATCCCCGGCACGCGGCGGAAAAAAACCCTTCCACTTTTTCGGGGTCGGAGTATTGTCATCCCTGGTTTCCGTGGTATCGGATCAACACCTTGAAAGGAAGGTTTCCCATGAAAAAATCACTTATTTTCACTATGCTTCTCATGTCTACCCTGTTCTTTTCCTGTGATGACGACAATAATAGCAATAACACAAATAACGTCAATAACGTGAACAATGTCAACAACGTCAACAACGTCAACAACGTGAACAATGTCAACAACACCAACAATCCCCAACTGCTCTCCTTCGATGACTCCGGCTGCAAGAACGGTCTGGACCAGAAGGCCATCGACTGGAGCCTGTTCTCCGGCTTCGAGTGCGTGACCTGGTCCTACGACGGCACCGGCGCCCTCGAACTGAGGCACATCAACGCCGTGTTCAACTGCTGCCCCGGCGACCCCGGCATGTCCGGCACGGTCGCCTTCGCCGACGGCGTCTTCACCCTCACCGAGAGCGACAACGGCGGCATGTGCAACTGCGTGTGCCCGTACGACATGATCTATCAACTGTCGAACGTGGCTCCGGGCGCCTACAGCGTGGTCGTGAACCCGTTCGAGGCACCCATCGTCCTGGATCTTTCGGCGGCCGTCGAGGACTGGTTCTGCGTGGACCGCCTGCTCAACAGCATGATCGCCGGCGACGCGGGCGAGCGCGGCTCCTTCTGCGAGACCTCGGCGACCTGCATGGGCGGCGACGGCTACTGCTACGAGCCCGACGAGTACACGGCGGTGTGCGTGAACTCCTGCGAGACCGTGCTGGACTGCCCGATGCCCGAGCTCGAGGAGTGCGTCGAGGACGCCAACTCGGTCCTCTACTGCCGCCCGCTGACCGACTTCAACGCCAACTGATCTCCCCGGACCCCGAGGTGGATTCATGAAAAAGAGCCTGCTCCGACTCCTGCGTGGCGCGCTGGGCGCCGGCGGCACCTTCCTCATCGCCTGCGCCTACGGACCCGTCGACGACGGGGGACCGCTGGTCTCCGGGCGGGTCCTGCGTGACGGCGACGGGCTCGCAGACCTGAACGTCTGCACCCGCCTCCTCGACGTCGACCACTGCGTCCGCTCGGGCCCCGGCGGGAACTACGAGCTCACGGCTCCCCAGGCCGTGCTCGACGCGTCCACGGCCGGCTTCACGCTGTGCGCCGAGGACGACCTGAACGTCACCGGCGGCACGGTGATCCGCACCTGCACGACGGTGCCCCCCGGACCCGTCCCCTTCACCGTCGAGCTCGAGATGGACGAGCCGGACCCGGAACTGTGAACCCCGGCGAACCCGAGAGCCCGACATGATCCCTCCTTCGCCCGACGACCCGAATCGGCTGGATGACCCCCGCTGGGAGCCCTCTGTCCGGGTCCGGCTCGAGGACTTCCTCGCCGAGTGCCGGCGTGAACTCTCCCCCTTTGCTCCCTCCGGCGCGCCCGGACCCTTCGCCGTCTTCGACTGGGACCACACGCTGTTCCACGGCGATATAGGGGACGCGGTGTTCCTGCACCTGGTGCGCCACGCCCTGATCCACCGGCCCGCCGCCTGGGAGGACACCAGCCCCTACCTGACCCCCGCCGCCCGGGCGGCGCTGGCCCGCGCGACCACCGGGCGCCCGCGCCAGCCCGAGACGCCGGCCATGGCCCGGGAGCTGGCGTCCATTTACCTGCATCACCGCACCGGCGGCGGCGCACCGGCCTTCGCCGGGCACGACCCTGAACGCACGCACCCGTCCTACGCCTGGTGCGCCTCCCTGCTGGCCGGCTTCACGCCGGGCCAGGTCGCCGATTTGACGAGGGAGGTCCTCGGACACCTCGAGGGTCGGCCCCCCGGCGCCACCGAAGAGGTGGCCGGGTGCGACGGCTGGGTCGACTGGGCCCGGTTCGCCGATCCCATGGTCGACCTGGCCCGGCGCCTGGAGGCGGCAGGCCTGCCGGTCTGGATCGTGTCCGCCTCACCCCAGGCCGTGGTCGAGACCTGCGCAGCCCGCGTCGGCCTGGCCCCGGAACGCGTCATCGGCGTGCGGAACCGGACAACCAAGGACGGCGCGCTGCGGCCCGCGCTCGAGGCCTGCGGGGGCGCCTGGGACCTGATTCCCTATTGCCTGGGCAAGCGCGCGTGGATACAACGGATCATCGGGGGGCGGGCCGATCCCGACCCCATGCGGCCCGACGAGGCCCTGTCCGGGCGGTTGTGGTTCGCCGCCGGCGACGGCGACGGCGACCGCGCCTTCCTGGAGGACGCGTCCCGACTGCGCCTGGTGATCGCCCAGCGGGAGAGCCGGACCCTTCGCCTCGCCCGGGAGGACGCCGACGGACGCTGGCTCGTGAATCAGCCGTTCTTCGGAGCGTAGTCGGACCGGTCAGACCTGTCAGACCTGTCAGACCTGTCAGACCTGTCAGACCTGTCAGACCAGTCAGACCAGTCAGACAAGGAGTTTGCCATGTTTTTCGCGCTTTTCCTCATGCTCCAGGCGGCCACGCCGCCGCCGGTCGACCTGTCGGTCCTCAACGAGTGCCACCGCGCGGCCCGGGCCCGGGACCAGAAGACGGGCGGAGACTTCGAGGTCCGCCTGACCCTCAAGGCCGCGGGGGCCGTGGAACTGCTCACCGTGGTCAAGAACTCCTCCTCCGACGCCATCCTCGAGCGGTGCGTGCGTTTTCATCTTCAAAAAATGACCTTCCCCGGCCGCAGGAGCCCGCTGACGCTCCGGTTCTCCTTCCCCAGAAACCTGCCCCAGTACGGCGTGTTCGCCACGGACGTGCCCATTTCCCGGACCCCGGGCAACGGCACCGCCGCCCGCGTCCTGCTCCACCCCGGGTCGGTGTCGACCCAGGCGGCCTCGCTCACCGTGCTCCGCATCGACAAGGCCGGCCGCTTCCTGCAGCACGTCCATCAAAAAACCGACGTCTTCTTCGCCGTGCTCGAGGGCACCGGACGGCTCGATCTCTGGACGTCCGCGCTGAAGACCCGGTCCCACCCTCTCTCGGCCGGGACCACCGGCTTTCTCCCCGCAGGCATCCCCCATGAACTGACCGGCCCCGTGGGGGACGAACCCCTGGTGTTGCTGCTGTGGGCGCTGCCTCCAAAGATAGATCAATTTTTCCTAAACGGAGAAGCCGCCCTCCATGACGTGCACTTCTTCCCGCCCCCGAAGAGCCCGGACGCCCCGCCGCCGACCTCCTTCGCGCGCCTGGCCGAGTTGAAGATCGCCGACGTGGCGTTCCCGAAGGCCGCCCCCACAGCGCTCACGAAGCGTTCGCTGATCACGGTCCCCAAGGTCGGCGAGCTGGTCCTGATCACGGCCCCGGCGAACGCCAAGGTCACGCTCGAGCCCCCCGCCCGGGGTGCCGCGTTCGCGTTCCTCGCCCGGGCGGGCGGCGAAATCACCATCGGCCGCGAGCTCCACGTGGTGCAGCCCGGCTCCGGCTGGTACCTGCCCCAGAAGGCCACCTACGTCCCCCGGGTCGCCGACGCGCCATTATTCTTGATTGCTTTCTGCAGCGGCGGTATATGCTCGGCCCGATGAACCCGCTGGCGTGCACCTTCCATGGCCGGATCCCGTACCAACGGGGGATGCATCTCATGGAGCGCGCCGTGGCCGAGGTGGCCGCGGGGGGGACCCCCCGTCTTCTGCTCCTCGAGCACGAACCCGTGATCACCCTGGGACGCCGGGCCGACCGCTGCCACCTGCTGCGCACGGAGACGGCCCTGGCCGCCGACGGAATCGAGGTGGTCGAGACGGGCCGGGGCGGCGACGTCACCTTCCACGGGCCCGGCCAGTTGGTGGGCTACCCGATCCTGCCGGTGGGCCGTCTGGTGCGGCGTCACGTGGACCGTATCTTCGGCACCCTCGAGGACCTGCTCCTCGAGGCGGGGATCGCCTCCACCTTCGACGCGGACAACCCCGGGCTCTGGGTCGGGGACCGCAAGATCGCCGCCGTCGGCATCGAGATCCGCGACGGCGTCTCCCTGCACGGCTTCTGCCTCAACGTGCGGCGCGAGCACGACGGATTCCGTCACATCGTCCCCTGCGGCCTGGTCGGCCGGGGCGTCGTCTACTGGGACGAGCTCGGGGAGGCGCCCTCCGTGGCCGGGCTCGCCCGCGCCTTCGCCGAGCGCTTCGCCGCCCGCTGCGGTTTAGCGCCGGTCTTCGGACCGGACCCGGAGGTCGGCCCATGAGGCGGCTGTTCACCCGTGCCCACCCGGCGGGCGCCCTGCTGCTGGTGGTCGGTCTCCTCGTCGCCTTCTCGGGCCCCGCCCGCGCCCAGGAGTTCCCCTTCACCCGGACCGTCCCCGCTCCGCCCCCCGACGCGGGCGCCTGGTTCTCCCCATTTTCCTGGAACGCGCCCGCCCACCTGTCCCGGCTGTCCGGCTTCCACGCCGCCTTCCTGGCCACCGAGCACGTGGCCGACCCGCT
The DNA here is from genome assembly GCA_938004375.1 of uncultured Pseudomonadota bacterium. GTDB lineage: Bacteria > Myxococcota_A > Polyangia > HGW-17 > HGW-17 > HGW-17. The sequence continues at coordinate 28,236 of CALKWH010000188.1, forward strand.
GCGTCCCTGGCACGTCTCCTCCGAGACCCTGTGGCTGGCCCACGACCTGCCGCTGGTAAAGGCGGCCTGCTTCGTCTCCGGCTCCGCCCTCCACGACGCGGGCGGCTACACCGGCGGGATCCTGGGAGCCGGCTGCGGCTGGGCCCTCTCCCCGGCTTGGTCCTTCGGCGCGCGGTGGCTCGGTCGCGTGGCCCCCGCCGATCCCGCCACCGACGGCGCCCGGGACTGGGCGCTGGGTCTGCTCTTCTCCCCCGGGGACGGCGTCTTTTCGGCCTCCTACCAGGTCGAGAGCCTCCTGATGGGATCCGTCGCCGGACTGCCCCAGGACCGCGTCCACCGCCTCGAGCTCGCCCTGGGGCGCCGCTGGCGTGCCTGGGCCGGGGTCCATCTCGCCGAGCGGCGGCTGGACTGGGCGGTCACCGGAGGGGTGCGCCTGGGACTCTTCCGGGGGGTGCACCTCGTGCTGTCCGGAGGCTGGGCGTCCCGGGACCGCGAGGGCTGGCGCGCGGGCGCCCCCCTCGGGCTCGACCAGCCCGAGGCGTTCACGGTCGCCGCCAGCCTGGCGGTCCAGCTCGAGAACCTGGCCATGTTCCAGGGGCTGTCCCTGCCGGAGCCCGCCGTCCACCTGGCCCTGCGCTGGTCCGAAAAGCCGCCCGAGCCCTCCGTGCTCCCCGAGGACGACTTCCTGCAGTTGTACGATCTCTCCGGGCCGGTGGACGAGGCCCGGCACGCCCGCTTCACCCTCGCCATGCGCCACTGCCTGCGCACCGAGGCCTGCCGCGCCGTGCTGGTGAAGCTGGGGGACGACGATCCTTCGTGGTCCCACGTCGACGAGTGGACCGACTGGCTCTCGCGGCTGCGCCGGGCCGGGAAGAAGTCCTACGTCTACGCGGCCACCCTGGGCAACGCCTCCTACGCCCTGGCCGCGGGGGCAGACGGTCTCTACCTGTTCCCCGGGGGCAACGTCCGGCTGCGGGGGCTCTCCACCACGCAGTTCTTCCTGGGTCAGGCCCTCCAGGATCTGGGCGTGGGCGCCGACCTCGTCGCGGTGGGGGCCTACAAGAGCGCGCCCGAGATGTTCACCCGGCGCAGCCCCTCGACGCCGGCCTTCTCCCAGTCCCGGCGCCTGCTGCTCGCCCTGGACATGCGTTTCAAGGAGCTGGTGCTGCGCCGCCGCGCGCTGACGCTCCCCGCGCTCCACCGGATCACCCTGAAGATGGAGCTGCCGGCCCGGGAGGCGCTCGCGGCGGGGCTCGTCGACGGCCTGCTGTACGCCGACCAGGTTCCCGCCGCCGTGTTCCGCGGCGCCGGTCGCGTGCTCGGCCTCAAGGACGCCGCCCGCCACGCCCCCGCCGAACGCCCCGGCCGCGGGGTCGCCCTCCTGGTGCTCTCCGGTGAGATCGTCTCGCAGAAGGGTCCGGTGCCCAACCCCCTCACCGGCGGCGAGACCATCGAACTGAAGAAGGCCGCAGCCGCGCTGGCCGCCGTGGCCGGGAACCCGCGCTTCGGCGCCGTGGTGCTGCGGATCGACTCCCCGGGCGGCAGCGCGTCCGCCTCCGAGGCCCTCTGGCGCCTGGTGCAACTGACCTCGGCCCGCCTCCCGGTGGTGATCTCCATCGGGGACATGGCCGCCTCGGGCGGTTATTACCTGGCCGTGGGGGGACGGGTCATCTTCGCCACGGAGGCGAGCTTCGTCGGCTCCATCGGCGTGTTCGGGGGCAAGTTCCAGGCCGGCGAACTCCTGCGCCGGCTCGGCGTGGGCCTCACCACCCACAAGCGGGCCCCCCTGGCCGACGCCGACAGCGTGCTTCGCCCGTACACCGACGAGGAGCGCACGCTGGTTCGCGGCCAGCTCGAGCACACCTACCGCCGGTTCGTCGCCGCGGTCGCCGCCGGCCGCCGGTTCTCCACCACCGCCGCCCTGCGCCGGGCCGACGGGCGCGTGATGCTGGGCAGGCAGGCCCTGCGCGAAGGGCTCGTCGACGAGCTCGGCGGCCTGCTCGCCGCCCTCGAGCACGCCGGCCGGCTGGCCGGACTCTCCTCCGACGCCCCCGTGTTCTGGGTGTATCCGCCCCCCGAACCCCTGTGGAAACGCCTGGTGAAGTCCGCCGTCTCCGACGCCCAGGTCACCGGCGGAGCCGCCTCCCTGCTGGCCGCCTGGCGCCCGTTCTTCCACGCCCTGTCCCTCGAGGGGCCCTGGGCCCTGTGGCCCGACCTCGTGAAGATCCGCTGACCCGCCCGGGGCGGTTGTGTTCCGCGGTTTTTTTCACTACAATGCAACGATACCGCGCCGGCCGCGCACGAAAGGTAACGCGATGACGGAACCCACCAGAAACGCCGAGGAGATCCTCAAGAAGCAGGTCGAGTTTGACGGCAGCAAGTGGAGCCGCGAGGCCACGACCAGCCTGGACGACACCTATCGCAGCCGCAACCAGGACAACCTGCAGGAGCTCAAGCGCCTGCAGGAGGAACACGACCAACTCGCCAAGGACATGAACCAGGAGATCGAGGAACAGCGCACCCTGCTCGACGAGCTTCGCACGATGACCTCGGGCAAGCAGGGGAGCGTGGGGCGCGGCTTTCGCGGCGTGCTGGGCAGGATCCCCCTGTTGGGGCGCCCCTTCCGTCGCCGACCCCTGGCCGATCTGCTCGCGGCCAAGATCGACATCGCCGACGAGCACGTCAAGCACGTGGCCGAATACCTCAAGAAGGTCGAGCGCACCATCTCCGGGCTCCACGACGACCAGAAGGCTCTGCAGGCCAAGAAGGTCGACGCCGCCCGCGGGAAAAAGCAGTACGTCGGCCTGGTGCTCGAGCTCAAGGCCCTGCGCGAGGAGCTCGAGGCCCGCCTCAAGGAGCTCACGGACGCGAACTCGGAGGAGTTCCGCCAGACCGAGGCCCACCTGGTCGAGACCGACCGGCTCATCTGGGAGCACGGTCAAAAGATGCAACTGTTCGACCATGCACTGCACCACCTCGACTCGATCATGCGGATGAACCTGCACTTCACCGAGATCTCGAAGAACCTGCACGCGAACATGACGCTCATCCAGCAGGCCGCCGAGCTCGTCCTCGACGAACTGCGCCAGCACGCCTCCCGCCTGGCCACCCTCGCCGAGGCCGGCCAGCTCTCGCTGCAGGTCACCGCCAGCATGGAGAGCCTGAAGGAGAGCATGAACCGGGTGGCCGTGATCACCTCCGAGACCTCCCTGTTCCTGACCCGGAACGTCGAGCAGATCGTGGCCAACATGACGGTCTACGATCGCGAGGTCGAGGAGCTCGTCGAGAAGAACCTCGCCGCCGAGAAGGAGCTGCGGACCCAGCAGCTCCAGCGGATCCTGGAGAAGGCGGAGAAGGAGAAGGAGTCCCCCGAGGCCTAGGCGTCCATGTCCGACCCCAGCACCTGGTTTCCCTGGGACCGACTGCGCACCGACTCGCGCTTCCCGGACCCCGCATGGGCCTTCTCGGGGCTCGACCCCGGCACTCCGGCCCACCCCGTCTCCGGGTTCGGGCTGCACTTCCTCTCCCGGGGAGCTCCGGCCCCCTGGATCCGCTGGCGGTTCCTGGGACCCGTGGCCGGCGGCGCGCGGGTGCGATGGATCCGGGACCGGGTGGACCCAGTGTTTCACTGCCCCGGCCGCCACTCCTGCGAGCTGGTCGTGCCGGGGCTCGAGGTCCCGGTGCCCTACGCCCGCGCCAGCCGCGAGCCGGCGCTGCCCCCGGCCCTGGCCGCCCTGCTCGAGAACGCCCTGTTGCAGGACGCCGAGTTGGGCTTCCTGCAGTGCCTGGAGGCCCGCGACACCGTGAACGGCGCCCGGATCGAACGCCTCTCCCGGGGCATGCTCGGACCCCTGTGGAGCGCGGCCGCGGCGCCGGCTTCCCTGGCCGGCCTCTTCGACGACTTCCCCGGCGCGCGGATCTTCCACCTGCCCGTGGACGAGATCCTGCCGGAGCCGGGGCCCAGCGTCGCGGACGACCCCCTCGCCCCCCTGTTCGGCGACGGCGGTCCCCTGTCCGGGCGAATGGCCCGCCTGCGTGCCGACGTCCCCTACCGCGTGCTGCGCCAGCGCCGCGCGGTGTACCAGGGACCGCCCGGGCTCGGACGGGCCCTGGAGCGGCTCTTTCCGGGACTGCTGGCGGTCCCGCTGGATCCGGGTGACCCATGACGACCTTCCACCTCAAGCCCGAAGACCTCGAGCCGCTGCGCGCCGACCTGGTCCCGCGCCTCCTGGAGCTGCGCTGGCCGCGCTTCCTGTACCAGTGGGAGCGCCACCCCTACGGCCTGGGGCCCCGCAGCCACCCGATCCTGGCCGCCCTCGAGAAAGCCGGCGGCCTGCTCCTCTCGGCCCGCGCCTGGCTGCGGGATCGCGTCACCGAACGCGAGGACGCGCCCCCGCCCGGGTTCGCGCGCCTCGCCGCCGTCCACGCGGCGTCCCTGGTGCTGGCCCACGAGCTCGACGGGCTCACCGGGCACCGGGTGCGGGCCGTTCATGGCCTGGAGCTGCGCGAGACCCGCCAGGTGCTCGAGGATCCCAACCTGTTGGAGGCATTTTATAAAGATGCTCTCCACTACACCCAGGATCACGTGCGGCAGGGCCACGACGCGGACACCGCCCTGTGTGCCTACGCCCGCCTCATGGTCCAGACCTGCCTCACCCTGGTCCGGGATCCGCGCCACGGGGCCCAACTGGAACGCCATCGCCAGGTGCACTTCCACGTCGGGGACATCCATTTTCCCCTGTTCGGCGAGGTCCGTCGGGATCAGGCGAGCCCGGTGCTGCCGGTGACGCTGGACGGGATCATCGGCAACACGGAGTACCTGCGGGCCGGCCGCCGACTGGTGCGGGATCTGCTCGCGTACGATCCCGCCGCGGGGAAAAATCCCAAGCGCCTCAACCCCGTGCTGTTCGCCCTGGGCAAGCCCGGCTGCGGCAAGACCGCCTCGGCCCACGCCCTGGGCCGGCACTTGCTCGACTCCGCCGCCGCCGTCGGGCTCATGGCGAAATTCTGCGTCATCCGCCGCACCGACTGGGCCTCGGCCTACCAGAACGCCTCGGCCGCCGCCCTCATCGAGCGCTTCACCTCGGAGCTCGACGGGTTCCCCGGCGTGGTCGCGTTCTACTGGCCGGACATCGACACCGCCTTCGGCGCCCGGGGCGGCGGGGAACTGCGCGCCGAGGAGAAGAGCATCCTGGGGGCGGCCTTCGGCCTGTTCGACGGCACGCTCCTGCCCGCCAACGGCCAGTGGATCCTCCTGTGCGACGCCAACTACATGCAGATGGACGACGCCACCGTGAGCCGGCTCACCCAGCAGCCCTACCTGCTCGAGGGCCCGGTCTCGGCGGCCGACTACGTGCGGCTGGTGCGGGACGAGTTATTGGGCGATGAGTATAAAAAACACTTGGACTGCACCCAGGCCCAGTGGGTCGAGTTCGGGACCCTGGCCGCCGAGGAGGCCGTCTCGGGCCGCGACTGCGCCCACTTCGCCCGCCGCCTGATCGCCCGCATCGAGGACGTGGACTATCCCGAGGGCTTCTTCACCGCGGACTTCGACCAGCGACGCCACTTCCTGAGCCTGGTGCGGCGCCAGTTGACGTTCGAAATTCTCTTGACGGAGTTCCGTTACACCCTGGAGTTCTGCCGGACCGCCCGGCAAAAGGAAGAAGAGGATCAGGTCTCCGCCCTCGCCCGGGAGCTCCTGCGCATGGAGAAGGCCCGCCGCCTGGCCGAGGAACAGGCGGAGCCGGAGTAGATCATGGAGGACGGCCTGGACCTGCTGCGCGCCTGGCTGCGCCCGGCCCTGGAGGACGGCGCCGCGATCCCGATCTCGGGACCGGACGCCGGACCGCGCACCCTGGAGAGTGTCTTCCTCGACAGCCTGGCCCGCGCCCTGGCCATGGGCGCCCGGGACGTGGACGTGTGCGTGGCCCCTGAAGCCGCCTGCGGCCGCTTCACCGAGGTCACCCTCGAGGACACCGCCCCGGGCCTCTCCCTCACCGCGATGCGCGCCTGGCTCTCTACCGGCGCGCCCCCCCGGGATCCCGGACACGACCTGACGCTGCCGGGCTTCTCTCCCCCCATCGGACCGCCGGGCTTCGCCCTCTCGCGCTTTCGCACGAGCGCAGCCGGCCAGACCGTCGAGGCCTGGGTGCTCCCCGACGGCACCTGGGAGCTCCATCTGCACACGGGGAGGGCCACCGGGAACCGCGAGACTTGGTATTTGAACAACCCTGATCCCGGTGAGACCCTGGAGCGCCTGCGCGCCACCCTGGCCGGCACCCTGGCCGGCGGACCGCTGCGCGTCTGGCTCCAGGGCACCGCCTGCGTCCCCGAACCGACCCCCGCCGGCTCCCGGTTTCACGTGGAGCGCGCGGACGCGACCGTCCGGTGCCGCCTGGATCTCCTCGATCGTCCCGACGGCGCGCTGGTGCTCGCCCATCGGGGCTTCGTCTTTCATCGTGGCCCTGGACCGGCGCCCTACCTGCATTTTCTCTGGGACAGCGCCTTTGGCCCGGAGGTGGGGGACCCCGGGACCGCGGCCGGGGCGGATCTGCGGGAGCTCCGCCGGGAGTTGGGGGAACGGTTGCAAGTCCGCTTGATTGATGACCCGGCCACCGCGGACGACTGGCGTCGCTTCCTCGCCGGACACCCGGACCCCGGCTGGCAGGCGCGCGAGGTGGGCCGGGACCTGCGGGGTGTTTTCTTCACAATCTCGGACTTGAGAGAGAAGGTCGTCCTGCCGGCGGGCGCCGGAGAGCCGGGAACGCCAACGAGGGAAGAATTTCTAATTATAGACTCTACCCACTGGACCCCGGAGTTGGTGCGGACCCTCGCCGGACCCCGACCCGGAGACACGCAGGCCGCGAGCCGGTGCCTGGCGGCTCGGCGCCTCGAGCTCCCGCACGATCACCCGTGCGCCGCCTGGCCCCGCCACTGGGAAAGAGAGGCCGCGCGCGATCCGCGGCTGGCCTTCGCCCGCGGGCTTCGGTTCGCCGAACTCCACCGGCCCGCCGCCGCCTGGCCATTTTTCCCCATGGAGAAGGACGTCGACCTGGCGCGGCTGCGGGCGCTGCCGACCCCGCCGTGGGATCGGTCCGGCGCCCTCTGGGTGGCCGTCAACCATCCGCTCGTCCTGCGCCTGGCCGCGTGCTTCGCCCCCGGAGACGCGGTGCGGCTGCTCGCCGACCTGGTGCTGCTCGCGCAGGATCTGGAACCTGGCGACTGAGGACAGTCGCTTGGCGACCGGGGACGGTAACCATCGCCTATCTCGAAATCGAAATCGAAATCGAAATCGAAATCGAAATCGAAATCGGGATCCTCTTCACCTGGCGGAATCATACCGGTCACTTCGTGACCTCACAGCTCGTCAGGTTCACTGATACCGTCGAGCAGAGGGCGCTGGTGCTTGTTTATCTCGTTTTCGTTGTCGCTTCACTGACAACGACTTGTTTTCCGACTTTTTCAGGGGCTCATCGAACCTGACCATGGCTGTCAGGCGGGACGCCCTTTTGCGGGCGTCCCTGGGGGGCTGATCATGTCCCCAGGCTGGCGCGCAGGATGCGCTCCACCACGGGGGGCGTGAGATCCTCGTCTTCACCGAGACCTTTTTTATAGGCGGACATCTGATTGATCACCCGGGCCAGAACCTCCGGCGTCACCACGGCCGGATCCAGCCGCACGGGCAAATCCATTTCCTGGAAAAACGCCTCCAGGGCGACGATGGCCGCCTGCGCCGCCGCCGCCTCGTCCGGCTCGGTCACCCCGAACACCCGCCGGCCCAGTTGGGTGAGTTTTTTGCGCTTGGAATTGAACTTCTCGCGCAGCACCCACGGCAGCACGGCGGTCAGCGAGCGGGCATGGTCGAGCCCCGCCTCTGCCGTGAGCGCGTGGCCGATCAGGTGGGTGCTCCAGTCCTGCACTACACCGCACCCCAGGAGCCGGTTGAGCGCCAGGGTGGCGCACCACATGAGCTCCCCGCGCACGGCGAGATCGTCGGGATTATTTTTAATGGATCGACCGCACTCGATCAGGGTGGACAGGACCCCCTCGGCGAGCCGGTCCTGGAGCGGCGTGAACACGTCCCGCGTGCAGTATTGTTCCATCACGTGAACGAAGGCGTCCCCGACGCCGTTGGCGGTGTAGCGCCAGGGCAGGGTGAGGGTGAACGTCGGATCCAGGATGGCGAACCGGGGAAAGAGTCTTTCGCTCTTGAAAGGCTGCTTGTCGGTGGGATCCCGACGAGAGATCACCGCGCCGTCGTTCATCTCCGAGGCGGTGCCCGGCAGGGTCAGCACGGCCCCCAGGGGGAGCGCCGCGCGGACCTTCTCCCTCCCGGTGACCAGTTGCCAGGGATCGTCTCCGGGGAAGGGCGCCGCCGCCGCGATGAACTTGGTCCCGTCGATGACCGACCCGCCGCCGGCCGCCAGGAGAAAACGCGCCCCGCACTCCCGGGCCAGGCGCACGGCGCGCAGCAGGGTGTCCAACTGGGGGTTGGGCTCCACGCCCGTGAACCAGACCGTCTCGCGCCCGGCCAACTGGGTCCGGATCGCCGCGGCCGCCCCGCAGCGCTCGAGGGAGCCGACGCCGGTGATCACCATCACCGGACCGTCGTCGGGCACGAGCCGCCCGAGCTTTTCGATGGATCCCGCGCCGAAGACCAGCCGCACCGGATTGTGGTAGGTGAAGTCGAGCATGGTTGCCCCGAGGCGTCACGCCCCGCGGTAGGGGGCCGCCTTGAGGCCGGCCTTCTTCTCGCGCTCGTAGACGGTGAGGATGACGCGCTCACACTTCATCTTGGCCCGCACGTCCTCGGTGGACTGGGCGAGCTTCTTGACGAACTCCTCGTCGTTGAAGCCCTCGAGGCTGCCCTCGAGCTGGAGCTTCATCTCCTTGAATTTATTGAGAACATAATTGAAATATTCCTGCGGATCCTCGCCGGGCGCCGGCGGCAGGATCACGTTGCCCGAGGTCTTCTTCTCGATCGGCGCAGGTGCCCCGGCGGCCTCGGCCCCGGCGACCGGGAGCTCGGCGGCGGCCGGAGTCGTCGGGAGGGCCGGCGCGGTGGGACGCCCCGGGATCGGTGGAGGGACCGAGGACGGCAGGGGCGGCGCCGCGGACAGGATGGGTTTCTCCGGGAGCACGGCGGGGATCTTCTGCCCCGGCAACTCCACGCCCTTGAGCTTCGGATACGCCAGCGGCTTGCCGGCCACCGGGGGCGGAGGCGGACCACCGTCCTTGAGCTGCAGGCCACCTGCACCGCCGCCCGCGGGAGCGGGACCGCCGAGGATGTCGCCGATGGACTTGTCGTGCAGCGACGGGCCGCCCTGGCGCTCGGCAGTCTTCTCCAGGGCCTCGTTGATCGCGCGGGCCAGGGACGAGAACCGACCATGGTAGGCCTGGTCGTTGATCAGCAGGATGTCGCCGGCGGCCACTTCCTTGGTGTGCTTGATCAGGCGGCGCAGCGGCATGTCGCCCTCGAAGATGACGATGAGCATGCCGAGGATGAAGATGCCCAGGCCCACGCCCACCAGCATCCCCCACGGGAAGTCTTTCATCAACTGCTCCTGCGGGATGTGTTTGTCCATGAAAGCAAAGCTGCCCAACGGCGGCGGAAGTTTCCACGCCAGGACGTAATACACGCCGGTGTCGTCGGTGAGACCGGCGCCCTTCTTGGCGTCATCCTTCTTGGCGTCATCCTTCTTGGCGTCGCCCTTCTTGGCGTCGTCCTTCTTGTCCTTCTCCGGAGCGGCGGGGAGGGGATCCCCCTCCAGCAACGGATTGGTGACCTCACCGCGCAGTTGGCCCAGGATCACCTGGTACTCCTGCTTCTTGTCCACGAGGGTGGTCGAGGGGGAGAAGCCCTTCTCTGGGTTGCGCACGTCCGCTGCGTGCTTCTCGTACAGCGCGGGCACCTGCTCCCACACGTCGTGCTTGTGGGTGGTGTAGACCAGTTTGTTGTTCATGAAAATGGCGACCTCGACGTCGAAGTCCTCGGTCTTGGCGTGCCCCATGGCCTCCTGGAAGCCGGCGAGGAACTCGGTGTCGAACTTGCGCAAGACCACCAGGGTCCCGGCTACACGCTTGAAATCTTTGGATAAAATGGGCACCGCGAAGACCTGCAGCAGGTGGTTTTCCATGACCATCGTGTTGTCGCTGTGCCACCCCTGGACCGCCTCCTTGAACGGCGTGAAACTGGCCACCGACGCGCGACCCTTGGCCGAGTTCGCCAGCACGCCGCCGGACACGTCCGTGACGATGATCTCTTGCACGTTCAGGCGCTTGGCGAAGTCCTGCAGCACGGGGATGAGCTTCTCGGTGTCCTTCTGCGTCTCGGCAGCCTCCACGATGCGCTTGTCCAGTCGGAGGTTGCCCAGGCGGTCGAGCATCTGGCGCGACTCGCGCGCGAGTTCGGCCTCGAACGACACCTGCGCCATGTCCAGCAGCATGCCGTCCCCACGGTAGTTCTGCTTCAAGAAATACTCCGCCGGACGCGTGGCGACGAGCAGGGCACCGAGCGCGAGAACCCCGGCGAACGTAACCAGAACCAACCAGATCTTGGATAAAAACATGGATGCGCCTCTGTCATTCTTCCATCAGGTAAGGGAGGGTCAACTTCACTTCCAGGGGCTTGAGCTCGCCCTTGCCCTTCTCGGGGATGACGACCTCCTGCGTGAGCAGCTCGCGGTTGCGGTCGATGAAGGACACCTGGTACTTGCCCGCGGGCAGGGGAGGCAGCTCGAAGGTGCCGTCGTCGTTGACCAGGGTGAAGTGATGGGAACGCACGAAGAGCACCCGCCCGACGGCGGACGGGAAGCCCGTCAACCGGAGGGGGAAGGACCAGAACCGGACGGTCTTGTCCGAGAGCTCCTCTCCACGGGGGTTGACGGGAATGACGCGGTCGACCTCGGGGGCCAGCGTCTCGGGGGCCACCTTCTCGCCGTTGATCACGCGACCGGGGACGACCAACTTCACGTCCTTGCGGCCGTGATTGATCACGTGGAAGTCCGCCTCGTGGTTCAGCACCCACAACTGAGGCATGAACGTGCCGGCGCGGATGGCCAGCGCGGGGACGGCCGTACTCTGGGCGATGGGATTGGGCGGGGGCGGCTGCGTGTCCCAGACCACCACGGCCAACCGGGTCGACAGGAACAACTTCGGCGGCAGGATCACCAGCGGATCGCGGTACCGGTGGTAGGCCTTCTCCTTGAGTTGGCGCAAAAAGGCCACGCGCTTCTCGGCGTCGGTGGCAGGCGGGGCCTCGGTGGCCTCCACCGTCCCGGTGATCGGGAACATCGGGATGGTCTTCACCGGGGGCCGGCGGCGTGCCGACGCCCAGGAGACGGGCAGACAGACGAGGACGAGGGCGATCAGGATGGCGGGTCGTCGAAACATGGCGCACATTGTACCGAAACCCGGTCAGGCGTCAACGGTAATACTATGGAGTCGGGGGGCGGGGGACGCTTCTCGATTTCGATTTCGATTTCGATTTCGATTTCGATTTCGATTTCGATTTCGATTT
>CALKWH010000189.1 GCA_938004375.1 uncultured Pseudomonadota bacterium
CGACCACCTAGATCTACACTCTTTCCCTACACGACGCTCTTCCGATCTGCTTCAGAGTTCGAGACCGACGCTGGTGCCTGGGTGGAGGAGTCGACCGATGCGGGGGTGCCGGCCGGGGTGGGGACCTCAGGAAGGGTGGAGGGCTCATGAAGAGTGGGGAAGGACGCGCGACGGCGGCGGGCCCACGCGAGCCCCGCGCCGACGCCGACGGTGAGGCCGACGGCGAACAGAATGATGAAGAAGGGCGCTGACTCCCACATGGTCGTCCCTCGCAAGGTGGGAGGCATTATAGTCGCCTTGCCCGGAGATTCCCAAGGGAAAAACCGGTCGTCGCGCAAAATCCCGGAATCCGCGCCGGGCAGGCCCCGGCCCCACGTTTCCCCACGTTTCGACTTGACCCCAGGTCCGGAATGCGCGTTACTCCCCTGCAGTGGTTTTGTCAACCCCTGACTAGGTAAGGAGAACCTCATGAAGAGCGCAAAAATTTTTATGCTGGCCATTTTTATGTTGGGGCTGTCCGCCTGCGATGCCAAGGTGAAGCAGTGCAACGATCTGATCGCCGTCATGAATCAGGCACAGGAACTGAGCACCAAGGCCACGAAAGCGAACCGGGCGAATCCCGATCCCAAGGATTTCATCGCCATCGCCGATGACGTGGACAAATTCAAGGACAAGATCGGCGCCGTGAAACTCAAGGATGAGAAGCTCAAGGCTTATGCCAAGCAATATCAGGATTTGTTCGGTGGTCTATCGAAAATCTATCGGGAGATGGCCAAGGCCACGGAGGCCAAGGATCGCGCGGCCATAGATAAACAAATCAAGGAGATGCAGGATCTTAAGTTCGTCGAGAAGGTGAACGGCCTGAATGACGAGGTCAACAAGTACTGCGGTGCCAAGTAGCCTCCGCCGGTCCTGCGATTTTCCCGCTTTGACTTGACAAGCCTCGCCCCGAGGCCATAGGGTGCTGCCGCGGTTCACCGCGGAGTGGTCACACATGCGGCTTTCCAAGTGGTATCCCTGGTCCATGGCGGCGCTCTCGGGCGTGATGTGGTTCACGTCCTGTCCGCCGTTCCCCTTTTGGCCCATGGCTTGGGTGGCCATGATCCCCCTGCTGGTCGTGATCCGCGACGCGACACCGCGCCGCGCGTTCCAGTTCGGCTGGGTGACCGGCATCGTCGCCGCCGGGGGCGGCTTCCCGTGGATCCCTGACCTCATCATCCGCTTCGGTAACCTGCCGGTGGTCCTGGCATGGTTCGTCTATGCCCTATACACGCTCTATCAGGGACTGATCTACGCGCTCATCGCCTGGGGGATCCGCCGCGTGACCGCCGACTGGCCCCGGACCCCGCTATGGGTGGCCGCGCCTGTCCTGACGGTCGCCGTGGAATATGTGTTCCCGCTGATCTTTCCTTGGTACCTGGCGATCACCCAGGGGTTCGTGCCCACCTCCATCCAGATCGCCGAGTTCACCGGTCCCACCGGTGTCAGCGCGCTGCTGGTCTTGTGCGCGGCGCTGGTCTTCGAGCTGGGTCTGGCCCTGCGCCAGCGCCGTCGGCCGCCGGCCCTGCTCCTGGTGCCGGCGGCGATCCTGCTGGTCGTCCTGGGCTGGTCCGCCTGGCGGGTGCGCGACGTGGGGGACCGCATGAAGGCCCGCCCCCACATGGGCGTCGCCATGATCCAGCCCAACATCGGCATCGACGACGGCCGGGCACGCTACTTCGGCGAGCATCAGTTGGTGGTGCACCACCGGCTCTCCCAGGAGGCCGAGCGGCTGGCCGCGACGGGGGCGATCCCGCGCCTGGACCTGCTGGTCTGGAGCGAGAGCAGTTACCCCTATCCCATGCTCCGCGCGCGCACCGAGGACTACGCCGACCCCGGCGGAGAGCGTATGGACTTCCGCCGCATCCGCCGTGGGTTCACCACGCCTCTGCTGATGGGCGCCACCACCCTCTCCCGGGAGGCCGAGGACGCCCAGGTCTACAACTCCGCGCAGTTGTTCGACCGCGAGGGGCGGATCCTGGGGCGCTACGACAAGAACTGGCTGCTGATGTTCGGCGAATACATCCCGCTGTACGACTACATGCCCTTTCTCCACGGGTTCTTCCGGGCTCACCGCATGTCGAACATGACCCGCGGGACCCGGCTGTTCACCCTGGACCTGCCCGACGCCGCGACCACGGCCGGGCCGGCGACGGTGCGCCTGGGTCCCCTGATCTGCTACGAGGACATCCTGCCCGAGTTCGGGCGCCGCGCGGCCGGCGCCGGTCCCAACATCCTGGTGAACATCACCAACGACGCCTGGTTCGGCGCCACCCAGGAGCCCTGGCAGCACCTGTCCCTGGCCGTGTTCCGTGCCGTCGAGACCCGGTTGCCCATGGTGCGCAACGTCAACATCGGCGTGTCCACGTTCATCTGGCCCACCGGCGAGCTCGGCCCCACCGCGCCGTCCCGGGATCCCCTCGTCAACCCCGACGCGGGCTTGCATCCGCTCCGTTTCATGGAACAGTTGCAGCGGGCGCAGGTGCGGCCGGTCGAGGGGCGCCCCGGGCTGTTCCGCCTGGACGTGTGGCCCGACGGCTACGTGGTCCACGCCCTGGTGCCCGTGATGCCCCCGTCGGCCACGTTCTACGTGCGCTTCGGGGACGTGTTCGCCCGGTTGTGCCTGCTGGCGGCGCTCCTGGGGCTCTGGTTCCGGCCGACCCGGCGCCGCATTCTCGCGCTGCGCGCGCGCCTGGCGGCCCGGTCCGCGCGCCCGGCGGGGAAGGGTGGGAAGGATGCCTGAGGTCATCTATCTCGACGCAGCGGCTTCGACCCCCCCGTTCCCCGAGGTCCTGCAGCGCTACGTCGCGATCGGCGCCGAGATCTTCGCGAACCCGGCCTCCGGGCACGGCCTGGGCAAGGCCGCTCACCTGACCCTGGAGAAGGCCCGCGGCGAGGCCCTCGAGCTGCTCGGCGCCGACCACCATCGCCTGGTGTTCACCTCCGGCGCCACCGAGGGGAACAACTGGATGATGCAGGTGGCCCCCCAGCGGCCCGGGGTCCGCGTGGTCATCTCGGCCGTGGAGCACGCGTCGGTGCGTCGCGCCGCGCAGGCCGCCGCCGCCCGCTTCGGCTGGGCCCTCGAGATCCTGCCCGTGCGCCGGGACGGCACGCTGGATCCCGAGGCCGTGGACCGGCTGATCGCCGAGCCCCCGGACCTGCTCTCGGTCATGGCGGTGAACAACGAGACGGGCGTCCGTTATCCGGTGTCCGAGCTCGGCCGGCGGTTGAAGGAGGCCGGCGCGAAGACGTTCTTCCACGTCGATGCCGTGCACGCGGTGGCCCGGGGCTTCTGGCCGGAGTCCCTCGACGGCATCAGCGCGCTCACCCTGTCCTCCCACAAGTTTCACGGGATCAAGGGCGGCGGGATGCTCCTCGTGGATCGCGCCAGCCTCATCGGACCGCTGCTCTACGGCGGCGAACAGGAGGACGGCCTGCGCTCGGGGACCGTGAGCGTGCCCGCCGCGGTGGCCTCGACCCTGGCCCTGCGCCTGGCGCTCGAGCGTCGTGACGCCGCCTTCCTCGACCTGGGCCGCCGGCTCCGGGAAGGGATCGCCGCCGCGTTGCCCCAGGTCGAGATCGTGGGCGCCGGCGCCCCCTGCGTCCCGTGGATCTGCATGGTTTCGGTCCCCGGGATGCGCGGGGACGCCCTCGTGCGCATGCTCGACGCCGCCGGCGTCGAGGTGTCGTCGGGCTCCGCCTGTGCCTCGGGGCGCCAGGGCCTGTCGCCCACGCTCTCGGCCATGATGGCCGACTTCCGGCGCGGCTACGTCCGGTTCTCTTACCATTTGGGCACCACCGCCGCCGACATTGACGAGGCCGTCGCCCGCTTCGCCCACGTGGTCGACAAATACGCGCTGCCGTCCCGCTAGAGAGCCGCCCGATTTCGATTTCGATTTCGATTGGGAACCTGGAAGAGATCTTCGGGGTCCCGCCGGTCGGCCAGAATGTTCTGTGCTCATGTCGCATTTTTCTTGACATGGGCGCAAATCTCAGCTTGACCCTGTACACCCTCATACTATACTGTAAACAGCTTCTCGCCCCTCCAGGGATGTCCGTCGTTCGGCGGAAGG
The DNA here is from genome assembly GCA_938004375.1 of uncultured Pseudomonadota bacterium. GTDB lineage: Bacteria > Myxococcota_A > Polyangia > HGW-17 > HGW-17 > HGW-17. The sequence continues at coordinate 4,113 of CALKWH010000189.1, forward strand.
GCGAAAACCGACGCTGAAGGAGTCTGTCATGCGGTTTCTCGGAATGCTGAGTTTTTGTGCCGTCCTGCTCATCCCCTCGTTCGCCAAGGCCCAGAACTGTTCGGTCCCCAAGGTGCTCATCGTGCTGGACAAATCCAGCTCCATGGTGCGCAACCAGGTGAACAACGAGACCCTGTGGCACTGGGCCACCCAAGCGCTCTCCCAGTTGGTCACCACCTTCGACGGGCGTATCGACTTCGGCCTGATGATGTTCCCCGCCCCTCCGGGACAGTGCACTGCCGGCCAGATCAACGTTGATGTCGGCGCCGGCTCGGCCACCGACATCATCTCCGCCCTCGGCGTCGCCCCCCCTTACTCGGGCAACTACACGCCGTCCCACCAGACCCTGGATTTGGTGGCCTCCTACAGCCCGCTGCAGGACGCCTCCTCCCAGAACTTTGTGATCTTCATCTCCGACGGCTGGCAGTGGTGCGACCCCTATGATCCAGCCACCCGCTTCCTGTCGGTGAACTCCGTCACCGCGCTGAAGAACCTGGGCATCAAGACCGCGGTGATCGGCTTCTACAACTCCGTCGACTATCTGGGCCTCAACCGCATGGCCGTCGAGGGCCAGATGCCCCGCACGGGCTGCGACACCACGGCCACCTTCGACGAGCTCCAGACCAACCCGAACTTGCGCTGCTACCAGCAGGCCGACAACTTCAGCGAACTGACCGCCGCCCTCAACGCCATCGCCACGACCATCACGGCCGAGGAGTGCAATGGCCTCGACGACAACTGCGACGGCCAGATCGACGAGGGGCTTTTCCGCTCGTGCACCACTGCCTGCGGCACGGGCATCGAGCAGTGCGTCGCCGGCGCCTGGACCGGCTGCACCGCCCAGAGCGTGCGCGACGAGGTCTGCAACGACTTCGACGACGACTGTGACGGCGAGGTGGACGAGGGCTGCTCCTGCCAGCGCGGCGACACCCGCCCCTGCGGTCTGGACGTCGGCGCCTGCGAACTGGGTCAGCAGATCTGCGAACTGGGGATCTGGACCGAGTGCCGCGAGGCCGTGTGGCCGGTGGTTGAGACCTGCAACAACGTCGACGACGACTGCGACGGCTTCACCGACAACGACCTGTACGAGCCCTGCTCCACCGCCTGCGGCAGCGGCGTGCGCATCTGCTCCACCGGCACCTGGGGCGACTGCACGGCCAAGAGCCCGACGGCCGAGACCTGCAACGCGGTCGACGACGACTGCAACGGCCAGATTGACGACGGCTCCAGCCTCTGCCCCGACGGCGAGGCGTGCATTGAGGGTCAGTGCATCGCCGAGAACGACGATCCCGACGGCGGCACCGGTGATCCCAAGGGCACCGCGCCCGACGGCTGCTCCTGCACCGCCGGCACCGCCCCCACGCCTGGTCGCGCGCTCCCGTTCGGCCTGCTGCTGGCCGCCGCCTTCCTGATGGCGCTGCGCCGCCGCGCCGCGAAATGAACCGCGCCCGCCTCTTGCGCGCGCCGTCCCCCAACCGTTCACCCTTTCCCTCACAATTGACGCAAGGTGTCAGATGACCAAGGAAGACCGCCTCTTCGAGATGAACCGCCGCCAGTTCCTGCTCGCGTCGGGCGCCGCCGTCTCCACGGCCTGGGTGTTGGGCGCCTGTGATTCGGAGAACCCTCACGGGAACAACGGCAACAACGTGAACAACCTCCCGGACGCGGACGTGGACGGGGACACCGGCGATCTGGTCGACGCGGACGCCGACGCCGACGCCGACGCCGAGGTCCCGCTGCCCCGGCCGATCACGACCGTGCGCGAGACCATCGTGGGCCAGCTCGAGGCCCTGCCGCACTTCGAGGATCTGCGCAGCCTGTTCGGAGTCACCCGAAAGGGCCCCGGCGAGCCGCACATCGAGCGGGACGACCTGGGGGCCGCCGCCGCCGCCACGGGGCAGGCCGCGGTGCTGTCGTCCCTGGCGTACTTCGCGCACATGACCGACATCCACATCGTCGACGAGGAGAGCCCGGCGCGCTCGATCCACAGCCCCATCGCCTCCGCCTCGGCCTGGCGTCCCCACGAGCCCTGGAGCGTGCACAACCTGAACGCGGTGATCACCACCATCAACGCCTTCGCCGAGGTCCGCCCCCACGACTTCATCGTGTTCTCAGGGGATCTCACCGACAACAAGCACTTCGTCGAGCTGGACTGGTTCCTGCGCGTGATGGAGGGGCTCCCCATCGATCCGGACACGGGCTCGGACCAGGATCCGCTGCCCTCGGGTCAGCCGGATCCCCACGATCCGTTCACCGGCGTGGGCCTGCACCCGGCCGTGAAGTGGTACTGCGTGCAGGGGAACCACGACCTGCTGGTGCTGGGCAACTTCGACACCATGTCCTTCGCGGTGGCCGATCCCACCGGCAGCTCGGCCACCGTTCTGATCTCGGACTCGGTCGTGCCCACCTGCTTCGACGACCCCGTCTGCGTGGGCGGCTTCTGCTATTCCGAGACGCCCGCGCGCTGCCACATCCCGTTCTCGGACGATTACTACACCACGCGCAGCCTGGTGGCGGATCCCGACCGGCGCTTCATCGACCGCGTCGAGTGGATCCAGATGGTCATGGGCGCGACCCGCAACGGCCCGCCGGGCCACGGCTTCAACAACGACAACGTGGTCGAGGGGCGCAGTTACTGGGTCGACCCCGAGCCCGTCCCCGGGCTGCCGGTGGCCCTCGTCGGCCTGGACACCAGCTCGGCCGGCGGTGTCGCGGCCTCGGCCGACGGGTACATGCCCCAGGCCGAGCTCGACTGGCTGCAGGAGACCCTGGACGACCTGGTGGCCGCCGACAAGTTGGTCGTCATCATCAGCCATCACTGCGCCCGGGACGTGGGGGACAAGGCCGCCACGCTCGTCGCCATGCTCAACGCGTGCCCCAACGTCGTGCTGCACATCACCGGCCACCACCACACCCACGAGGTCTACCCGCACCCCGCGCCCTCCGGCCAGGAGCCCTGGCACGGCTACTGGGAGGTCCAGAACTGCGGGCTCCTGGACTGGCCCCAGCAGATGCGCTTCTGGGAGCTCGTCGACCGGGGCGACGGCACCGGCGTGATCTACGCCACCATCGTCGACAGCGTGCAGCCCGAGGGCTCGGTGGTGGCAGGCTGCCGTTTCTACGCCCTAGCGGACGTCCAGGAGGGTCGCAGCGACGACGGCGAGGGCCCCGGCCTCCCCGAGGCCCGAAATGTGGCGTTGCGCATCGCCTGGCCGCCGGCTATGATACCGGTGCTCGCCGCGCTGCCGAAGCGCGACGTGGAGACCCTGCACTTCTACGACGAAGGCAGATAGCGAGGCCCCTTGTCCGACACCCCCGAACCGGTCACCGTGCTCCTCGTCGAGGACGAGCCCGAGATCCGCCGCCAGCAGGAGCGTCTGCTGCGCCGCGCCGAGGGCATCGTCCTGCTGGATACGGCGGCCACCGGCCTCGAGGCCGTCGAGAAGGCCTGCGCGCTCGCCCCCCGGGTCGTGCTGCTCGATCTGGGCCTGCCCGACATCGACGGCATCGAGGTCACCGCCCGCGTGAAGGCCCGCGCGCCCCAGATCGAGATCCTCATCTTCACGATTTTCGACGAGGAGGACCGCGTCATGGCCGCCATCGCCGCGGGCGCCTCGGGGTACATCCTCAAGGGCATCTCGGCCGCCCGCATGGTCGAGGCCGGCTACGAGGTCGCCGCCGGCGGCAGCGTCATCCAGCCGCACCTGGCGCGCCACCTGCTGCGCCGCTTCCGCGCCCGGCAGGCCTCCGAGACCGCCGAGCCCGTGCCCCGGGAACCCGCGCGTCCGTCCCAGCCCCAGCTCCCGGTGGTGGGCGAGGAGCCCCACAACCTTACCCCGCGGGAGCAGGAGATCCTGCTCACCATCGCCAAGGGCTTCTCGAACCGCGAGGTCGCCGAGCTGCTCCACGTGAGCATGGCCACCGTGCGCACCCACCTCGAGCACATCTACGTGAAGCTCGAGGTCACCAACCGCACCGAGGCCGTTACCGAGGGGTACAAGAAGGGCATCATCCCGCTGGACTGACCCTCCCCTTCCAATCGAAATCGAAATCGAAATCGGACTCGCGATCGAATCCTCCGGGGACGACGATTTCAGCTTGACATCCCGCGCGGGCATCTGTAAAACATCATTCGCTCGCGGGGAGCCGCCCTGTCGAACCGGTCCCGGCCGGAGAGATTCGGGTCCCGGCGTAGCCGCTGGATTCCACTCTTGGAGGAGTGGCCGAGCGGTCGAAGGCGGCGGTCTTGAAAACCGTTGTGCGAAAGCACCGGGGGTTCGAATCCCTTCTCCTCCGCCAATAGCTCTTGTTCGCCGTGGCAAGGGCCGTGCACTTTGGAGAGTTGACCGAGAGGCCGAAGGTGCACGCCTGCTAAGCGTGTGTACTCCAAAAGGGTACCGAGGGTTCGAATCCCTCACTCTCCGCTGGTCTTTTACAATTTGCGCCCATAGCTCAATTGGATAGAGCGTCGGTCTACGGAACCGAAGGTTAGAAGTTCGAAACTTCTTGGGCGCGCCAATCCCCACGCACATGTCACTCGATATTCTCTTCGCGATTCTGGGCTCCCTGCGGGTGCGCCAGTGGGCGAAGAACGTCTTTGTGCTGGCGCCCCTGGTGTTCGCGCACCAGTTGTTCGGCGACCGGGTCGCCGCCGCCCTCGTGATGGCGCTGGGTTTCTGCCTGGCGTCCTCGGCCGTCTACCTGTTCAACGACCTGCGCGACCGCCACCTGGACCGCCTGCACCCCGTCAAGCGGTTGCGCCCCATCGCCGCCGGGCGCCTGAGACCGGCCGCCGCCGCGGGCGCGATCGTCACGCTGGCCGCCGCCGCCCTGGTCCTGGCGTTCGTCTCCGGCGGTGTCCCGGGGTTGGGTTTTCTGGCCGCCTATCTCGCGCTCAACACCGCCTACTCCTGGCGCCTGAAGGCCGTCGCCTACCTCGACGTGGCCTGCATCGCCGCCGGATTTCTATTACGGGTTTTCGCCGGCGCCGCGGCCGTCGAGGTCCCCGTCTCGGTGTGGATCCAGGTGAACACCCTGCTTCTGGCCGCCTTTCTGGGTTTCGGCAAGCGCTTCCATGAGCTCTCCTGGGTCGACGACGGCCACAGTGCCCTCCGTCCGGCTCTGGGTGGTTATCGCCGGCGCACCCTGGACGCCCTGCTGCTGGTCTTCCAGGTGCTGATCCCGCTGGCCTTTTTAGCCTACACCCTCGACCCCGTCTCGGCCCGCCACCACCGCCTGATCTTCACCGTGCCGCTTTTGACCTTCGCGCTCTACCGCTTCCACCGCCTCTCCGCCGAGCCCGGCGGCTGGCACTCGCCTACCGACCGCATGCTCCACGATCCCTGGTTCCTGGCGGCCGCCGGCGGCTGGACCGCCGCCACCCTGTGGTTGCTCTACGGCTGACGCCGTCGCCTCGCTCCTTCGGGAGTGCGCAAGCTCTGCTTGCGCGTTGTTTGGACTGCGGCGACCTGCCAGTCGAAGACGACCGGGCGCCGCAAGGTCTTTCCTACTGAGGGGCAGAGGATGCTTCTGTATTTTGGTGATTGACAAAAAACTTAAAGATGCTACCTGCTTTAATGGACAATGTCTCAAATCCTATGCTTGGCGCATGGGGCATACATGAAGGAGAGCATCATGAGGAACTCGGTACTTGCCATGTGGTTGATGACCTTGCCCGTGGTTTTCGGCCTGGGGGGGGCCTGCGACGACGGCGGTGGCGATGAGGCCGTGTGCGGTGATGCCCTGCGGGAGGCCGGGGAGGCGTGCGACGGTCCGGATCTCGCCGATGCCACTTGCGTGGACCGCGGTTTCGCTTCGGGGACGCTGGCCTGCGCTCCCGATTGCACGTTCGACACGTCCGGCTGCAGCCACACGGTCTGCGGCGATGGGACCGTCGACGAGGGCGAGGACTGCGAACCCGATATGGCGCCCGGCGTGACGTGCGCGGAGCTGGGATTCGTGACGGGCGCGATCGTCTGCGCCGCCGACTGCACGTTCGACACGTCTGGCTGCGCGGTGCGGTTGACCTGTGGTGACGGCGAGGTCGACGGCTGGGAGGATTGCGAGGGGAACGAACCTGCAGGCGACACGTGTGAGTCGCTGGGGTTCGCCTCGGGGAGCCTCGCGTGCACCGACGCCTGCCTGTTGGACACCATCGGCTGCGTGAGCGAGAGCCTCTGCGGGAACGGGGTCGTCGATCCGGGGGAGTTCTGCGACGGCGCCGCCCCGGAGGGCGAGACCTGCGAGACCATCGGTTACCCGGATGGCGGCCAATTGGCCTGCGCCGCCGACTGTACACCGGACGTCGGAGGGTGCGACACCGACTGTTGGGAGACGCCCACCTGGCAGCAGTGCGATCCAGCCACCAGCATTTGCTGCGCCGAGGAGAACCGCAAGGTCGGCTGCATCCGCGTCGGATCCTGGGGAGACCTCTGCGTGCCGACCTGCGAGGAGGCGTTCGAGTGCGGTCTGAATGCGGAATGCGTGCATCTGGCTGGAAACGACACGGGCTTCTGTTTCTCCACCCCCGCGTGCATCTCACCCTACGGGACGTGCACCGCGTTCGACGGCTCTCTGGGGAGCTGCGTTCCCGCCGGCATGGCCCTGGAAGGCGCGAGCATGTGCGGCGTCAACGGTCACCGGCGGCAGGGGCAGTCCTGCGATCCTCTGATCCGCGCCGGCCAACTCGTCTATGATTTGAACGAGCTTTGTCATGGAGGGCAGTGCGTCGCCGACCCGGCGGCGCCAGCCGCGGGCACGTGCCTGAACTACTGCGACGCAGCCCGGATCTTCGCCGGGATCATCGAGGACACCTGCCCTGATCACACGAACTGCCTGAACCAGTCCGAAATCATCCAGGACGACTACATGTATCAGCGCGGTTACCGCATCGCCGATTACGGGCTGTGTTACCCGATGGCGACCGGGGTCGACCCGGTGATCACCGAGGCTCACCTCGCCTGTCATCTGATCACCGGTCTTCAGACGCGCGCCGGGCTGCCCTGCCCGGAGGGAACAGCCTGCCTGCCCTTCAAGGACGGCAGCCTGCAGGGGGTGTGTCGACCGGTCCCAGCGACCCCCAAGTCGCCCGGTGAGACCTGCGATCCGCTGTCCCAGATCACCGAATGCGACGCCGACTCGGCCTGCGTCACCTCGGACCCCTTCCAAGGGGCCACACCCATGGCCTGCCGCCGCTTCTGCGACGCCTCCGTGTTCGAAGACAACGAGCGCTGTGCAGAGCTGCCCGGCGGCCCCTACGTCTGCCTCACCACCTCGCGCTTCTACACGTTTAATCATGAGCTGCCGACCTCGTACGGCACCGAGACGAGACCATCTCCCCTGGGCTTCTGTGTCCCCTCGCGCTGAACTTGAACGGCGGCGTCAGAACTCGGCGCCGAGGTTGAGGCCCAGGCCGCGGCCGGCGCCGTAGAGGCCCGAGCCGTGGTACTTGTACTCGGCGTCGAGGAGGTTCTCGACGGTGAGGTAGAGCGTCAGGCGGTCGACGCCCACGAGGGGGCGGTCCCAGGTGAGGCCGCCCCGGGCGTTGAGGGTGAACCACGCGGGGGTCCCGCCGTCGGGGATGCGCACGTCGTTGAGATCCTCGGGGGACAGGCGGTCCTGCTTCCAGGCGCCGCGGGCGAAGGCCTCGGCGAGGAAGCGGCCCCCGGTGAACCAGGCGCGGGGGAGAAAGCGCAGGGTGAGCTGCCCGGAGAGCGGCGGGATGCGGGAGAGGGGGACCTTCGTGCCGTCGTCGCGGCGCTCCTCGCCCCGGGTCCAGGCGAACACGCCTACAAGGTGCAGCCGGCGCAGCGGGCTCCAGTCGAAGTGGCCCTCGACGCCGGTGATCCAGCCCTCGTTGCCGTTGTAGTTCTCGACCACGTCCTTGTCGTCGATCTGGGCCTGGCCCTGCCAGGTGGTGTCCCGGCGCAGGATCAGGTCGGTCAGGCGCGAGGCGTAGAGGGCGACACCGGCGGTGAGGCCGGGCAAGTGGAGGCGGGACACCCACTCGAGGCCGTCGAGGCGCTCGGGGCCCAGGTCGGGGTTGGGCACGTGGAACGCCTTGCCCTCGTCGCCGAGCATGGCGCTTTCGTGGAGGCTGGGGGCGCGGAAGCCCTGGGAGAAGACCAGCGCGGTGGACCAGCGCCGCGCCCAGTTGGCGGACGCCGAGGCGAAGAAGACCAGCCCCGTGGTGTCGTAGTCCACCTCGGGCAGGGTGGCGTAGGCGGGGGCGTGGGCGTTCACGCCGTGGACGCGGGCGCCGGCCGAGAACGTGAGGCGCAGGCCGGGGCCCGGGCCCACGGAGACCCGGAGGGGCACGTCCGCGAGAGCGAAGGCTCCCCAGTTCTGATAGGTGCTGCCGTCGGGGAGGCCCATGAAGCCGGTGGGCGTCCAGGGTGTGGTGAGGTCGCGGGCGAGCTGGTCCGCCGAGGTGACGGTGTCGCGCAGGAACATGCCGCCGGCCTGCAGCCGCAGGTGGCGGTGGGGGGCGAAGGAGAAGGTGACGTCGACGCCGGGGGTGGTGACCCAGGTGCGGTCGCGGACGCCGGAGAGCCAGGTCACGTAGTCGGCGTCGACCTTGTTGGTGTCCTTCTGCTCGTAGAAGCGCTGGAAGGAGAAGAGCAACTGGGCGTCCATCGTCCAGGCGGGGACGCTGAACTCGACGCGGGTCCAGGCCAGGTGGTCGGTGTTGTCGTACACGAGGTAGTTGAGCTTGGCATAGAGCGTGTCGGAGCGGCCGGCGTCGAGCACGCGCCCGAACAGGTAGTTGCCGGTGACGGTCACGTCGCGCAGCGGGCCCAGGGAGGCGCGGGTCCACAGCGCGCGGACCAGGCCGGTGCCGGTGTTGTAGGATGAGTGGGGCTGCTCGCCGATGGTGCCGCCGCCGTCGAGGTCCTGGGCCACCAGGCCCGAGAGGGTGCCGCCGATGGCGAAGCCGTGGCCGCCGCCGCCCAGGAGCGCGCCCGCCGAGAAGGCGCGGTCCGCGGTGCGGAAGCCCGACACCAGCGCGCCGCCCAGGGTCCACTCGGAGGAGCGGGCCAAAGGCGCCCAGGTCACGGGGTTGAGCCGCAGGACGCCGCCCATGGCGTCCGAGCCATAGAGCACGCTGCCCGCGCCGCGCAGCACCTCGAGGCTGCCGATCATGAGCGGATCGAACAGGTTGAGGTACTGCAGGGGGCCGGTGCGGAAGGCCGCGTGGTTGAGGCGCACGCCGTCGACGGTGATCAGCACCTGCGGCCCGATCATGCCGCGCAGGATGGGGGAGCCGCCACCGTGGTTGGTCTTCTGCACGAACACCCCCGGCAACTCCACGAGGGCCTCGGACACCGAGCGCGGCGCGGTCTGGAGCAGGCGCTCGCGGCGGACGCGGTCGGCGCTGCGCACGTTCGAGAAGGAGCGCTCGCGGCGCTTGCGGGCGACCACCAGGACCTCGTCGTCCGGGGTCGGCGCGGCCTTGGGGACCGGGATGGCGACGGTGGGGGTCGGCGCGGCCGGGGTCGGCGCGGCGTCCGGGGTCGGCGGTGCGGCGGTAGGGTCGGCGGCGTGGGCGGGGAGGGTGGTGGCGACCGCGGCGAGGGTCAGCACGGACCAGAACAACCAGGCGAGCAGACGGGGCAGGCGCATGGGGTTCACTCCTCTTCGGGGTGTTCCTCGAAGTCCGCGGGGTTCAGGTGCTCGATGAGCACCTCGTGGAGCAGGCGCTCCATCTGCAGGGAGCCTTTGCCGCTCAGGTGGACCTCGTCCTGGTAGTTGTCCAGGCTCGTGGTGAAGGCGAGGTGCCGCTCGGTGTTGAAGTCCACCGTGATCGAGCCCGGCGGCAGCACGGCGGTGACCATGTGGCCGAACCCCTCGAAGAAGCTCCGGTGGGCTTCGTAGACGGGCCTGGGCACGGGGTGGAGGAACTGGATGATGCGGGTGCCGGCTTCATCCAGCTCGCCCAGCAGGGCGAGGTACTCCTGCCAGGCCATCCAGTCGATGGCCAGCTCCCGGCGGGTGTAGTCGGGATCCCGGGCCTTCTCTTGAATCATGGCCACGGCCTTCTCCAGCGGGACCTCCTCGTATTCGTGGTAGCCATGGTCGTTGTAAGGCTCCAGGTCCGAGAGGTCGTGGTACGCCTGGATGAAGTAGCGCTTCAGGATGTCGAAGGAGCCCAGCGCCCCGAGCACCGCCCGCTCGGAGAGATAGGCCGTCTTCATGCCGCGCTCCCGCAGCATGTAGGGGTACATGCTGATGATGACCAGACGTGGTTTGCGGACCTCGAGGTAGTTGTCCACCAGCCACTTCACCTCGGTGATGGTGCCCGCCAGGATCGAGAGATTGTAGATCCGCAGCGGCTGGAAGTGCTCGGTGTTGATGTTGAACGACGTGGAGGCGCCGATGAGCAGCCCGTTGAAGTTCTCGGGGACGTAGCGGCGCGACAGCAGGTTCTTCTCGAGGCGCTCGTTGTAGTACATGCGGACGCGCCGGCCGGCGGCGCCCCGGAAGTAGCCGTAGGAGTCCACCAGCACGTTGGCGCCCACGACGGTGGCGACCAGGGCCAGGGTGAGGGCCAGGGAGGTGAGGAAGAAGCGTTTGGCGGTCAGCATGGGGGTCGTGCGGCCTCGTCGACTCGGCGCCCGCGTGCCGCCGGGCGGGCCGGATGCCCAATTTTATAGGTTAGGCCACGTCCGGACGCAAGCGATATCGCAGCGGGGTCAGGGGGCGGGCGTCTTGCGCTGCAGGATGATGAACTCGACGCGGCGGTTGAGCTCCTCGCAGAGGTGGCGGTCCCGGCGCCTGAGCGTGGTGGCGCAGGTCTTGACCGGCCGGGTGAAGCCGTACCACTTCGCCACCAGGCGCCCGGGGGCCACGCCGCGGTTGATCAGGTACTGGCGTACGGCGTTGGCGCGCTTGGCCGAGAGCCGGTCGTTGTAGGCCTCCTCGCCGTCGGTGCCCGCGTGCCCCTGGACTTCGACGACCAGCAGGTCGGGGTTGGCCTTGAGGGTGAGGGCCACCTGGTTGAGCAGGCTGTAGGACACCGGCAGGATGACGGCCTCGTTCACCTCGAAGTAGACCTTGTCTAGGATCTTGATCTGGGTCGCCTCCATCTGGACCTTGGCCTTGCCCGTGTCGGGGCAGCCGTCCTCGTCCTCGAAGCCGTTGATGGTCTCCTTGGTCTTGGCGAAGAGGTCGGCGGCGTCGGCGTCGACGCCCGGACACTTGTCCTCGGGATCGGGGACGCCGTCAGTGTCGTTGTCGGGATCGGGGCAGCCGTCGGCGTCGGCGAAGCCGTCCCGGTCTTCCTTGGTCACCGCGAAGGCGTCGGCTGCGTCGGCGTCGGAGCCGGGGCACTGGTCGGCGGTGTCGGGGACGCCGTCGGCGTCGTTGTCGGGATCGGGACAGCCGTCGGTGTCGGCGAAACCGTCCTTGTCTTCCTTTGCCTTGGTGAAGGCGGCGTCGGCGTCGGCGTCGGTGCCCGGGCATTTATCGGTGGTGTCGGGGATCATGTCGCCGTCGTTGTCGGGATCGGGGCAGCCGTCGGCGTCCTCGAAGCCGTCACGGTCCTCCTTGGTCCTGGCGAAAGCGTCGGCCACATCGGCCGGCGCGCCAGGGCACTTGTCCGTGGCGTCGGGGACGCCGTCGGCGTCGTTGTCCCGCTCGGGGCAGCCGTCCTCGTCCTCGAAGCCGTCGCGGTCCTCGGCCACGTCCGGGCACTTGTCGACCCGGTTCAGGATGCCGTCGCCATCGCGATCGGGGTTGAACCCCCAGGCGTATCCGGCGCCCACGCGCAGCACGAAGTTGGTCGCGAAGGCGTCGTCCCAGCCGTCGGTGACGAGGGCGACCCCCTCGAGGCGGCCGAACCAGCCACCGACGATGGGGAACAGCACGCCCGCGCCCAGGCCGGCCTGCAGGTCCAGGTCGGTCCCGGCCGGATCCGCGGACAGGCCGACCGCGCCGGCCTCGAGCTTGCCGTAGGGGGTGAGCTTCCATAGGCGGACCGGCAGGCGGACCAGCAGGCCGAGGGAGCCCGTGAAGGCCCACGCGGAGGCGTCGGACTCGGTCAGCGAAGTGGGTAAAAGCTCGGCGTGGGCCTCGAGGGTGACCCACCGGTAGTCGACGCCGAAGAACAGGCCCAATAGCGGGGCGTGGGCGGGCGTGTCCGATGGGTCGCGCAGCTGGTCGGTGGGGCCGTCGTACAGGTCCTGGTGATCGTCGAACAGGCGCAGGCCCATAAAGCCGCCGGCGCGAAAGCGCAGGTCCTCGCGGTCGAAGGCGGACGCGGGCGCGGCCCCGGCGAGGGTCAGGATCAGGATGAGAAGGGAGGTTGCGAAACGGTGCATGGAGTTCTCCTCGATCCGGTGCCGTTACGGGACGCAGGGGTGGTGCTCGCCCAGTTCAGTGAAGGTGTTCTTTGGATAAGTGACCCAGTACAACCACGGTTCGAAGGGATCCGACCCGTCATCGTCGCCGTGCACTTCGTAGCAGTCCCGCACATAGGTGGCGAGGACGCCCCAATCCGAGGAAGAACCGAGTACGCCAAGGATGTCATAGATGGTGGTACCGCACTTTAGTTCGATGACATCGTTGCCGTTCCAGTTGAAAGATGAATTGGACTGGTCACAAACGGCTTGGATGGCGGGGTCCGGTCGATTTCCGACGACGCCGGTGTCGCAGATGACGAAGACGTCGCCCGGGGCCACCGTTCCAGTGAGGTTGACGGAGGTCGGGGTCATGCTGCCGTTGTAATATACGCGAATCTGGCAGCCGGTGAGCGTGAACGTGGTCGCGGTCGGGTTGTAGATCTCGATGGCCTTGTTGTAGCCGTCCCCCTCGATATACTCGCTGAAGTAGGGTGCCGGGATCGCGGGCAGGACCGTGAGCTCGCCGGCCTCCGCGCTCTGGTAGCCGTTGTTGCTGCCGTCGATGTCGCAGAGCTTCCACGAGAGGCCGCCGTCCAGGCTGTAGCGGTAGGCGTAGTCGTAGACACCCACGTCGTAGGGGCGCACGCGGCCCATGTACTCGTCGTCGTTGAGGTACGAGAGGTTGTAGGCGGCGTCGACCCAGCCCCAGGCGGCGTCGGGGGTGGAGCCGACGGCGCCGAAGCCGAACTGGGCCATGATGAACGGACCCTGCTCAGGCGTGACCAGGTTCGTCAGGCCGTCCTCCCAGACCTTGGAGTACACGTACTCGGTGAACAGGTATTGCTCCACGCTGGTCATGTAGGGGTCCTGGATGTTGCACCAGTTGACCTCGCAGGGGTCGTTCAGGGCGCCGGGGGTGCCATGATCGCCGCCGGAGAGGGTGGTCTGGTCGGAGAAGCACCACGAGGAGGCCAGGTCGTTGAGGGTGTCGGCGGTGCCGTCGAGGGCGGCGCGGGACAGGATCAGGCTGCGTCCCGCGCGGTGGTTCCAGGCGCCGGTCCAGGTGACATTGTCGATCGTGAGCGCGTCGCGGTCGCGGTAGAGCTCGAGGGTGCCCGAGGCCTTCTCGAGGGTGATCAGGGCGGGGAAACCGAGGTCCCCCGCGACGCCGCCGTTGGCGCCGGCGTCGCTGTTGCGGGCGACCACGTAGTAGGCCCGCGGGAGCAGGACGATCGCCGGGACATCGGGGATGACCGTGCCACCATCGGTGGTGGAGTTCCAGCCGTGGAGTCCCACCCCGGAGAGCAACAGCGTCGCGTCGGTGGTGTTGTGGATTTCGAACCACTGACCGGCGGCCGCCGAGACGGCCACGGGTTCGATCATGACTTCATTGACGATCAACTCGCCCACGGCGGGCTCCCGGGCGGCGACGCAGGTGCCGCTGCCCGCGGGGACCTCGTAATAGCCGGCGTCACAGGCGCAGTAGGCGTCCACCGTGAGAAACTCGTCCTCGCAGTGGGCGTTGGCGCCGCAGGTGCCAGCGTCGATGACGCCGTCGCAGTCCTCGTCGAGGCCGTCGCAGACGTCGATCGCCTCCGGATCGATGTTCCCAGAACATTCGGTGCCGGAGCCGTCGGGCCGGCAGATGGAGATGCCGTAGGCGCACTCGCCAACATCGGTCACACCGCACTGGACGCCCAGGGAGAAGCCCTCGTCGGTGAGGGTGTCGCAGTCGTCGTCGAGGCCGTTGCAGAGCTCGGGGTCGACGTCGTTGGGATCGTCGCAGGTCTGGGCGCCGGAGGTGCAGGCGAAGGTGCCCTCGTTGCAGAGATCGGCGTCGGTGCCGTCGCAGGCCTGGTTGAACCAGGCCTCGGCGGAGCCGTCGGCGGTGCCGGCGTCGCAGTCGTCGTCGAGGCCGTTGCAGAGTTCGGTGGCGCCGGGGTGGACGGCGGC
>CALKWH010000190.1 GCA_938004375.1 uncultured Pseudomonadota bacterium
GCGGGCTCGACACCCGCGGGGCCACCGAGGACGTCCAGATCGCCGACGACAACCGTGACACGGCGAGCCAGGCCCTGCGCCACCACCTCCAGGCGCTGCTGTGCTCGGCCGCCCACCGCGAGAGCTGGGAGGCCGCCTCCCGGCTGTTCCGCGTGCTGGCCGCCGATGGGCTGGGCTGGATCCACGACGCCTACGCCGCCGAGACGCTGAAACTCCGCGACATCCTGGGGCAGTACGCCGGCATGGGCGCCGACATCGAGCAATGCCAGGCCCGCATATTCGTGGACCAGCTGGCCGCCGCCCAGACGTTCTTCGAGCAGAAGCTGGCCGAGCGCGGCGCCGCGCAGGCCGAGAAGCCCGAGGTCCTCGCGAAGATCCACCCCGACTTCGAGCGCACCCTGCGGGCCACCCTGCTGGTCCTTGAGGGGCGCCCCGCCGACACCGACCGGGCGTACGTGCTCGAGCCCTTCACCAGCCTGCGGCGCAAGTACGGGCCGGGCGCGACGGATCCGGCGCCCGCCCCCCAGGCATAGCGGACACTTTCGCGTTTTCCCCCGCCGCCGCCGGGCTTTGGCGGCCCGCTCCCGTTTAAAAAAACCGTTCGCCGGCCTTTGGCGAAGCCATGCAAAAATGAACAACCGTCGCCGGACCCCGGCGATGCCGGGAAAATGTTAAAAGCCGTCACAGGGTTTTCGCGATGCCGGGAAAATCTTGAAAGGCCTTCGCGGAGCTTCGGTGGAACCGAGCCGAATTTCGATTGTTTCGGCCGGACCCCGTCCGGGGCGGGCCTTTTCTCCGCCCCTTCGCCGATTTCAGGCGGCCGCGCTTCAGTTTTGCACCCATCAACCAAAGCCCGGCGGGGGGTGGCAATTCTGGTGGCCTCAACTGAGACTCTATTGAAACCATTTGAAACTGCTTTCTTGACAAGACCTGTCGCCGATTGGATACTTTTCATCTTTGGAGGAAACGATGCTCAAGCGTCTTCGACTCACCAACTTCGCCGGTTTTCCGTCGGCCGATATCACCTGGTCGCCCGGTTTGAACCTCATCGTCGGCGAGAACGGTACGGGGAAGAGTCTATTGCTGAAAATCGCCTATTCCCTGGGTTCGGTCAGTGCGGACATGAGCAAGGCGTCCCGACAGGGCATGGATGAATGGCAAAGGAGGATCGCCGACAAACTGCGCAATACCTGCCGCCCCGATTACTTGGGGCGCCTCGTGACCCGCCAGCAGGGGCGAAATCGCTGCGAGGTGAAGGTGGACTTCTCTTCCGGTTCACCCGCCACCTCCGTCGTTTTCAGCTTCGCCTCGAACGCCCGCACCGAGGTCAAGTTGGAGGACTTGCCCACCAGTCGTCTGGAGGTCCCTCCCGTATTCATCCCCACGCGGGAGATGCTGTCCATTTTTCCCGGCTTCATCGCGCTATACGAGGAACGACTCCTGGAGTTCGATGAGACCTATTTGGACATCGCTATGGCGCTGAACGCCGTCGCTTTCAAGAAGCGTGCTGCTTCGGAGCAGGCGCTGATCAAGAAACTCGAAGAACTGATGGGCGGTCAGATTAAACTTGAGAATGGCCGTTTCTACCTGCATCCCTCTCAGAGCGGTAAAGGCGCCTTCGAGATGCACCTCGTCGCCGAAGGGGTGCGCAAGATCGCCATGCTGGCCTATCTCCTCATCAAAGGGCGGCTTCGCTCGCGCGGCACGCTCTTCTGGGACGAGCCGGAGTCGAACCTCAATCCCCGGTTGATCAAGTCCGTTGCCGAGGCCTTGGTGGCGCTGGCGCAATCCGGTCATCAGGTGATCTGCGCGACCCACAGCCTGTTCCTCCTGCGCGAGTTGGAAATTCTCAAGGCTCGGGCGGGGTCTTCGATCCCGGCTCAGTATGTTGGCCTGTCGCTGGATGATGAGACGGTGCGCGTCGAGCAGGCCGACGATCTCGCGGGCATCTCGACGCTGGTACTCCTCGACGAGGAGCTGCAGCAATCGGACCGGTACCTGTCGCTGGAGGGGCCGAAATGACGAGGCTTCAGGAGAAGAACTTCACCTACGATTTTCCCCCGGGCTGGGCCGCAGAAAAGTGGGACGACACCGAGTTCCATCGGAAGCGCTTTTCAAATTCGATGGGGTCTTCAAAGAGCGTCGATCTGGTTGCCTTCGACAACGGCGCAGATCACTTGTGGCTCATCGAATGCAAGGACTTCCGACTCGCAGACAACTTGACGATCCTCCGCCGGTGCGAAGAGATACCGCAGAAATTCAAGGACACGCTCGCCTCGCTGGTGTGTGCGCGGAACGCTCCCGATGAGCCGACGAAATCCTTCTCCAGGAGCGCCCTTAAGAAAACGCGGCTGCGCTGCGTCGTGCACTGGGAGTTCGACTTCCACCACGACAGGCGGTTGTTTCCGGTCAAGACGATGGTCGCGGACATCCAGACCAAACTGAAGCAGCAGTTGCAAGTCGCCGACCCGAGTTCCTTGATCGGGAACCAACGACAGATCTCTGCCGTCGTGCCTTTGACGATCCAGGAAATCCCCTGAGACGATTCGTCTACGCCCTGGTTCCCCCTCGCCTACACCACCACCACCCGGCGCGCGCCCGGCGACAGGGCCTTTCCCAGGGTCTCGAAGCACCATGCGCCATGGCCCGAGGCCGGTCCCAGGTGGACGATCAGCACCTGATCTTCGGCGCAGTGGAGCACCGCTGCGAGCTTGTCCTGCAGTTCGGCCTTCTCCCGACGGGACAGTTCGCAAACGAAGACCGAGTACTGCACGGGGTCGCCGTAGCCGTTCATGATTTTGTACACCTTCCGCAGGCGCCGGTCCGAGCAGATGTCGTAACTGACCAGATAGAGCGACCGCATGCTTCACCTCGGGAGAAACGCGGGGTAGGCCGGGATTTCGCCTGCCAGGTGTCGGGACAGCAGGCGCGCCTGGAGCGCGAACACGCGCCGCAGGGACAGCCGGTAGTCGAACACCGGGTGGGTCACCAGCACGTCCATGCGCCGGTCGAAGGCCTCGATGACCCGTTTCCGGGCCGGCTCCTTCAGGGCCCACCCACCTGAATTGGTCGCGAAGTCGGCCGGCCCCACGACGCCGGTGTTGATCACGGTGATCACCGTCGAGTCGGCCGCCAGCGGTCGAAACTCCTCCATCAGATCCAGCGCCAGCGCGGGACGGCCGAAGCGCGGCTGGTGATAGAACCCCTGGTACGGATGCAGCCCGGCCGAAAGGATCGCCCGGATCCACTCCTTGAGTACCATGCCGTACAGGTACGACAGCAGGGCGTTGACGGGGTCCCGCGGCGGCCGGCGGTTGCGGCCGTCCAGGGAGAAAGGCCACTGCTCCGCGGGCGCCTTGAGCATCAGCGGGAACGCGGAGAAGTACGCCCGCGCGGCCGACCCCTCGATTCCCAGCAGCATCGGCAGATCCTCGGCCTCCTGGGCGCGCTTGGCCAGCTCCGCGAGCTGGCTGAGTTGGGCAGTGGGCGCGCTGGTGCAGTTGCGGCGCAACAGCGTGCGGCAGTTCAGGATCTTGGCTGCGACGAACCGTCGCGCCAACGCCAGACAGCGGGCGGGCTCCTCGACCGCGCGGAACTGGGCGCGCATCGCCGAGGCGTTGCGGGGGCCCGGCCCCTGGGCCAGGCCCAGGAACCAGCCGCCGTACGTCATGAAGAACACCGGGACGCCGCGGTCGAAGCAGGCGTGCAGCGCCTGGGTCGTGATCTGGGCGCCGCCATACAGGCAGACCTCGGAGGTGCACATCAATTTAATCTCCCCGAGGCGGGTCTTTCCTTCGCTGACCACCAGGCGCTCGCCTTCCTTGGAGACCCGGGCGCGGTGGTTCTGCACGATCAGGGGGACATCGTCGTCCCGGGCGGGCCATAGCCTGCGTACGGCCCCGTCTTCATCGTTCGCTTCGGACGGCCCGGAAGTCGTCGGGTCCTCTGCGGCCCCGGTGTCATCCTGGAGGGCGGCCGTGGTCTCCGGGGCACGAAACGCCAGGAGCCCCACCTCGTCGGGCAGGCAGAGCCCCACCAGGGAGCAGCCCAGGCACTTGCGGGACTCGGTCAGCGGCGGCGGCAGGGCCTCGCGGGCGACGGCGTCGAAGAACGCGTCCCGCTGGCGCAGGGTCTCGGCGACCAGGGCCTCGTCGAAGTCCACCGGCACGCGCGCTTTTGACGCCGCGTAGTACACGACGCCGCCGGTGCAGGCATAGCCGTGTTCGCGCAGCAGCAGGCCCTGCGCGCAGAGCTGGACCCGATCCGATGGCCACGCGCCCTCGGGGAGGTCCGGCTTGGCGCCGCGCTTGTAATCCACCGGGGTCGCCGTCGCGCCCTGGGCCTCGACGAGATCGAGCCGCGCGACCAGGCGCAGCTTCTCCGAGGAGAGCAGCACCGAACGGGCGTGGATGGTCTCCTGGGGGCCGGCCGGTTCTTCCTCGGCGTCCGCATCCTCCCCGGCGCCCTTGCAGCCCGTAGCCTTCGAGCTTGGCTCGGGCAGCTCGCCCGAGGGACGATCCACCCGCCGGTGCACGGTCCTGCCCTCCACCGTGTATTCGTTGTCGTCGAAGAGATCCTCGGCCCACATCATCACTCCCAACCGTGGGCAGTATGCGAACTCGCAGAGCATGCGGGCGGGCAGCAAGTCGGGGACCGGCGCCTTTCCAGGGGGGGAAACATACTGCATGAGGAACACACCTCCGGGAGAACTGGATAAATGTTCGTAAGTTAAATTAGCGTGCCGGGCCATGAATGCAAATAGTTTTTTATTGTGGTAGGTCATTTTCCGGTGGGATTGACGGGAAGTCCCTGTCGTGTCATGGTGAATCCGGCGCTGGACCATCCCAGGGTCTGGAACCATATTCTTTGAAAGTTGAATAGTTTCAACAAGATTGAACTTTCGACCGGTCAGGTAGCGCCGGTTTTCCGGGGATCCGCTCGAAAGCGAATCATTTCAACACGTTCCGCTGAAAAAAACCACCATTCCCCCTTGTGTCTTGTGCCCGATTTGGTGCGATTTTTCGAACCGCTCGAAAAGTGCCTTGTAAGTCATTGAATTTACAGGCATAAAGAGAGGCGCTATTTCCGCTTCCTCCGGGAAGCGGCCCCATTGAAGCAAGCGCGCGGCGAGGTCGGCCGTGTCAAACCACAGTATTTCCGCTTCCTCCGGGAAGCGGCCCCATTGAAGCGTTCACCTGATGGACGAGCGGACGCAGCGCCTGTACATTTCCGCTTCCTCCGGGAAGCGGCCCCATTGAAGCTGGAGCATGCGATCGCTGGCCGTCATGCTCTCCGTATTTCCGCTTCCTCCGGGAAGCGGCCCCATTGAAGCTCCATGAGCGGGAAGCGGTGCGCGCGAATCGCCCCGATTTCCGCTTCCTCCGGGAAGCGGCCCCATTGAAGCATAGGCACCGGAGGCCGACGTGGTCGAGCTCGTGAAATTTCCGCTTCCTCCGGGAAGCGGCCCCATTGAAGCAAGAAAAGATGTGGGAAGTCCAAAAGCTGCAAATCGAATTTCCGCTTCCTCCGGGAAGCGGCCCCATTGAAGCATGTCAACAACAATCTTCGCCTGGGCTGCAAGTCGCTATTTCCGCTTCCTCCGAGATCGGAAGAGCACACGTCTGAACTCCAGTCACCGAATACGATAT
>CALKWH010000191.1 GCA_938004375.1 uncultured Pseudomonadota bacterium
TGACGTTGTTGACGTTGTTCGCGTTGTTGACGTTGTTGACGTTGTTCGCGTTGTTGACGTTGTTGACGTTGTTCGCGTTGTTCGAATCGGACGAGTCGTCGCAACCGAGGACGAACGTCAGGGCGAGGATGGTGATGAGGGTGCGCATGGTTAAAATATTGCCTCCTGTGTGGCGTGCGGGGATTTATATCCGCCCCCGAAAAAAACGCAAGGGGGTCTTGTTCCCGGTCTTCCAATCGAAATCGAAATCGAAATCGAGATCGGAGCTCCGGCTGCGTCAGTCCTTGCGCTTGCCGGTCCGGTACGAGGCCGCGTCGACCCCGTGGCGCTGCATCATGTTGTAGAGCGTGGCACGGGACACGCCCAGCACCTGGGCGGCCCGGGTGGCTGAGCCGCCGGTCTCCTCGAGGGCGGCCACCAGGCTCTCGCGCTCGGCGTCGCGCAGGGGGACGACCTTGCCGCGGCGGGCCGAGGGCGGGGCGGGGGTGCCCACCTCGGCGAGCGGCGTGAGGGACCAGTCCTCGTCCTCGCGCATGAAATCGACGCGCTCGAGGGTGGTGGCCCGGTCGTCGAGAAAGTGCACGGCCGCCTCCATCAGGTGCTCGAGCTCGCGGACGTTGCCGGGCCAGTCGTGGGCCTCGAGCTGGGCGCGCACCTCCGGGCTGATGGCGCGGGCCTTCTTGCCCAGCTGGGCGGCGTACCGGTCGAGGAACAACTGGGCCAGCACGAGCACGTCGGAGCGGCGCTCGCGCAGCGCGGGAACGCGGATCTGGATCACGCGGAGCCGGTACAGCAGGTCGCCGCGGAAGCGGTTCTGGGACACCAGCTTCTCCAGCGGGCGGTTGGTCGTAGAGAGCACGCGGACGTTCACCTCGTACTCGTCGGTGCCGCCCACCCGCCGGCAGCGGCGCTCCTCGAGCACGCGCAGCAGCTTGGCCTGCATCTCGAGGGGCATGTCGCCGATCTCGTCGAGCAGGATGGTGCCGCCCTCGGCCAGCTCGAACTTCCCGGGCTTGCCGCCGCGGCGGGCCCCCGTGAAGGCGCCCTCCTCGTAACCGAACAACTCGCTCTCGAGGAGCTCGCTGGGGATGGCCGCGCAGTTGATGCCCACGAACGGCATGTCCTGCCGGCTCGAGTGGTTGTGGATGGCCTGGGCGAAGACCTCCTTGCCCGTGCCGCTCTCACCGATGATCAGCACGTCCACGTCCGAGAGGGCGGCGAGCTTGGCGAGTTTGACCCGCTCCAGGAAAGCCGGCGCGCGACCCGCCAGGTCGTCGAAGGTGTAGCGCACGGCGGTCCCCGCGATGCGATCGACGCTGCGCTTGATGCGCCGCAGCTCGGAGAGCGTGAGGATGTGCCCCTCGCACACGTCCCCGGCCATCAGCGGCCGCGCGGTCAGCAGGACCTCGCCGGCCGGCAGGGAGACGAGCTGGCCCTCGAGGGAGACCGGCTCGGCGCCGAGCTCCGGCCACTTCCCGGGGCAGCGGGAGAGCTTCTTCCCGAGGATGGACTGGGCGCCGAGGAAGGCCAGCGCGGCACGGTTGGCCGCCGTGACCTTGCCCTGGACGTCCACGCCGATGACGCCGTCGCCGATGGCCTCCAGCGCCGTCTCCATGCGGGCCTTGGCCTGGCTCAACTGGCGCGCGGAACGGAAGTTGGACAACAGCAGGGAGGCCTGCTGGCACAGGGCCTCGAGCATCTGGAGATCCACCTGGGAGAACACGCCCGAGGGCGCGCTCTTCTCGGCGTACACCGCGCCGAACACCTCGGGGGAGCCGACGGGCACCGCCATCACGCGGGCGCTGTCGCGGTCCGAGAGCCGGAACCAGTCGTCGGAGAACTCGGTCTGCTGCGAGGGCGGCAGCGCCAGGTATACCCGCTTCCGGGTGGACACGACTTTGCGCGTCACCGTCCCCCAGGCGCCGGCCACGGCGCCGGCCTGCACCGGGTCGAGGCCGCTGCCCTGGGCGGGGTCGAACACGGCGGCGTCCGCGCCCAGCATCTCCCGCACGAGCTGGAGCAACTGACCCAGCAGGGCCTCCTCGTCGGGCGCCTGGGCCAGGGTCTGACTGCGTGCGAGAACCTCCTGGAGCCGGTTCCGCTCGACCCCGATTAAATTCGCCGAGGTCACCAGATTCTGCTGCAGCCGTTCCAGTTGCATGAGCAGCCGCATGGTGTAGTCGTGCCGGCGCACGCTCTCGACCAGCAGGCCGTCGGCCTGGCTCCAGATGTCCTCGGACATCCGCGGGGCCACGTCGCCCATCTGCAGGCCGTCGGCGTGGAGCTGGTCCATGGCTGCGTCGGCGAGCTGGATGAACGACCGCGCCATCTGGTCGGCGGGCTCGAGCACGTGCCGCTCGACGATGCGGTCCGACAGGCGGCGCCCGAACTCCCGGAACTGGGCCGAGACCTGCTCGATGTGCAGGAGGGTGCCGAACTCGAAGTACAATTGCAGCGCCTGGGACAGATGCCAGGCCGGGTGACGCACCAGATCGGAAGAGCGTCGTGTAGGGAAAGAGTGTAGATCTCGGTGGT
>CALKWH010000192.1 GCA_938004375.1 uncultured Pseudomonadota bacterium
CTGGACAGCCTAACGCATGTAAGGTATTTTCCAGTCCGCATGGAGGACGTCCCGTGAACGACATCCGCGTGGGCACCAGCGGCTTCGACTACCTCGACTGGGTCGGCCATTTCTATCCAAAAAGCTTGCCGCGCAAGGATTTTCTGGCGTACTACGCCCGCTTCTTCTCCACCCTCGAGCTCAACTTCACCTACTACCGTATGCCTGACGCCGACTGCCTCGAGGCCCTGCGCACCCGGGTGCCGGCAAACTTCGACTTCTCGGTCAAGGCCCACGAGAGCCTCACCCACCGCGTGGACCCCGCGACCTGGAAGGATGCCGCCGACCAGTTCACCGCCGCCCTCGCGCCCCTGGTCCGCCACGACCAGCTCGCTGCCGTGCTGCTGCAGTTCCCGTTCTCCTTCCATTATGACCCCGACCGGCGCCGCTACCTGAAGGACCTGCTCGACCGCCTGCGCCAGGTCCCCTGCGTGGTCGAGTTCCGCAACGTGCAGTGGATGACCCCCCGGGTGTTCGAGGCGCTCTCGCGGGCCGGCGTGGGCCTGTGCGCGGTGGACGCGCCCGAGCTGCCTGGCCTGCCGGCGTCGCTCGACCGTGCGACCTCGCCGCTGGGTTACGTGCGCTTCCACGGCCGCAACGAGGCCACCTGGTGGGGAGGGGACGGCGCCGCCCGCTACGACTACCGCTACGGCCCCGACGAGCTGGCCGCCTGGCTGCCGCGCCTGGAGACCCTGCGCCGCGCCACGAAGAAACTGCGCGTGTACTTCAACAACCACCGGCGCGGACAGGCGCCGGAAAACGCCCGGGAGTTGATCCGGCTGATCGCCTCCCGCCTGGGGGTCGCCGCGTCGCCGGCGCCCGACACCTGGCCCGCTCTCTCGCCCGAACTGCCCTTGTAATCCGGCGGCCGGCGGGCTATGTTGCGGCGCCGCGCGGACGCAAGAGTCGGCCGCCGGTGCGGACGGAGTCGAGGATGACGGTTGGACATTTCGAGTACGCGGTCGGCATGAGCGGAGGCGTGGATTCTTCCGTGGTCGCCGCGCTGTTGAAGGCGCAGGGACACTCGGTCGTGGGCCTCACCATGAAGATCTGGGACGGCGCGGTGCAGATCCAGGAGGGCCTGAAGCACGCCTGCTACGGCCCCGGAGAGGCCGAGGATCTCGTCGCGACCCGCCAGGTGTGCGACCGGATCGGCATCGACCTGGTCGTGGTGGACCTGTGCGCCGAGTACCGCGCGTTCGTGCTGGACTATTTCCGCGCCGAATTCCTCGCCGGGCGCACGCCCAACCCCTGCGTGGTGTGCAACCAGAAGGTCAAGTTCGGCTTCCTGCTCGAAAAGGCCGCGGCAGCCGGCGTGGCCTTCGATCGCTTCGCCACCGGGCATTACGCCCGCATCGTCGAGCGCGACGGGCGCCTGCACCTGAGAAAGGCCGCCGATCGCGCCAAGGACCAGACGTACTTCATTCACCAGCTCACCCACGAGCGGCTGCGTCGCGTCGAGTTCCCGCTGGGCGAGTTCACCAAGCGCGAGGTGCGCGAGCTCGCCCGCGCGCGGAACCTGCCCGTGGCCGAGCGTCCCGAGAGCCAGGACTTCATCTCCGGGGGCGACTACAGCGTGCTGTTCTCCGAGCAGCAGATCGTCCCGGGCGACATCGTCGACGAGCAGGGGAACGTGCTGGGGCGCCACGACGGCTTCATCCACTACACCGTGGGTCAACGCAAGGGCCTGGGCATCGCCGCCACCGAACCCTGGTACGTCTACCGGATCGTGCCGCAACGCAACCAGGTGGTCGTCAGCCGCCGGCAGGAGCTCCTGTCGTTCGGGCTGGACGCCGCCGACGTCATCTGGGCCGCCGGCGCCCCGCCCGCCGCGCCCCTGCGCTGCGCCGCGCGCATCCGGCAGAAACACGCCGAGGCCCCGGCCCTGGTGACCCCCACCGGCCCCGCCTCCGTCCGCGTCGACTTCGACGAGCCCCAGCTCGCCATCACGCCGGGACAGGCCGTCGTCTTCTATGACGACGACGTCGTCCTCGGCGGCGGCATCATCTCCAGATGAATCATGCGCAAACTTAGGCGCAAACTGAGCTTGCGCACGCCCTATTTGCCGACACTCACCGTGCGCACGAGCACGGACGGATCGCTCAGGGACGCGCCGAAACCCAGGCGTCGGCAGTACGCCGCGTGCACGGGTGTCGCGTCACGCACCACGAGCTCGCGGAAGCCCTCGTGGAGGAAGTCCGGCCACGCCCGGTTGTAGAAGAAACGCGCGTTCTTCAGGTCGCGGTACGCCGGCGTCACGTAATCCAGGTGGATGCGCGCCACGCCCTCGCCCTCGGGAGCGTACACGAACAGCCCCACGGGCGCGAGCTCCCGCAGGATGAACACGCAGCGAGCGTCCTGCACCTTGGCCAGGTCGAACCCGGGAAAGAACCGCGCGATGTCGACGCGGTGCGCCTCGAGAAACGGTCGCAGGAACGCCTCGTCGTGGGTGCACACGGGCGCCAGGCCGAAGGCGTCGCGCTTGTGCGCCAGCATCCACAGGTGAACCACGTCCACGACGGCGATCACCCCGTTGACCGCCACCAGCGGCCACGCCTCCAATGCCCAACTGTAGACCGCCAGGGCCAGCGCGCCCGCCAGGTTCAGCCAGCGCAGGCGCCAGATGTTGCCCATCATCAACGACGTCACCGTCACCGCCGACGCGAGATATCCAAAGACCTCGAGCATGCACGCCTCCTCGCTCCGCCTCTTAAAATAGGACATTTTACTCCGAAATCAATCTTCAAACGGCACGCCCTGCGCGAGCAGCGCTTGAACGGAAAAAATGCGCAAGCAGAGCTTGCGCACTCCTCGTTACTGAAATTTCGTGCTATCTTTCACGACGTCTCCCGGAGGTGCCTCATGACCCGCGCCCGTTCCTCACGTCCCCTGCTGCTCCTCGTCACCTGCCTCGCCCTCGTCGCGCCGACCGCCTGCGACGATGGCCCCAAGGCCGTCGATTCCTGCGGCGACGACTTCGTCGACCCGGGGGAGGACTGCGACGGTGCCCGGCTCAACGGCGCCACCTGCACCTCGATCGGCTACTACCACGCCGCCGGCGTCCTCGGCTGCACCGCCGGCTGCGCCTTCGACGTCAGCGACTGCGGCGGCCACTGCGGCGACGACGTCATCGAGAACGCCAACGGAGAGCAGTGCGAAGGGACCGACCTGCAGGGCGCCTCCTGCGCCTCCCTCAACTTCTCCCGCGGCGGCGCCCTCTCCTGCGGCGCCGACTGCCGCTACGACACCCACCTGTGCCTGTCCACCTGCGGCGACGGCAACCTCGAGCCCGACGAGCCCTGCGACGACGGTGGCACCGCCGCCGGCGACGGCTGCGCCGCCGACTGCACCGTCGAACCCGGCTGGACCTGCGCCGGCGAGACGCTGAGCGTCTGCGTCTCGGCCTGTCCCGAGGGCCTCACCTGGTGCGGCGAGGGCGACTGCGCCGACCTCTTCAACCATCCCGAACGCTGCGGCGGCTGCGATCACGCCTGCGACGCCGGCCAGCGCTGCCTCGCCGGCGTCTGTCGCGATCCCGGTGCGCCGTGGGGTCCCGCAGGGTTCTTCCAGGGCGGCCCCAACACCTGTCTCGGCGAGGCCCGGAACTTTGACCTGGGCGCCTGCGACGACCGGATCGTCCTTCTCCTGCACACCGAGGTCAGCGCCACGCCCGAGGATCCCAAGGTGCCCGAATTCCAGGTGCACGTGCTCGACGCGAACCTGGGACAGTGGGCGACGCAACCCCAGCTTCCCTTGGAGCTCCCGCAGGATTTCACGCTCGCCCCCGGCATGGCCGTGACCTGCCGCGGCGAGCAGATCACCGCGGCCTATGCGTTCAACCGCACCTTCCAAACCTCTCCTGGCATCCATGTCAGCGTCCTCGACCCCATGACCACCGCGTGGCGTCCCCTTAGCGGCACCATCCTCACCACTTCCTGCTGGGCGCACCCCTGGATGGACATCATGTTCGACGGAGACGGAAACCTGCACGTCCTCGACATGTGCCACTATTACTCCACCGCTCAGATGGTGGAGTACGCCTGGTTCGACGGCACCCAGTGGAACACCGCGCCCTCGGTCAACGGGACCCCCCGGGTCGTGTCCGCGCCGAACTCCGGGCACCCGAGCCTGGCCTTGGCCGAGGGCAAGGCGGTGCTAGGCCTAGCCTCACGGGATCTGGACACGCAGGTCACCGAACACCGGGTGCAACGCTGGGAAGACGACGCATGGGTGCGCTCCGCTGCTCTGACCACCTACGAGTCCCCCGACCGGTGGGATGAGGACATCTCGATCGACGCCAACGGGGTCGCGATGTGCGTGGCCTGGTCCGAGGACCACGACCCGGTCTTCGGAGACGGCGTCGTCGATCCCGACGTCTACGTCCGCTGCGCCGACAACCTCGAGGGCGCCTGGGCCCCCGCCGGCGCCGACGCCCTCGTGACCGTCGACCATCAAGGCCGCGCCCCCTCCATCGCCGTGGTAGGCCATTACGTATACCTGGCATACCTTACCCCCGAACAGGATGAACTCGTGGGCCCGGAGTCCTACTGGCACATCCGCGTGGTGCGCCGCCCGATCTTCGACGCGACCAATTGGGAGATCATCGGCGACAGCATTTACGGTCTGTACTTCCCGTACAACAACAAGCCGCCGCAGCTGCTTCTCTCAGGCGACAAGCTCGTGCTGGGCTTCATCGAGAACGACGACAACGCCGCGATGGTCAGTTACATCCACGTCATGTCCCCTTGAATTCACGTCCGCTCCCGGAGGTGTCCCATGACCCGCGCCTTCACCCTGCGTCGCCTGCTTCTTTTCGTCACCTTCATCACCCTGGCCGTTCCGACCGCCTGCGACGACCCCAAGACCGTCGACTCCTGCGGGGACGACTTCGTCGACCCGGACGAGGACTGTGACGGAGCCCAGCTCAACGGCGCCACCTGCACCTCCATCGGTCACTACGACGCCGACGGCACACTGCGCTGCACCGCCGGCTGCGCCTTCGACGTGAGCGACTGCGGCGGCCACTGCGGTGACGACCTCATCGAGGGCAAGCACGGCGAGGAATGCGAGGGCACGAACCTCAATGGTGCCTCCTGCGCCTCATTGAACTTCTCCCGCGGCGGCACCCTGGCTTGCGACACCGACTGCCGCTACGACTACACCCAGTGCCTTTCCACCTGCGGCGACGGCAACCGCGAGCCCGACGAGGGCTGCGACGACGCCAACGGCGCCACGGGGGACGGCTGCACCCCCGACTGCACGGTGGAGCCCGGCTGGACCTGCACCACCGACACCCACAGCGTCTGCACCCCCGCCTGTCCCGAGGGCCTCACCTGGTGCGGCGAGGGTGACTGCGCCGACCTCTTCAACAACCCCGAACGCTGCGGCGGCTGCGACCACGCCTGCGATGCCGGCCTCTCCTGCATCGCGGGTGTCTGCCGCACCCCGGAGGCGGCCTGGAACGACGCCGGACGCTTTCCGGGGAGCTATCATGAAATTCGCGATGTCCAGAACTTCGACCTGGAATCCTGCCCGGGCGGCCCAATCCTCTTTTACAAATACCAGGTGCACGATCCCGAACAGGATCTGTTTTCCTCCCACCTGCGCGTGCTCCAGCTGGGTGAGTCCATCCAGGCCTGGTCGGAGAAACCCGAGCTCATCGCCGAGGTCCCCGAGAACCAATCGCTCAACCCCGGGATGGCTGTGACCTGCCGCGGAACCCAGCCCGTCGTGGCTTATACCGTCTCCAACGGCGCGGGTCCCTCGCCGGAGATCGTCCTGCGGGTCCTCGACCCCGAGACGTTCTCATGGCCCCCCCTGGCCTCGAGCACGTTGCCCACCTCGTGCTGGGAGGCCCGCTGGATCGACCTGAGCACCGACGCGGCAGGAGACCTGCACGTCATGAACATGGGGCACTGGTACTCCAATCATGTGGTGGAGTACGCCTGGTGGAACGGCCTGGAGTGGCAGGCCTCCCCCTCGGTGGACGCGACGCCGCGCGCCGTGGCCCACCCCGGCATCGCGCGGCAGTCCCTTACCCTGATCGAGGGTCGCGCGGTCCTCGGCGTGGGCGCCTTCGACAACGAGGCCTCTAGCTCCTCGCACCGCGTCCAGCGCTGGGAGGGAGACCGGTGGACGACCTCCCCGGTGTTCGATCTCGACCCCCTCGGCCCGGCTCCGCGTGAGGACATCTCGGTCGCCGGCAACGGCCTCGCCGTGTGCGCCGCCTGGATCGAAGACGTGGACCCGAATCAGGACGCGGAGGCGGTCGACCACCGCCTGTTCGTGCGCTGCAGCGACGCCCTCGACGGCGCGTGGCTGCCGGACAACACCTACGCGATGGTCAGCCTGGATCACCAGGCCAGGTCCCCCTCCCTGCTCATGGGTGGTGAATACGTGTATCTGGCCTACCTGGCCCGCGAGGTCTACGAACAGACGGAGTACCGTTGGCGGGTGCGGGTGCTGCGACGCCCGATCGACGCCCCCACCGAGTGGCAGGTCGTGGGCTCGGGTCTGGACAACTACCCGGAGAACGACAACCAGCCCCCGCAGTTGATCCGTCACGGTCACCGTCTCTACCTGGCCTATCTCATGCAGGACCTGGAGCCAGACCTGCCGAGCGATCCCGCCACCCTGCTCGTCCTCACGCCCTGAGCGCCTGTGACGTCGGATCCGTCTTCTCGGCCGCCACCCGGGAACGCCGGCGGCCAGGTCGTTCCGGCCCCGGCCCGCGCCCTCATTCATCTTTGCACAAAACCCAGAATCATGG
>CALKWH010000193.1 GCA_938004375.1 uncultured Pseudomonadota bacterium
ACGAGTTCGTATTCGGTGACTGGAGTTCAGACGTGTGCTCTTCCGATCTACGACATCGTTGAAGCCCGTGAGGCGCACCGGCGCGGCGGCGCCCGCGGGCAGCGCGTACAGTTCGGCGGGCCGCCCGGTGGTGGTGTGGGTGAACGCGAGGGCGCCGTCGGCGGACACGTCGAACGAGCGGACGTGGGAGGCGCCGACCACCGGGGTCACCGCACCGGTGGCGACCTCGACCGAGTACAGGGGGAAGCGGCCCTTCACGGGGGCGACGAAGACGATGCGGCCGGAGCCTGCCCAGCGGAACTCCTCGATCCACTCGGGGAACCCGGGGGCCAGGTCGACGATCGCGCCCGTCGCGCGATCCAGGAGCCGAAGGGTGAAGCGGTCGGCATCGTAGCCGGCGGTGGCCTGGGTGCGCCAGGCGAGCCAGCGCCCGTCCGGGCTGTAGGCCGGCGTGCCGTCGAAGCCGGGGTTGGACGCTGTGAGGTTGCGCGGAGCCCCACGGGGGCTCGGCCCGCCGGGACTCGGCCCGCCGGATCCCGGCCCGCCGGGCACGGGCACGACGAAGACGTCGGTGTTGTTGCGCACGGCGTGGGCGTCGGGATCGGGCTCGCGGTTGGACTCGAAGGCCAGCTCCCGGCCGTCGGGGGAGAACGCCAGGCCCGGCTCGCCGAGGGTGAAGGCCGGCGCGTCGAAGTCCCCCGGGGTCAGGTCAACGGTCTTCCCGGTGGCGAGCTCGAGCACGAACACATGGCGGCGGCGGCCGTCCTTCCAGTGATCCCAGCGGCGGAAGAGGAGGTGGTCGTCCACGTGGGCCCGGTGCGGGACGCGCTCGCGGGCCTCCTCGAGGGCCTTCTGCTTAGCCGGATCGCCTCCAGACTCGGGGAAAACCTCGGCCACGAAGGCCACGTGGGTCCCGGCGGGAGAGACGACGGGGGATTCGATCCCGCCAGGCCAGTCGGTGATCCGTTCGGGGTCGCCCCCGTCCACGGGCATGCGCCACAACTGGAGCCCGCCGCGGCGGGTGCTCAGAAAAAAGAAGGACCGGCCGTCGGGCGCCCAGAGGGGCGAGAGATCGGCGCCCTCGTGGCGGGTGAGCCGGACGGGGTCGCCGCCGGCCAGGGGGACGCGCCAGAGGTCGGTGTCGGTCTTCCCGGTGGACAGATCCGGCGTCGAGAGGGTGAGAAGCGCAGTGCGCCCGTCGGGGGACAGCCGGGGGCCGCCCACGGCCCGGACCTCGTACAGGGCGGCGACGGTGACCGGCGCGCGTTTCGCGTCGGCGGGATCGTCCGGCGCGCGGGGATCGACCAGGACGGCGGGCGCTGCGGGCGGGGTCGCGGGGCCGCGGGGCACCGGCGCCGCGGCGGGGTCGACCGTGCGGACCCCGGCCTCGGGAGCGGGGGCCGCCGCGCAGGGCGGGCACGGGGGGATCTCGGGTTGATAGGGCGTCCGATCGCAGGCGAGCTGGACGGTCGCCGCGAGCAGGCAGCACACGCGGACGAGGTTCTTCATGCCTCCCACCTCCGTTGTCTTGTCTAAGAGGCCTTTTTTGCGCGCCCGAGCTTGAGCACCACCGAGGCGCACACGGTGCAGAGCTCCTGGAGCAACTGGAGCTCGTCGGGGCCGGCCACCTCGTCGTCGAGCACACAGGCCACGACCATGACCGGGCGCTCCTTGAGCAGGATGGCCCCGCCGACGATGAAGTCCTCGGGATCGGCGCCCATCAATTGAAGGATGCGACGGTTGACGACCGTCGGCTGCGCCTTGCCCAAAAACAACTTGTTTTGGACAATGTCGGAGAGCACGGTCCCGCGATCCTCGGGTACGATGATGCCCTCGAGGCGGTGGGGGAACACACCGAGCCCTGCGCCGGTCCAGCCCATGACGAAGCCCTCGGTGCAGGTGAACAGGGACACCGAGCGCATGGCCCGCGCGCCGAAACTGTAGAACAACTGCGGGATGTCCTCCCGGCTCTCGATCTCGGCTGCCATGTCCTGGATGCGCGCCGGATCGAGGGGCTTCCACGATGCTTCGAGGCGTCGGGAGGCGATGGTGCCGGTCTTCTCGGCCTGTTCCACCTCCTCCTCGGGGCTCACGTCGGAGGTGGTCGCCTCCATGAACACCGGCAGGTCGTGCTCGATGAGGCCGGCGAGCTCCTCGCGGAACACGTCGAGCACCTCGAGGGTGCGGTCGAGGATGGGGAGCTTGCGCAGGTTCAGCGGATCGTCGTCCTCGGAGATGTCCTGCACGGGACCGGAGAAGGGATCGTAGAGCACGTTGGCTGGACGGGCGAAGCGCTCCTTGGGCGGCTCGAGGTTCTCGAGGACCGCGAGGGCGGTCTTACGCTCGGCCTCGTCCATCGGAACGTTGTGGCAATGGTTCAGGATGAAGTGGAACCGCAGGGGGGTGGTCACCAGCGGCACCACGAACATCTGGGTGCGCGCCCGGATCCACTCGAGCTGCCCCGGGTCGATGGGCGGGATGATCAGGACGCTCACGGAGCCCGCCTCTGTCTTCTGCGGGATCGCGTTGAGCTGCATCACCTCGGCCACGGTGAGCATGGCGCAGCCCTCCGGGCTCGGGAACTCGAACGGGTCGAACATGGTGTTCACGCCGTAGAGCTTCTGCAGGTAGTTCTGCAGCGTGCGCTCGGAGATCAGCCGGGAGCCCAGTAGCAGCACGTCCATGTTCTGGCCGGTGCCC
Source organism: uncultured Pseudomonadota bacterium (assembly GCA_938004375.1). Classification (GTDB taxonomy): domain Bacteria; phylum Myxococcota_A; class Polyangia; order HGW-17; family HGW-17; genus HGW-17. Next base: position 2,701 of record CALKWH010000193.1, read on the forward strand.
TGGTAGATTCGCCGGATCACGTCGGTCTGCGCCGGGAGCAGGATGCCGTCCTTCTCGAGGACGGACAGCAGGGAGAGCCAAAGATCCATGGGTTCGGTGGTGTTGCTCATGGGGTGCGCCTGAAAACGCCCGTCGTTCAAGCGTTTTGTGAAACGCACTCTAGCCGATCGCGGCCGGGATGGCAAGCACGGCCGTTTCGAGGCCGCCGTTTCATCCCCCATGCGTCCGCACCGGATCCGTGCTACATTGTCCCGGTTTCGTCGAAGGAGTCCCCCATGCGGTCCATCTTTCTCGCCTCCTCCCTGGTCCTGCTGGTCTTGGCCGGCGCCTGCGTCGACGATCTGCGGCCCGCGCCCATGACGTGCACCCTCGCTCCCGACGACACCGATCCCGACGCCGTGGCCCGCGTGGGTTGCCAGACGGACTACGACGCCGTGGCGGCCCCGCCGCTGGTGGCGGCCATCCCGGGCGCGAGCTCGGTGAAGACCATCCTGGACCAGCAGGACGGCGACCGCCTGCACTTCCAGAACAGCCGGCGCTACCCCATCCACTGGAACTTCGCCTCCACCCACCTGTCCGGAAACGGCCTGCCGCTCGTGCCCACACTCTCCCAGTTCAACCAGACAGAATACTACGCCCCGGATCGGCGCTTCCTGCTGGGCGCGCTCAATTACTACGAAGGCCCCGGCGTCTGGGCCTACGAGATCGCCCCCTACGACACGGCCAGCGCCGAGATGATCCTCAAGGCCTACCGCGCCGTGCGGGCGAACCTCTTCACCGGTCGGGAGCTCGCCTTTCATCCCACCTCCGACACCGTGGCCCGCGAGGCGGACAAGCTCCCTTCGTGGGTCCCCGTCGTCACCACCGACGAACTGTTCGCCGGCATCGACTACCAGCCGCTGAACCTGGGCGCCACCATGGGCCAGCTGCGGTTCTTCACCCGCGAAGAGCTCGAGCAGGGCACGAAGTACCTCTCGTTCCGCGACGTCGCCGTCATCGACGCCGTGCCCAACGACCTGGCGGTTTGCAGCGGCACCATCACGGCCGAGTTCCAGACGCCGCTGGCCCACATCAACGTGCTGGCACAGAACCGCGGCACGCCCAACATGGGCCTACGCGGGGCCTTCGACGATCCCGCCCTGCGCGCACTGGAGGGGAAGTGGGTCGAGCTGATCGTGGGTCCCAGCACGTGGACGATCCGCGAGGTCACCCGCGAGGAGGCCGACGCCTGGTGGGAGGACCACCGGCCCCCGGCGGTCACGGTGCCGCAATACGACCTGACCGTGGAGGACATCCGCGAGATCGAGGACGTGCTGAACTACCCCGCCCTGCCCCTGGGCGAGGCGCTGCAAAAGGCCATCCCCGCTTTTGGCGGCAAGGCCAGCCATTACGGCGGCTTCCCGCACATCACCTCGTTCCCCATCCCGTACCCGAAGGCCGTGGTGGTCCCCATCTACTGGTATCACCGCTTCATGCAGCAGCACGGCTTCGACGTCCGTGTCGAGGCCATGCTCGCAGACCCGGACTTCCGGGACGACCCCGCCGTACGCGAGGCGATGCTCCAGGCCCTGCGCGACGACATGCGCGCGGCCCCCGTGGAGCCGCAGTTCGAGGCGGCGCTCCTCGAGACCATGGCGCGGGTGTTCCCCGGGCGGCGCCTCAAGTTCCGCTCCAGCACCAACTGCGAGGATCTGGGAGGCTTCACCGGCGCCGGCCTCTACGAGTCCTTCGTGGCCGACCCGAACGTGCCGGACCGGCCCTACGTGGACGCCGCGCGAAAGGTGTGGTCCAGCGTGTGGCGCTTCCGTGCCTTCGAGGAGCGCGAGTACCGCAGCATCTCGCACCTGGAGGTGGGCATGGCGATCCTGATCAACTGGGCCTACCCCGCCGAGGACGCCAACGGCGTGGCCATCACCGCCAACATCTTCGACGCCCAGGGCGTGGAGCCCGGCTACTACATCAACGCCCAGCTCGGCGACGTCTCGGTCGTGCTCCCGGATCCGGGCGTCACGAGCGACCAGTTCGTCTACCACTACGGCATGCCCGGCCAGCCCATCGTCTTTCTCGCCCACTCGAATCTGGTGCCCGCCGGCCAGACCGTGATCTCCCGCGCCCAGACCGAGGAGCTGGGGCGCGCGCTCACCGCCATCCACGACTTCTACTCGCCGGTCTACGGCCCCCTCACCCCCGACCACTGGTACGCCATGGACGTGGAGTGGAAGTACAACACCGAGCCCGGCGAGACCGAGTCGAAGCTCGTCATCAAGCAGGCCAGACCCTACCCGGGCCGCGGACAGTGAGGTCCCCATGAAGCGTCGCTCTTTACTTGCATTCTTGTCGCTGGTCTGCTTGTCCCCGTGGGTCGGCGCCTGCGAGGATGACCCGAAGAAAATCGAGGATCCTCCCTACGAGCAGGATCCGACCAAGGTCGCCCTGCGCGGCGCGTGCGCCGAGGCTGACCGGCTCGGCGGCTTCCAGGTGCAAATGAACGAGAGCCAGGGCTACACCGCCCTCGACGGTGTGGTGCGCGACGGCGTGATGCCCGGCACAATCCCCGAGGTGGTCCTGTCCGAGGGCGGCTGCCGCCTGCTCGGGCGCCGCAACCTCTTCTGCGACCCCGCCTGCCAGCCGGGCTTCACCTGCGGCCTCGAGGAGACCTGCGTGCCCATGCCCACCGGGCAGGACCTGGGCACCCTGCTCGTCCGCGGTCTCGTGGAGCGCCTGGAGCTGGTGGCGCTCTCCCCGGGGAGCTCCTACTCGTACACGCGCCTGACCCACCCTGGCTTCGAGGTGAACGACGTGATCCAGGTGCTCGCCCGGGACGGCGGCTTCCTGGGTCCCTTCGCCCTCCACGGCGTCGGAGTCACCAGCCTCGTGCCCGCCGAGGACACCTGGACCCTGCGCCGGGGCGAGGCCCTCGAGCTGGCCTGGGATGCGCCCCCCGAGGGCGCCCGCTCGCGCATCGTCGTCGAGATCAACGTCGACCAGCACGGCCTCACGCCGCTGACCCTCACCTGCAACCTGCCCGACACCGGCTCAGGCGTGGTCCCCCAGACGATCATCGACGCCCTCATCGACGCGGGTGTCACCGGCTTCCCCACGGGGCGCGTCACCCGCCGCACCGAGGACGCCCTCGGGGTGGACCAGGGCTGCGTGGACTTCTTCGTCACCTCGGTGCGCCTCATGCCCATCGCGGTGGCCGGCTTCACGCCCTGCACCGACCACGACGACTGCACCCCACCCGAGGTGTGCGACACCGATCCGCAGGTCCAGCAGTGTTACCTCCCCTGCGACGGCCCCGAGGACTGCACCGCGCCGGCCACCTGCAGCCCTGAGGGGAAATGCCGATGACCCGGCGCGCCGTCTGCATTTTCCTGGCGTCGCTGCTCGCTGCCGCCGCCTGCGGGGAGGACAAGCCGAAGGAAGAACCCTTGGACTGCGAGGCCATCCCCGCCGCCCCGCTCGAGATCCACCAACTCGAGGACGGCGACCGGTCGGTGTGGCCCACCGGGCACCACGACGTCGCCTTCGACGGGGAAGGTTGGATCGCCGGCTTCAACACCGGCGCGATCGTACTGGCCAACCGCGCCGGGCAGCGACGGGTCCTCACGACCGCCATCGACGCAGCCGAGGGCATGGAGTATCTCCCCGACGGACGCCTGGTGGTGGCCTCGGACGAGGGCATCGTCGCGGTCTCCCCCGACGGCGCCGTCGTCCCCCTGGCGCCGCACTTGCAGTCGGCCTTCAGCATTGTCGTGGGCCCCGACGGGATGATCTACTCCGCCGACAACGACCGTATTTACCGCATCGACCCCGACACCGGCGCGACCGAGACCTACCTGGACGCCGTCGAATCGGCCCGCGTGCTCAACTGGAGCCCGGACCGCCGTGTCCTGTACGTGGGGACCTTCGGCGAGGCCGTCTACGCGGTCGACGTGGACGAGGATCTGGCTCCGGTGGGCCAGCCGCGCCTCCTGGCGACGCTCCCTGGCGCGCAGTACCAGGACGGTCTGGCCGTGGACAGGTGCGGCAACATCTACATCCCCGTGTGGTCGGACAAGCTCTACCGGATCACCCCCGAGGGCACCTTCACGGTGTACCACCATTGGCCCGACATGGACTTCTACGGCCACGGCCTGAAGTGGGGCTCCGGGGTCGGCGGCTGGCGCAAAGACGCGCTCTACTCGCCACAGCCCTGGAACGACAGCACGGGAGAGGGCACGCTCAACACCGTCGTCGAGGTGGTCGTCGGCGTCCCCGGCCTTCCGCCCGGCGGTTTCCCCGGCCCCGCACCCGCCGGCGATCCCCACGAGCTCACCTGCGCCGCCGACCGTCGCCGCGCCCGCCCCCCCTTCGTCCTCCTCGCCCTCCTCGCCCTCCTCGCCCTCGCCCTCCGCCGCAGGTCCTGGTCCTGACCCTGCCCTTCCACACCTCGGTTTTCCCCTCAAAAAGTCCACCGCCATCATCACTAGAATTTTCCACTTC
>CALKWH010000194.1 GCA_938004375.1 uncultured Pseudomonadota bacterium
GTCAATTCGTCGCCCGGAGCGAAGCCCGCGGCCCGGCGCAGCTCCAGGCGGTCGAGGACGCGGCCCGTGTGGAGCGCCTCGACGGCGCACGGGAAAGTAGTGGGGGGCTGGGTCAGCCCGAAATCACCCGTGAGGATCCGGGGCTCGGCGATCTCCTGATCCACGGCCGCGTCCAGCAGCAGGGACCAGGTGTCCCCGTCGACGGTCAGGCCCAGCACGGGCGCGCGCTTCAGCTCGAAGAGCCGGATGGTCTTCTCGAACAGGATCACGGACACGACCTCGTCGTGACCCGGACGGACGATGTGCAGGCGCACCGAGATGGGGAGCTCGGCGTCCTGGGGCACGGGCGGATCCTCCGGGATGACGGCGTGCAGGGCGAACACCGCGATCCGGCCGTACTGCGTCATGACGGCGGCCAGCGGCAGCTCGCCGTCCGGAGTTCCCCACTGCTGCTCGTGGATGACCTGATGGTCCTCGTCGAGCACCTGCAGGATGAGATCGTGGCAGTCGCTGAGCATCAGGGAACTGTCCCACCACTCGGTGGGAAATGGCTGAGGATGGGTGTTCACGAGGGCGTCGAAACGCGCCGGGCAGCCCTCGCGGGCGTTGTTGGTTCCCGGCAGCGCCCCGGTGATGAAACCCGCCCGCCACCGAATCCCGGTGCCGTCCAGGAAGGCGGTCATGAACCGGTGATAGGAGTCCAGTTCGACCCAGTGCGCGGGCTCGCAGGAGGAGACGTCCAGCCCGGCGCAGTCCCGGCACCGGGCGATCCCGTTTCCCAGGCCCAGATCCGCGCAGTAGACGTCCCGCTCGCAGACCTCGCCGTGCTCGGGCGACAGCACGTCGTCGCCGCACCGCTCACACCCGGTGACTTCGTAACGACAGAAATAGCCGCACGCCAGCGTACCCCCGGAGTGTCCCAGGGAGACGCAGTCCGCGCCCCCGAGGTCGGCGCCGTCGCAGTCCTCGAAGTCCGGCTGGATCACACCGTCGCTGCAGGCGCCGGCCCGCTCGCAGATCCCGAAGTCCAGGGAGCAGTCCGGCAGACAGGGGATCCGCAGATCCCGTCCCCCGTGCTGCAGGCAGTTGGAACTGAAACGATAGATGGACGCGAGGTCTGCGCCGTCGCAGTCCTCGCCGCTCTCGACGACGCCGTTGCCGCACGTGCCCGGTGCGTCCTTTTCGTGATCACAGGCCGCGCAGAGCGTCGCCAGGGCGACGAGCAGGGCGACGAGCAGGGCGAGGCGCCGCGCGAGGTCGACCGCACTGGCAAGATGGAGGCCGTCTCGCGGTCGTGCGCGGCTCATCGGGCCTCCTCCAGGCGGGCGCCGCCCCATTCCACGAGCGTGAAGCCCACGCGCGGGGGCGCCGTCAGTGTCTGGGGCGGCGGGAGCGACGACGGCGCGACGTCGAGGGGCTCGTAGCGCATGAGGAACCGGATCCGGGTGTCGGGGGGCGGTGTCACCTCGAGGGGCGCGGCGGCCTCCCACGCGGTCGTGGCGAAGTGGATGAAATTGTAGGGCGCCCATTCGAGCACGGGGAGCCAGTAAATGATGAATTCACCGGCCTCGCGCCAGTTCAGCCCGAGGCGGGCCAGCGCCTCCTCGAGGAACGCGGCCGTGTCGGCGCCGGGCACGACGAAGCCCTCGACCGGACGGGGACCGACGGGCAGCTCGGCCTCCCAGTAGAGCCCGTAGTAGCGCCCGCCGGTGGCCGGGTCCACCAGGGTGCCGTCGGGATGGGCGACCACCCGCCAACCGTCTTCGTAGGCGGGATACGTGTGCGTCAGAAACTCCGAAAAGGCCTGGGGGAACCGGACCTCGACCTCCAAGACCTCGCCGGGATACAAATAGATCAGCGGTTTTTCCACGTTGTTGGAGTCCATGACGCACTGCAACCCGTCGGGCCAGTAGCCGGGGTCACAATCGCAGTACGGCGTCCTGTCCTTGGTGTACAGGCAGGTGCCGTGTCCGGAGCAGTCAACCCCCTCGCAGGGGTCGTCTTCGCAGGCGAAGAGCATGGTGAACAGGGCGATGGCGAAGACGAACCGGGGGATGCCGCGTGACATGGGATGGGACTCCTGCGAAAAAGATACCCGCGAACAGTGTTTTGTCAAGGCGGCTCATGGCGCTTCGTCAAGGAGTCGGGGGACCGGACAACAAAGTATAAAATACAACTTGACCCATGGGTGCGCGTCGACTACTTTTGCCCGACCGTGCGGCGGCGCCGCTGCACCATCAGGAGGCCCGCATGATTCGCTTGACCAGATTCACCGCTCGCTGGCTCGGCTTCACCGCGCTCGTCGCCACGTTCACCCTGGGCAGCGCGCCCGCCCGCGCTTATTGCCCCTCGTTCGAATTGGGGTGGTTGAATCACGCGTCCATCGATTGCTATCTGGACTATATGAGCATAGACCCATACGGCACCTATACCGTCACCATACCCGGGAATGTTTTCCTCGAGGACGAGTCGTATTGCATCAACTTCGTATGCGCCCCGGGCTACTCAAACTCGGACTTCAGTGCCATGCTCTACTGCGATTCCATGGGAAGCTGGGTGTGCTCGGGGAACTGCGGGTGCACCGAGCTTCCCTGCAGCGGGACGCCGGTGGCGCCGACCGGCTACGTGTACGGGACCTGCTCGGGCTCGGCCGCCGGCAGCACCTGCCCGTTCAGTTGCGCCGCCGGCTTCACGGGACCTGACGGCCTCATCGAGTGCGCCCTGGGAGCGTGGACGACGCCAGGCAGCGCCTGCACCTTCGCCATCTGCGGTGAGAACCAGTATGTGCTGAACCACGTCTGCACGGCCTGCCCCGCCGGCAGCACGCGCCCCGCCGGCGACGACGCCACGGGCTCCGACACGAGCTGCACGCCGACGTTGTGCGGCGCGGACCAGTACGTGCTGAACCACGTCTGCACGGCCTGCCTGCCCGGCAGCACGCGCACGGCCGGCGACAACGCCACCGGCAGCAACACCGCCTGCGCGCCGACGATCTGCAGCGCAAACCAGTATGTGCAGAACCACGCCTGCGTCGCCTGCCCCGCCGGCAGCACCCGCCCCGCCGGCGACGACGCCACCGGCTCCGACACGAGCTGCACGCCGACGTTGTGCGGCGCGGACCAGTACGTGCTGAACCACGTCTGCACGGCCTGCCCCGCCGGGGCCACCCACCCCGCAGGGGACGACGCCACCGGCGGTGATACGAACTGCGCCGACACGTTTTGCGGCGCGGACCAGCGCGTGGTCGCCCACGCCTGCGTCGCCTGCGCCCCCGGCAGCACGCGCCCCGCCGGCGACAACGCCTCCGGCGATGACACCGCCTGCACCCCAACCCTGTGCGACGTCGACCACGCCGTCGTCGACCACGCCTGCGTCCCGTGCGCCCCCGGCAGCACGCGCCCCGCCGGCGACGACGCCTCCGGCGATGACACCGCCTGCACCCCAACCCTGTGCGACGTCGACCACGCCGTCGTCGACCATGCCTGCGTCCCGTGCGCGCCAGGCGCCACCCGCCCGGCCGGCGACGACGCCACCGGCGATGACACCACCTGCACCCCGACCCTGTGCGACGAGAACCACTACGTCCAGGACCATGTCTGCCTCGATTGTCCCGACGGGTCCGACCACCCCGCCGGCGACGACGCCACCGGCGGAGCCACCAACTGCAACGACACGTTCTGCGGGGCCGACCAGCACGTCGAGGACCACGCCTGCGTCGCCTGCGCCCCCGGCAGCACCCGCTCCGCCGGCGACAACGCCACCGGCGACGACACCGCCTGCGCCCCGACGCTCTGCGACTCCGACCAGCGTGTCGAGGACCACGCCTGCGTCGCCTGCGCCCCCGGCAGCACGCGCTCCGCGGGCGACGACGCCTCCGGCGACGACACGACCTGCACCCCGACCCTGTGTGACGACGACCAGTACGTCTTCTCGCACACCTGCCTTCAGTGCCCGGCCGGCGCCACCCGCCCCGCCGGCGACGACGCCTCCGGCGACGACACGACCTGCACCCCGACCGACGAGACCGAGCCGCCCAAGGGCGACGCCTGCTCCTGCCGTGCCGCCGGCGGCCGGGGCCCCACCGCCTTCCCCCTGCTGCTGTTTCTGGGCCTGGCTCTGATGCGGTTCCGCCGCCGCTCTGCGCGGGTCTGACCCGCAGCCCCCTTCGCGCTCACCTAGCGAACACGACCCCCGTCACGAACATCGCGAACAAGCCCATGAGCGTGATCCAGGCGCCCACCAGCCGCACGGTGAGGGTCTGCGCCGGCGGGGCGTCGAGGAAGACCTCCCCCGGCTCCCCGGGGCGGTACCAGACCTCCACGGGCGACCCGGGCTCCAGCCCGGCCACCCGCCGCTTCGCCGCGTCCTCACTGGCGCAGGGCTCGGCGTGGGGCCCCTCGGCCTCCCGGGGGACGCCGTCGATGACGTACGCGACCCGGCTGTGCAGTTGATACTCGTCGGGGCCGTCGGTGGGGATCAGGTGATAGGAGGTGGCGCGGATCGTCCCCGGCACGACCGACCGCGCCCGGGACTCGCACACGCCCTTCCACAGCAGGCCCGTGCCGACGAAGAACGCCAGCGGCATCAC
>CALKWH010000195.1 GCA_938004375.1 uncultured Pseudomonadota bacterium
GATCGTATTCGGTGACTGGAGTTCAGACGTGTGCTCTTCCGATCTGGGACACCTCGAGCTCGACGAGCTGGCTCGGCAGCGCGGGGAGCCGGACGGTCGCGGTGTCCGAGCCCGCGGCGTTGGCGCAGGTGAGGGTGTAGGTCACCGGCAGGGGCGACGCGGCGGTCACCTCCGAGACGGCGCCGTTCTCCACCGCGCCCACGCCTTGATCGATGGTGCACGTGGTCCCAGGCGTCGGTGAGTTGGCCAGGGAGAACACCCAGGTGACCGGGGTGGCCTCGCCCTGCACCACGGCTGGCGGGCTCGCGCGAAAAGCGCCGATTTCAGGGGCGACCTGCTCCACGGGTTCCCGGCAGTCGAAGGTGTCCGGCGAGCACCAGGTCCGCTCGGGGTCGGTGCAGTCGGCGCTCGAAGAGCAGGACTTCACCCGGCACCCGCCGAGCTCGGTGTTGCAGAACGTGCCGTCCGGGCACTCCTCGTGACCGGCGCAGGGGATGGTGCACACGGCGTCGACGCACTGGAGTCCGCCTGGGCAGTCGGCTGCGGTGTCGCACTCCGCGCCGGGGGCGGGATCGCTCTTCTTGGTGTCATCACACGCCAGCGCGAGGACAAAAGAGATAAAAATCATCAAGAATAAGTGACCGAATTTCGTTCGCATGGGAACCTCCTTGAAAATAGAAAATGCTAAGGTTGTTGCCTTTTGTCAACGAATAATTCTAGAATTCGAGATTGACTATTACAGAAAATTCGATAAGAATGAGTTTGTTTTTGGAGCTTCTTTGGTCGTTTTGTTGCAATAGTCGATTGCGTTGCAGGAGTGACTAATGTGGACGCTGCCTGAAAATCAAGATGTGACCTGGGAGAATGCCCTGCGGACCCTGTTCCCGAATGCGGCAACAGTCCGTCAATTTCAGGAAAATGATCCGGCTGTTGCCAAACTCGTGGTGACCACGGCCATGGGGATCGCCCACGCCGCCGGTTGGCTGAGCGCGCTCGACGAGGCCGCATGGGTGCGCTGGGTCGACAGCGGCGCGCGCGCCTGGCGCGATCCCCCTGTCGGATTCACCTTCGCCGACGTGATCGATCGCATGGCCGAAGGGACCTCGGTCAACGCCCTGGTCGAGGAGCAACTGAAGCCCCTGGCCGAGGCGTTCGGCCTGCCGCCGGTCCAGACCTCGATGATCAGCCGGCTGCGCGGGGACTTCCACCCCAACACCCGCGGCAAGCGGAACCTGCTTCGGGTGCTGGCGCTCTGGATCGGCCTGCGCCACCCGGAATGGGGCTGGAACTACGAGGGACTCCTTTCCTTGCAGCGCAGCCCGGGATCGGTCCAGGAGCTGGATCCCACCGGCGGCGTGCGCATCGCCCTGCAGGTGGTGGGGACCGGGGATCTGCTGCAGATCGAGCCCCTGATCCGCCTGCGGGAGGAGCTCGCGCGGTGCCTGAAGACCTTCGAGATGAGCTATGTCGACGCCCGCCAACTGAGAACGGCGTCCACGACGATGGTGCTCAACCTGCCGCGGCAGGCCGGGGATCCGCAGGATCCGAAGGTCTATTCCGCGGCGGTGCGGGACGCATTCTCGGTGATCCATCAGGTCATGATCCACTGGGCGCTGCAGCCCGAGAGCGACCGGGCAGGACTTATCGTGGCGGTCGCGGCCGGGAACTTCGCCGAGCTGGAGCCGGCGATCCACGGGATGCTGCGGGGGCGTCGCCGGGATCAGAAGGCGATCCGCGTGACCTCGTTCGTGCGCACCTGCGCCAACCTCGCCGAGGCCAAGGTGGTGTTCGACCCACGCCCGCAGGAGCTGGAGATCTACGCAGGCGAGACCATCCGCGTCTGGGAGGTGGACGCCTTCTGGATTCATCTGTACTTCGATGATCATCCGGGGCTCTCCAGGCTCCTCGAGGGGTCGGAGCCCGACGCCGGCGGGCGGCTCGAGGCGGCGAGATCGGAAGAGCACACGTCTGAACTCCAGTCACCGAATACGAT
>CALKWH010000196.1 GCA_938004375.1 uncultured Pseudomonadota bacterium
CACCGGCCAGCGCCTGGCCAAAAAGACGAAACGCCCCACCGGCCCCGCGGACCGGTTCGTGCTGGGCGTGCAGAAGAACACCACCTCCGAGGTCCTGGCCCGCGCGCGGTGCCCCAAGGCCGACCTGCGCCTGTTCGACACGAACGATCTCACGCTCGAGGCGATGTTCAAGGGCGAGGTCGAGGCGCTGATCATGGATGAGGTGCTCATCACCACGCGCCCTGACGTCTCGGACTGGATCCTCGAGGGTGACCTGCTGAGCCGCGAGGGCTACGGCCTGATGCTGCCCGCCGGCGAGCCCGCCCTGAAGGCCGCGGTGGACGCGGTCCTCGCCACCCTGCGCGCCGACGGCCGCCTGGCCGCGATGATGGAGAAGCACCGCTTGAAGGAGGCCCCCGGCGGCACCGCCGGGCTAGGCTGCCCGGAGTGATTGCTACGCGGTGGGGTCGACCACGCGGCCGAGGAACAGGATCGTGCCGTGGACGCGGTCGCGGATGAAGAAGAAGAACGGGCGGTTCACGGTGATGACATTCATGGGCACCGAGGTGTTGCCCACGATCACGCCGGTGGCGGCGGCGGCCTCGGTGCCGTCCTCGTCCACGGCAACGAAGGCCTTGTGGACCACGTCGGTGATGAAGAGGTTGGCGTCGGGGTTCATGCCGGTGAGATCCGCGAGCGCGGCGTTGAAGGCGTCGGTGAGGCCCAGGGCCTTGAGCGGGTCGTTCAGGCTCACGTCGAAGGTGAATGAGAACTTGGGCAGGCTGACCATCACGCTCTCGTCGGTCGCCAGGTCGAGCAGGCCGTTGAGGAACTCGGGGGTGAGCTCGGACTCGACGGCGTCGAAGTTCCCGTCGGCGGGGAGCACGATGACCATGGAGGTGTCCAGGCCCTTGTACGGCAGCTCGACGAGCTGGAGGTCGGCGTTCTGGAAGAAGGGGACTTCAATCTCGTCCTGGCCCATCATGTCCACGGTGACGGTGTTGCCGTCGAGGCGGGTGAAGTCGGCGGCGTGGGTCATCTGGTCCGGGAACTGGTGCTCCCAGTCGGCCTTGAAATAAATCGCGTTGGTGAGCACCAATTGTGTGAGCGAGGTCACCGAGCCCTCGGGGAGCAGATCCACGATGCGGCCCTCGGTCTGGTCCTCGACCCAGTCGTTGATGACGACGCGGGAGGCCTCGGGGTCGGCGCCAAAGTCCAGCAGGTTCAGCCCGGCGCCGTAGTAGGTCGCCAGGATGTCCAGGAACGGGGCCTCGAAGGGGAAGCCGGTCTGTCCCCAGGTGGCGTTGACCACCGACAGGCGGAATTCGTCGGGGTCGCCGGTGCCCAGGGCGGACAGGTGCAGGTCCAGCGCGTTGAGGGTGTCGTGGACGGTGGCCGGGTCGAAGAACAGCACGTCGGCGAACTGGGCGGCCGTGTTTCCGCGGGCGCCGGCCGCGGTCATGGTCAGCGCGACGTTGATGCTGTGCGGGGAGAAGAAGACGTTGCCGTCGTTCGTGTTCAGGAGCTCGTGGTACAGGTTGGTGGCGAAGGCCGAGTTGGCGGCCACGTAGGCGTCCACGGCGGCGGCGTCCGCGTCGGGGGCGGTGTCCCGGGGCGCGTCGCTCTTGAGCACGGTGAACGCGTTCTGATTGTTCTGGTTGTTGTCCGAGCAGTCGGCGCCGCAGTCGTTGGTGCAGGCAGCCAGGGTCAGGGGTAGGGCAAAGAGCAAGAGAAAGAATAAATTTTTCATGATGAACCTCCTATAAGAAATGGACCATCCCTCTTGTACCGCGGTTCGGGGGAAATGCAAGGGGGCGACCGAAGACGGTCGCTAAGCGGAATCGCACCGCGATTCCGCCCGGACATCCCCGGCGACCGAAGACGGTCGCTAAGCGGAATCGCACCGCGATTCCGCCGGCCTGGAAGAACGGACTGGCACGGACGGGCGGAGCGGCCACGGACCACGGACAAGAAACACGGACGGTCATGGACGGACAAGGACGCCGCAGGAACACGGACTTGAGCGGGCACGGAGAAGCGAAGCGGCAACAAAGAAGTGGCGCGAACACGTCCGTGCATCTCTGTCCGTGGCGGCGGTCCGTGGTCCGTGCAGGTCTGTGCAGGTCCGTGTCGGTCCATGTTCCCGCCGCGTCCGTGAGTCCGTGTTCTACCGCGTTCTACCGTCGGAGATTCTCGAACTCGTCGCCTTCGGTGGTGGGCGGGGCCTTGCGCTTCTGCAGCTCCAGGTGCCAGAAGGAGAACTCGTGCTCGGTGTAGTTCACGATGCGCAGTTCGAGGACCTGGCGGAACAGGTCGAAGGCGGCGCCGCTGTCGCCCCGGGACCAGGCGGCGATGCCGGCGTAGTAGAGGGCCTCGGCCTTCTGTCCGGCGTTCTGGGCTTTGGCTGCGAGCTTCGCCGCCGGGAGCCGGTCGCGGGCGAAGGCGGCCAGATCCTGGAACCAGGGGTCGCCGGTGAAGTCGTCGAGGAACTGGTTCACACGCTCCATGCGCTCGTCGGTGACCGCGAAGCGCAGGCCGAAGAAGCGCATCCACACCGAGGAGTAGAGCCGGCGGTTGGCCCGGCAGGGCTCGTGGTCCATGAGCGTGTGGTAGACGTCGAAGGCGGCGTCGACCTGCTCGTAGGTGACCAGGGTCTGCAGGATCGAGCCGATCACGTCACAGGTGGGCGAGCGGGTGAGCGCGGCCTGGAACAACTGCAGGCCCTGCTCGGCGTTGCCGGCGTCGAAGTAGAGCTTGCCGATGTCCACGACCACCTCGGTACGCAGCTCGGGGTCGTTGATGTAGTCGAACAACTTGCGGAAGAAGTGGACGGCCTCGAAGCGGAGCTGGCCGGCCTTCTCGCCTTCGCCCAGACGTTCGAGGGCCACCGCGTGGTAGCGGGCCAGTTTCATGAAATAATACTGGTTGGCCACCGAGTCCCGGGCCTGCTCGCGGACCTTCTCCATCAGTTCGGCCGCCCGGGCGTACTGGCCGGTCCAGAACTCGAGGCGGAACCAGGATAGGAGGATCCGCGGGTCCTGGGTGCGCTTGTACGTCTTCTCGCAAGTGGCGCGGGCCAGGTCGATCTCGCCGCGCAGCATGTACAGGTCGACGATGGCCAGGCTCTGGGCGGTCAGCGCGTTCTGGTGCGCGTCCGAGGGCCAGCGGGCGTCCATGAGCTTCACGAGCTCCTCGAGGTAGGCGTACTCCTCTTTGGCCAGGGTGAGGTGCTCGCGCTCGACGAAGTGGTAGAATCGGTTCATGGTTACCTGGAACAGGTCGTCCCAGAGGGTACGGACGTAGGGCGTGCGGTTGATCTGCTCCACGAGGAGGCGCCTCTGCACCAGGCTGTGCTCGAGGCGACTCCACGGTCGCTGGGCGCACATGGCGAGGTGCGGGCTCTTGGGCAGGCGGGGGGCGACCAGCTCGCAGACGCGGCCCGAGAAGGCCGGTCCCAGTTGGGTGTGCACGTAGAGAGAGAGGCTCTCGAGCCGCGCGGGCTCGGGCTTGTCCGAGATCAGGTTCATCCACGCCTCGTGGAGGTAGGGGTTCAACTTCGCCATCGCGTCCCTGACGCCGGTGGCGGGCCGGTCGAAGCATCCGGGCGTGAACAGGCACAGGCCGAACCAGCGGTCCGCGCCGGACAGGCGCAGGCCCTTCGATGCGCCGGAGAGCCAGGTGGGCACGGCCGAAAAGGCGGTTCCCGCAGGCACCTGCCACCGGCCGAACGAGAGCTCCTGCAAGAGCGCCAGCCAATCGGGGGCCTGTCCCGGGGCGATGCCCTTGTACAGATCCTGCTCCAGCTCGCTCTGGGCGAGGCAGCGTCCGGGGTCGTCCTCGGTCTCGAACATGCACTGGGTCAGGCGCACCTTCTCGAGCTCGAGGATGCCCCACAGGATGCGGTCGCGGTTGGGGACCTCGGCGGGGGCGAACCGGTCCAGGAAGTGGACGATCTGGAGCGTGCGGGCGGCGGCGCCACGGCGCGAGGAGAGGTCGAGCAGGCGCACGGTCTGGCGCAGGAACTCGGGGGAGGGGGCGCCGTACCCCGCCTGGAGCCATTGGGCCCACGGCAGCCAGAGCTCGTAGGCGTCGGCGTCCTTGCCGCGGATCAGGAGCGCGGTCAGTTGGGCGCGCAGCCAGGCGTCGGTGCGCGCGACCTCGTCGGCTGGCCAGGCCTTGCCGTGGAGGTGGGCGGCCGACAGCAGCATGCGGTAGTCCAGGTCGGAGTCGAGCGGAAGCCGCACGGGAGATCGGAAGAGCACACGTCTGAACTCCAGTCACCGAATACGATCTC
>CALKWH010000197.1 GCA_938004375.1 uncultured Pseudomonadota bacterium
CCACCGAGATCTACACTCTTTCCCTACACGACGCTCTTCCGATCTACGACGAGATGATGGAGATGGCCTACCGCGGCGCGAAGGTGCTCAACTTCCACGCCGTGGAGTTCGCCCGGCGCCGGCAGATCACGGTCTACGCGCGCGCCACCGACGGCGGCAGGGAGACGATGGTGCGCAGGCCCGCCCTGGAGCTGGGCCGCGCGGTGCTCGCCGTGGCCGGCGCCGATCGCCTGGTGGGCCTGGTCACGACGGATCTGGCCCAGACCGCGGAGCTGCTCGCGAAGCTCTCGGCGCACCACGCCGAGATCCAGTACCTGCTCTCGCGCCCGGACGGCTCGGGCGTGCTCGTGCTCAACCCCGTCACGGCTCCGGACTGGCGCGCGGCGGTCCCCGGTCACGACCGCGTGGAGCCCCTGTTCTCGGTGTCGGTCATCGGCCGCTCCATCGGCTTCGAGAACGCCATGTTCAATGAGGCGCTGCGCCTCGCCGCCGACTGCGCCGCCGAGGTCTTCTGCGTCGAGGCCAACCCCTCGCACCTCACCTTCTATTGCCGCGGGGAGACCGGTGCCGCCCTCACGGCCGCCTTCCACCGCGCCTTCGTGACCCCGCGCTGATGTCCGCCGTTCGCCGCTTCATCTCCTGGATCAAGACCTGGAGCCTGGGCACGCGCATCTTCGCCGTTCTCGGGCTCGCCACGGCCTTGCTGTTCGCCTTCCACTTTACGCAATGGCGCGAGGGGCGGGCGTGGTCCGACGTCACCATCCTCGAGGTGCGCCGCGCGGCGCCCGGTTACCGCGACGGCACGCTGCGGCGCTATGAGTTGACGGTCCGGCGCGGCGCCTCGATCCTGAAAGGTCACATGGACACGTACTGGTTCGTGGGACGCCCCGAAGAGGGCCAGGTCCTGGACCTGCGGGCCGTCTCGCTGGACACCGGGCGGTACCGCTTCCACCACGGGGCCTGGAGCGTGGAGTTCCGTCGCTGGTTCGTGTGGTGTGGCTTGTTGGGCCTGGCGTTCGGCGTCTGGCGTTACTGCGTACATCGCTCACGGAGCCGGTGACAAGGAAGAAAACAACCGCGATTGACAGTCCCCGTCCGGGGTGATACTTCTGCTGCGTTTCCCTCCGTCGTGGCATCGGCGGATCCTCTCTTCCATCCCATTTCTCCAATGAAAACTCGAGGTCTTCCGGTGAACGACGCCGCCCGTTCCGTACAGGAGCTCCAGATCGAAAAGAACCGCAGGGAATACGGCGCGCGCCTCGACGAATTGGTGTTCCCCACGTCCGACGCGGCGACGCGCGCCATGGCCCGGCGCGCCGCGCTGCTCGCGGAGCTGGACGGCCGGGCGCTCCTGGGCGCCAACCGCACCAAGCTCGACTGCCGTGGGTTGTCGCCCGGCTGCCGCGCCTGCGTGGAGGGCACCTGGTCGTGCCTGTTCATCACGGGCGAATGCAACGCCCGCTGCTTCTACTGCCCCACTCCCCAGGACGCCGCCGGGGTGCCCGGGACCAACAACCTGGACTTCCCGAAGGTCGACGACTACGTCGATTATCTCGACGAATTCGGCTTCACCGGGGCCAGCCTCAGCGGCGGAGAGCCCCTGCTGGAGCTGGAGAAATCCCTGCAGTATCTGCGAAAGATCCGCGCCCGTCTCGGGGACCGAGTGTACCTGTGGATGTACACCAACGGCCTGCTGCTCACCGACGGGGTCGCCCGGCGGCTGCGGGACGCCGGTCTCGACGAGCTGCGTCTCGACATCGGCGCAACGGGCTATCGCCTGGACGCGGCCCGGCGGGCGGTGGGCGTCCTCCCGCGGGTCACCGTGGAGATCCCGGCCATCCCCGAGGAGGCCCAGCGCCTGCCCGGGATGCTCGAGGACCTCGACGGGCTCGGCGTGAACCACCTGAATCTGCACCAGTTGCGCCTGACCCGGCACAACTTCGGACACCTGTCCGGGCGGGGCTACACCTTCCTCCACGGGGAGAGCGTGACGGTCCTGGAGTCCGAACTGACAGCGCTGGAGCTGGTCCGCCACGGTCTGGACCGGGGGCTGGCGCTGGGGGTCAACTACTGCTCCTTCGCCTACAAGAACCGCTTCCAGGGGGCCGCGGCCAGGCGCCGGGCGGCGACGCGGATCGCCCGGGGCCACGAGGACGTCACCGAGGCGGGCTACCTGCGCGCGCTCTCTCTGCACTGCGTCGGAGCGGAGCTGGAGCGCCAGGTCGGGCGGCTGCGGGAGGCGGATCCCGCGGGGGCAAGGTGGCGGCTGACCGCCGATGGCCGGCAACTGGACCTGTGCGCCGCGCTCTGCCGCGCCGCGCTCTGCCGCGCCGCGCTCTGCGAAAGGCCGCCGGCGCCTGGCCTGGAATTGCGGATTAAATACTCCGAGGCGCGGATCCTGCCGTCGGTCAGTTACCGGAACCCCTTCGTCGAGCTCTCCCTGAACCCTGGTCGGAAGGTGGTCATCGAGCGGCAGGATGCCGCGCCGGAGCTGGTCGTCGATGCCGCGCGGTGGCCTCAGGTCAGGGCGGTGCTGGATTCGGACGATGCAGTACCGGTTCCGCCCGGGGAGGCCACCCCGCTGCAGGCGGAGCTCCTGCGGTTCGAGCGGATCCCGTCCGGGCTGCAGGAATATTTCTGAGAATCCGATTTCCGGACCAGCGTTTATGGGAGGTGACAGCCGGCCAGCGGGCGGCTATGCTGCGAACATGAGGAGCCCGGCCCCATGCGACATCTCCCTTTGCCCCTGATGCTGTTCCTGACCGGTTGCGCCGGCGGCGCCAATGTCCGCCCCGTCACCGGCTTCGACCTGGACCGCTACACCGGCACCTGGTACGAGATCGCCCGGCTGGATCACAAGTTCGAGCGGGGACTCTCCCGGGTGACGGCGAACTACCAGGCCCGCAAGAGCGGGGGTGTCACCGTCCGCAACCGCGGCTGGTCGGCGAAGAAGCGCAAGTGGTCCCAGGCCGTGGGGAAGGCGTACTTCCGGGGTCGCGCGGACGTGGGCGAATTGAAGGTCACCTTCTTCTGGCCCTTCTACGGCCAGTACATCGTGTTCGCGTTGGATCGGGAGAACTACCAGTGGGCGCTGGTGTCCGGCGGCTCGAAGAAGTACCTGTGGATCCTCGCCCGCACCCCGCGGCTCCCGGAGCCGTTGCTGCAAGAGCTCGTCGAGAAGACCCGCGCCGCCGGCTACGATCCCTCGAAGCTCATCTACGTCGAACAGGAGTGAACGCCTCGCGGCCTCACTGGTAGCAGGTGACCCGGGACACCGCGCGCAGGCGCACGTCCACCGGGCCGGCGACGACCGCGCCCTCGTGTTCGCGCCGCAGCACCCACAACTGCACTGGATGGAAGTCCGCCAAAAAAGTGTCGAGCAGCGTCGCGTCCACCCGGAGATAGCCGGTGTCGGCGGTCTCGCAGGTCACGCTGGAGAACTGCAGCCCGTGGTTGCCGCTCTGGAGCGCGAAGATCACACGATCGCCCTCTCCGGCGCCCGGCGTCCAACTCACCTCGAGGTCCACACCCGGCGCGAGGTCGAGCGGGCAGGGCAGGGCCGTCTCGAGCGCGTCCACGCCGGTGGTCGAGACGGTGAACGCGGGGACGGTGCCGCCCGAGGCCGTGGCGGTCAACGGACTGCCGCCCGCGAACAGGTCCCCGTCGCCCGGCGGTCCGCCGTCGGCGGGTTCGGGGCTCCACGCCGGTTCGTAGTACAGGTACGGCTCCACCGGGTTCAGGGCGAGGCCCACCGTGAGGCCGGTGACCGTGATGGTTCCGGCACTATACCGGTCAGCGCCGATCCGCGCAATCCCTCGGTCCGCAGTGAAATGGGATTATCGAACGCCGATTTCTGGCCCTGGCGCGGCGGGCCGGTTCAGCGGGGCGATCCAGAAGTAGCGGTGCGGAGGTTCGTCGCCGGGGGGCGTGTCCGCCGGTACGGGGGCGAGCCACATCAGGGGGCCCCGCACGTGCCCGGAGGCCCGCATGAGGCCCTGGCCGGCCGCCTCGACGAGCGCGAAGCCCTGGCGGGACAGCGCGTAGACCTCCCGGGGGAGGCGTCCGGTCACGCGTCCGGCGTCCAGGTCGATGCCGACGCCGGGCCAGTCGCCGGACCGTCCCACCGCCACCTGCGCTCCGGCGGTGAACACGTGCGGGTACTCGGGGACATTCTGGACGGCGAGGACGCGATGGCCGGTGGCCAGGTCGTAGAGGCGCAATTGTTTTTGCCCGTGGAACAGCGCCCGGCGGCCGTGGCGCGCCACCAGGTTCCCGGGTTCGCGCAGCAGGCGCGGCGGCCGTCCGTCGAGGTCGACGTACACCGACCCTTCCCGGGTGTCGACCCGCTGCAGGCGGTGCGGGGAGATCCATTCGTTGTCCTTCTCGGGGACCTCCACGGTGAGGGGCAGCGCCTGCGCGCCGGCGTCGGTGACGAACTTCACGTTGGGTCGTGGGCCGACGCAGGCCACCAGCAGGGCCAGCGGGCTCTCGGCCGCGCCGAGCACGCGCCCGCGGCAGGCGGCCGGAACCAGCACCCGATCCTGGGTTCCGCGCACGAGCCGCAGCGCGCCCGCGGCGTCGCGGATTACCAGTGCGTCGTCGGCGAGGAACACCACGTCGTCGGCCTCGCGGGGGGGCGCGCCGCCGTCGGCCGGGGAGACCCAAAGATCCGTGCAGGGGTGCAGGTCGCGGGAAAGGACGTGGAGCTCCGCGTCGCGCCCCGGACAGAAGCGCCGTGCCCCGAACGGCTGTTCCGACCGCGAGAAGTGACAGCGGTGCTCCGGTGCCAGCTCCGAGTGCGAGAGGACCCAGCGGCCGCCGCGGTGCAGATACGCATATAGCAGGCGGCGGGGCGGGGGCGGCACCCGGACCTCGGCGCTCGTGGCCAGGTCCCGGACTACGGCGACGCGTCGGTCCCGCGGCCCCTGCAGGTAGAGCAGGCGCGCGCCGTTCGCGTCGAAGGACGCCCCCGCGTGCCCCAGGAAGGGATAGCCGTCGGCGCCCTTGGGCGCGCCGCGGGCGGTAAGATCGGTGGCGACCTGCGCGCGGGTGTCCAGCAGCAGCAGTTTGCCGTCCTTGACGACCAGCAGGTGGCGCCCGGTCGCGTCCCGCAGGACGTAGGCGTCCAGCGGCTCGCCGGGGCCCGCGCCCTGGATGAAGTACGGGATCGGGCGGTCTCCGTACAGCGCCCCCCAGTGGTCGGAGTGCATGGAGACCTCGCCGTCGCCGTTCGTGTCGGCGCGGGCCTGGCAGATGACAGCCCAGTCCGCTTCGGGGGAGGCCGTCTGCACCTCGAGGAAGTCGGCGGTGCCCAGCAGGCCGAGGGGGGCGACGGGGGGCGCGGGGGTGGCCGCGGGGGCAGCGGGGCAGGGACGGCAGGCAGGCCGCGACGGCAGGGGCCTGGCGCCGGTGCCGCAGGCGGTCCAGGAGACGGCCCAGGCGACGAGAGCCAGCGCGCGGGCGTGGGAAGGAAGGCGGCGCAGCGCGGGAGCGGGGACGTATGATGGGTTCATGGGGCCTCCGAGTCACAGGTTACGTGCCGGACGCCGCTTCTCACATCTCCAGATCGGAGCAAGCGTCCTCGGCTGCGGGGGTCCGGGCGCAAGCGCCGCCGGCGAGCAGCAATACGGCGGCCAGGATCGTGGTCTTCAGTTGCCAGAATGGGAGTCGACAACCCGGGCGAGAGTCAGAGCCCATCACCACAACCTCAAGGAGAGCGGTACTCTCCGTCCACCCGGTGGTCGCGGATGTTCAGATGCCGTTCCAGTTTCCGTTCGAGTGCGTTGGCGTGAGCATAGTCGTCGAAAGTCATCAGTTTGACGTGCCGGCCGCTCACCAAAGCGACCTGCAAGGAATAACTATAACTAGTCCCGTTCTTGCCGTGGATGACTTTTTCCTTGCAATAGAATTGTTTAATATTTGCCGGGTCAATGGGAGACGGCATCGGCCACGGCAGCGGTCCGTGGGTGACCCGCAGTCGCTCGCCCGTGACCGAGAGGGTGGTCGTGTTCAGAAACCCGCAGAGCGCGGAATAGAACATGCCGACGCCGACCGCGACGAAGGGCAGTCCGAAGAGCGCGAACAAGCCGGACGCCTGGCTGGCCATACTCATCCAGAACAGGGAGAACGCGGTCCACCCGATACTGAAAAAGAACAGGAAAATATAATGGAAACGGAACCATTTCCATGAGATTTCCAGCAGATCCTCCGTTTCGCGGACCTTGAATTCCTCGGGGATGGCGACCAGGGCCTCGTCCGCCTGGTCGCGGTCTTCCTCACCGGATTCGGGCTTCTTTTCGGGTTGGAGGCTGAAGATCGACTGGCAATGAGAACACCGGGCTACCCTCAGTTCGGGGGAGATGTCCGTCTCTTTCAGGGGCGCGCCACAGTTGGTGCAACTGATTTCTTCCATTTTCATGCGTCGGCTCCCGGTTTCAATGGCGGGAAAAGGCGACCCGCCGTCGTGCTCCGCTTCGACCACGATTGTCCGCCGGAATATCGCCCCGGGACAGGGCCCCTGTCAAGGCCGCGTCGAAGGGTTGTCAAGGCACAATAGAAATGTCCGGTCCGCCGCCCCAGTAGAATTTTTGGGAGATTGCTTTCTGGGGACTTGAAAATCTGCAAGATATTCGCTTATATATGAGAATCAAACTGGGGATGACCTCATGAAACACATCGGACGATTCGTCTTTTTGCTGTTGCTCCTCGCGTGGCCGGCCCGTGCCTCTTCCCAGTCCCTCGTGTGCCCCGACCCGGGCAAGGACGTCGAACAGAACAAGGCCGAGGCCCGGCGATATTTCGAGTTGGGCACGACGTATTTCAACATGGACCAGTTCGGCAAGAGCGCGGAGGCCTTCGCGTGCGTCATCAAGCTGGTGCCCTATACCGTGATGGCCCGCTACCGCCTGGCGGTGAGCTACGACCGGCTGGGCAAGCTCGAGCCGGCCAAGGAACAGTATCGATGGGTGTTGGCGTCGACGTCCAAGGAGGCCCAGTCGCTCAAGGCCGAGGTGAAGAAGCGCCTGGACGAGATACTCAAGCAGGAGGCGGACAAGGCGGCCGCGATCAAGGCCGAGGCGGACCGCAAGGCCAAAGCCGAGGCTGAGGCGAAGGCGAAGGCCGAGGCGGAGGCCAGGGCACGGCAGGAGGCGCTGGCGAAGGCCGAGGCCGAGAGAATCGAAAGGATCGAGGCGGAACGCAAGGCCAAGGAGGACGCGTGGGCGAAGGCCGAGGCGGATAAAAAGGCCAAGGCCGAGGCCAATCGCAAGGCCCTGGAGGCCGCCCGGAAGATGGCGGAGTCGAACCGCAAGGCGAAGGCCGAGGCGGACAGAAAGGCCAAGGAGGACGCGCGGTTGAAGGCCGAGGCGAACCGCACGGGCAAGGCCGCGGCCGGGACATCGAAGGACCCGCCCGGGTCCGCTTCGCCGCCGGGGCTCACCTCGCGGTGGTGGTTCTGGACCGGGCTCGGCGCCACTTTGGTCTGCGCGGGCACGGCCGCGGCGATGGGCGGTGTTGAAACTCGGAGTGGGTTGACCGTTTGAGGGGCGTTTTGGTCAGGCTG
>CALKWH010000198.1 GCA_938004375.1 uncultured Pseudomonadota bacterium
CACCGAGATCTACACTCTTTCCCTACACGACGCTCTTCCGATCTGACGGTCGCCGTCCTCGGCGGGCTCACCCACCTGGCCAACCCCGGCAAATACGCCGATCCCGTGTTCCACCTGTTCGCCGGTGGCCTGTTCATCGGTGCGTTCTTCATGGCCACGGACTACGTGACCGCGCCGGTGTGGCCCATGGGCAAGCTCATCTACGGCTTCGGGATCGGCCTTCTGACCATGGTGATTCGGTTGTGGGGCGGCTATCCAGAGGGTATCTCGTTCGCCATCCTGCTGATGAACGCGGCCACGCCGCTGTTGGACAGGTACACGGTGCCGACGCCGTTTGGATCCCGTTCGGCGACCAAGAAGGAGCCGCCCGAGAAGGCGGCGCCTGGACAGGCAGGGGGTGAGTCATGAACCCGATGGTGAAGATGGTGCTGACCCTGGCCCTGATCTCCGCCGGAGCCGCTGCGGCTCTGTCCGCGGCCAACCAGGCCACGGTAGATAAGATAAAGGCCGCCGCCGCGGCCAAGGCCGACCGGGCGGTGTTGAAGATCTTCCCCGACTGCACGGCCCCCCGGAAGTCCGAGGTGAAGAGCCCCTCCGGTGAGCCCGTGGTCGTCTACCGCTGCCCGCAGGACCGGGTGTGCTTCTCGTTTTCCTCCTCCTCCGCGAGCGGAATCTCCCGTCCCTACAGCGGGCTGGTCAAGGCCATGATCGGCATCGACGGCAAGGGTGAGATCGTGGGCATGCGCATCATCCAGCAGACCGAGACGCCGGGCCTGGGAAACAAGATCGTCGAGGACAAGTTCCTCGACCAGTTCAAGGGCAAGTCTGCGAAGTCGAACTGGAAGGTCCGCAAGGACGACCCGGCGGGCGTGATCGACGGCCTCTCCGGCGCCACGATCTCGTCCCGCACGGTGACGACCCTGTGCGCGGCCGCCCTGCGCTTTTACGAGGAGACCCTGAAGACCGATGCATCCGGCGCCCCCGGCGTCGGCCCCGCCCCCGGCGCCCCCGGCGCCCCCGGCTGCGGCGCCGCGGCCCCCGTCCCCGCCGCTCCAGGCGCCCCCGGTTGCGGCGCCGCGGATCCCGTGTACGACAACCGCCGGCCGGTCGCCAACCCGGAGCGTTTACATAACCGGAGCCCCAACTTCGACAACGCCCGCCAACTGCTCAGGCGCGACAAGGACAGGCGTCGCGCGCGAGTCCGCGCCCTGGGGGCCGAGCAGAACGGCCGTCCGGTCCGTCCCATGGCGTCCGCGCCGGAAGGGGGTCAGTGATGTCATCAGCGCGTCTGTTCACCAATGGTTTCTGGCGGGAGAACGCCGCCATGGTCCTGCTGCTGGGCATGTGCCCCACGCTGGCGGTCACGACCTCGGCCTTCAACGGCCTGGGCATGGGTCTGGCCACGCTGGTCGTCCTGCTGGGCTCCAACGTCGTCATCTCGGCCATCGCGGGCCTCATCCCGAAGAAGGTCCGCATCCCCTCTTACATCGTGGTCATCGCCACCCTCGTGACCATCGTCGACATGTTCATGGCCGCCTACGCCCCGGATCTCCACGCCTCCCTGGGCCTGTTCATTCCGCTGATTGTGGTCAACTGCATCATCCTGGGCCGCGCCGAGGCCTTCGCCTCGCGCAACGGCATCGGCGCCTCGATCCTGGACGCCCTGGGGATGGGGCTGGGCTTCACCACGACCCTGTTCGTGCTGGGAGCGGTCCGGGAGATCCTCGGCAACGGCACGGTCACGGTGTTCGAATACAAGGAGACCGTGATCCGGTTCCTGGTGTTCTCCCAGGAGGCCGTATCGCCCATCCTGGTGATGATCCTCGCGCCGGGCGCCTTCATCACCCTGGGGTTCTTCATCGCCTTGAAGAACTATGTCGACAACGCGCGCTCCGCCTGAGGTGCGGCTTTCCCCGTCCGCCGCGGACGGACCTGCCCGGGAATGGCCGGTCAGGAAAAAGGATTGAGTTTTCCCGGCAGGTTGTATAACATTTTCCGGCGGATGAAACCTCAGGGCCTCGTGCCCCACCCGAAAGGAATGCCCCATGGACAAGACCAAGGAGTACGCAGCGCACTTCCAGAAGTGGATCGACAACTACGCCGACGACACCCGCATCATCATGTCGGTGGCGCAGGATCCCAAGCTCCCGTCCGAGTTCCGCCGGCTGGCCATCGGGACGCTCAACTACAACCTGAAGCAACTGGATCTGATCCCGGATTTTTACACGCCGGTGGGGCTCATCGATGACGCCATGATCATCCGCGTTTTCGCCGGTCTCACGCTCGAATACGCCATCCAGTTGAACGACGACCGCATGAAGAAGCGCCTGGTCCAGATCGCCGAGGAGGACGCCGTGCTGCGGGAGTTCTGCGGCGACACCCTCTACAACGCCCTGGTCAAGTACGTCAAGGCGCAGCCGGATCGCAAGGTCCGCCAGCGCGACGCCAAGATCGTCATGGACAACCCTGCGCTGATGAAGGAGTTCCTCGACGATCTGGAGCTCGAGATCCGGGGGTACGAGGGATCCAACATCGACAACCCCGACGAGGTCATCAAGGAACTGAAATCTTTCCTGAAACTGAAACTGGTCGGATAGAAAGCCATAATGAGCGACAAGGGCACCAACTTACGACTCATCAAGAAACTGGACGCCGGCGGCATGGCCGAGGTGTTCCTCGGCGAGCTGGTGGGGGTCGAGGGGATCTCCCGCCGGGTGGCGATCAAGCGCATCCTCCCGAACCTGAGCCGGCACGCCAAGTTCGTGGCCATGTTCCTCGACGAGGCGCGGTTGGCGACCAAGCTGTCCCACGCCAACATCGTGCAGACCTTCGAGGTCGGGGTCCGGGATGATTCGTATTACTTGGTGATGGAGTTCATCGAGGGCACCGCCCTCAAGGTGGTGATGAACCACTACAAGGACAAGCGCAAACTCATGCCCATGGGCATGGCCATCTATATCATGATGGAAGCCGCCAAGGGCCTCGGCTACGCCCACGGCGCCAAGGACGGCAACGGGAACCGGCTGAACATCGTGCATCGCGACATCAGCCCGCCGAACATCCTGCTGTCGGTGCAGGGCGAGGTGAAACTGGTGGACTTCGGCCTGGCCAAGGCGGCCAGCCAGCTCGAGGATACCGAGCCCGGCGTGATCAAGGGCAAATTCAGTTACCTGTCCCCCGAGGCGGTGATGGGGCTCGAACTGGACCAGCGGGCGGACATCTTCAGCCTGGGCATTGTGCTCTACGAGATGCTCACCGGCAAGCGGCTGTTCTACGGGGCCACCGATCTCGAGACGGTCAAGCTCGTGGAGAAGTGCTTCATCCCGCGCGTCTCCGCGCTGAACCCCGATGTCCCGCCTGCCCTGGAGAAGACGCTCTACCGGGCGTTGGCCCGGGATCGCGACCGGCGATATGCCCGCGCCGAGGACTTCCTCGACGACCTCAACAGCGTGCTGTTCACCTACGGCCTGAAGGTCTCCCACCGGGACGTGGCCCGCATCGTCCGTGAGCTGCGCGGCGGCGGGACGGGCGAGGAGGAGCGCAAGGACGACTTCGATCTCTCGTCGGACTCCTTCCTCACCGGCGAGTTCTCGGTGACCAACCCGAACGCCAAGACGTCCGGCGGAGGCAAGGCCAAGGCGGCCACCACCGACGACACCGAGGATCCCCGTTCCTGGCTGCAGGACATGGATC
The DNA here is from genome assembly GCA_938004375.1 of uncultured Pseudomonadota bacterium. Classification (GTDB taxonomy): domain Bacteria; phylum Myxococcota_A; class Polyangia; order HGW-17; family HGW-17; genus HGW-17. The sequence continues at coordinate 3,694 of CALKWH010000198.1, forward strand.
TCGACCTGGACAACATTGATCTGTCCCCCGCTCCCCAGCCGGCCCCTGGCGAGGAGGAGCAGGAGATCGAGCTCGACGACGGCGAGCTCGAGGACGACGTGCTCGAGGAGGTGCTCGACGGCTCCGGTGAACTCAAGATGGTCTCCGGTGAGCTCGAACCCCAGGACCTGGCCGCCATCGATCTTCGGCCTCCCTCCCAGGATATCGATTATGCCGCGCTCCCGTCCGGCGTCCCCCAGGCCGCGCCGCCCGCGCCGGGTGCCCCGCCCATCCCGGGCGGCCCGCCGGTGTCGGGGCCTCCGCCCGTTCCCGGCGCATCAGCGACGGCCGGCGCCACGGGAGATCCCAAATCCAAGAAGGGCTGGTTCAGCAAGTTGTTCGGCGGGAGCGAGTAGGCCGTGAACCTCCTCTGGTTCTGCCTGGCGTTGCTGACGACCCAGCCGGCCGGTCCGGACTTCACCCGGGATCCCCTGTTCCGACTCCCCACCGAGCCCCGCAGCCAGGACGTGGCCGAATGGACCCGGCTGCTGAACGCCCATTTCGAGCACGAGGCCCACGGGGTCATCTACCGCAGCCCCGAGCAGATCGACGAACTGCGCGGCCGGCTCCGGGGCACGCTGCCCTATGGCGAGCTCTACCTCCTCGAGGCCTGGGGCGCTTCCGGGGATCGCCAGGCCGTGTCGCGGCTCAAGCAGTGGTACGGCAAGGTGCCCGAGCCGCTGTGGACCTACTCGATCCTGGCCGGGCTCGCCCGCTCCATGGATCCGGACGCCCACCGGTTCGTCCTCGAGAAGCTGCAGTTCATCGAGATGAGCCAGCTGCCCTCCCGCGTGGGAAACCTCCGCATTGAGCCGGCCAAGTTGGTCGTGTTTCTGGCCGCTGCGAATCCGCTCGCGCTCGCCGGGCTGCTCTCCGACACGCGCACCGCGCCGTGGGTGTCCGAGATTCTGCTGCGCACGCCGCATCCGGGGCTGGTGAGGGCCTGGATCGCGGCCGCGCAGGCACAGCGCCTCGAGCTGGCCAGGTTCCTGTCCTACCTCGAGCAGGTCTTTTTTGCCCTGCGGGGTCCGGACCGTGACGCCGCGTGCGAGTTCCTCTGGAAGCAGCTGCCGGTGGGCTCCTCGGGCACCGACACCCAGGTGGTCGGGCTGCTCGCCCAGTGTCCTGGTGCTGGGACCGATCCCCGCTGGGTGGCCCTGCTCGGTCGTGATCCGGTGAACCTGCTCCTGATCAAGGCCGTGCGCGACGTGCCCCAGCTCCGGCTCGAGGCGGCCGCCGGCCGACCGCTGTTGTCGCTCATGAAGGAATACGCAGGGCAGCCGGGGTGGGAGCGCATCCTCCTCGACGTGCTCGGCCAGGTGCCCGACGAGCGGGCCGTCAAGACCGTGGCCTCCTACGTGCTGCACAACAACCTCTGGTTGCGCGAGCAGGCGCTCTCGGCCCTGTCCCTGGGAGCCCATCCTCTGGCGGGCAACATGCTCCACGCCGCCGCCCTCGAGAGCGCGGGGGAGGAGGCGATCGCCTACTTCCTGCCGTACCTCCACCACACCCGCGGACTGGACGCCCACGCCTCCACGCGCAGCACGCTCACGGCAGTGGCCGCCCGCTACCTGCGATCCTCGGAGCCGGCTTACGTCCGTTCCGCCCTGCTCACCCTGGCGCTGGCCCCGGAGTCCGGCACCGAGCACGAGTGGTGGCCGGTGGCCCGGCGGATCGCCGACGAACTGATCGCGCGCAAGGACTGGGACCAGTTCGGCGGTTTTCTGCCGGTGCTCGCCCGCTCCCACCGGGCCGGGCACCTCCTCGAGTTCGCGCTGGACCACCCCCACCCCTCGTGCGTGCTGGGCGCCACGCTCGCGCTGGGGTTCAACCCGCGCACCGAGTTCATTCCAAGGCTGCACCGACTGGCTCGCACCGCCCGCAAGGCCGTGGCCGTCAACGCAGCATTCGCGCTGGCCCGCACGCCGGACACGCTGCGCGAGAACCTTGACCTGCTCGGCCACCCGCAGCCCGAGGTCGCCGCCCACGCGGTGCTCGGCCTGCGCAGGCTGGCCCCCAACCAACTGGCCTGCGCCGCCCTGCTGGACCAGTTGCGCGGGGGGCGCCACGACGTGAGCGCCATGCAGAACCTCGCCGCCGCCGTGCTGGGGTCCTGCGGCCCGGAGATCCGCGCCCGCGGCCTGCGCTGGCTCGCCCAGTTGCCTGCGAACCTGGCCGAGCTCCTCCTGAAGAACGTGCACGTGCAGCGGACCCCTGCGGACGGCACGGCGCCGTTCTTCCTGCGCCTGATCAACCTCCAGCACCTGGGTGTCCCCGGCCGGAAGTTCCAGTTCACGCTGCCGGGCCAGGTCACGGTGCAGGGCTTCTCGACCTTCGGCGGGGTGGTCTTTCTTCCCGGCCTCACCCGCGAGACCGTCAAACTGGAGTGGATCCAGTAATCCATCGGGGATAAAAAAGCGATACCGGAAGATTGGGCTTGTTTATGGGGAAATTATTTCCTATATAGTTGAGGTAGCATTTCAACGGTTCGGAGCGGCCAATCTCGGAACCCTGCTTATTCCTTTGACAGTTTGAGATGATTTCATGAAATAAACTCCGTTGTAACGGGGAGAAGATACGAACGTAGCACCTGCGACCCCCGACGGGGGGACGCCCTGTTTCACTCCTGAAGGAGGCGGTTTCCGTGCGCTTGATTGAATTTCTCGAAAAGACGAACTCGGTCGACAAGAAGTACCTCGCCGGCGAGAACGCCGTGAAGATGATCAACTTCCTCGAGGCGGGCATCCCCATGTCCGATCTGGTGCAGCAGCACCGCGACCTGCTGACCTCCATGGCGGGTCCGCAGTTGCGCCGACTCTCCGAGGCTCGTCGCCTCTGGCAGGAGCTCGAGAACCTCCGTGAGTCCATTCTGCAGACCATGCCCGGCATCCCCGACGAGGTCTTCGGGCTCGCCCTGTCGGCCCGCCGGATGGAGGCCCTGCGGCACATCCTGCCCCACTTCCCCCTGGCCGAGTATGCCTCGACGGCCCTGTGGCTCGAGGCCCTGCGCGCGGCCCTCGAGGTGTGGACGGGCGCCCTCAACCTGAGCACCAAGAAGGGGACGGTCAAGGCGGCCTTCCTCGGCCGCAACCTGCCCGAGGAGCTCGAGAGCCTGGTCGAGCGTCCCCTGGACATCTTCAGTGTCACGCGGGACGTGTGGTACGCGCTCACGCGGGGAGAGTCCGACGGGCTCGTCCGCCTGGAGTTCGAGTACCCGGTCTCCTCCATCGCCACCCACCTCGACGCGGTGAAGAGTCGCATGGGGAGCGTGGGGACCCGCCTGGGCACAGAGGAACTGTTGCGGGTTATCGTGTCCGACGCCCTCCCGGCCGCCCTGCGCACGTTCCTGGACAACCGCATGCGCGAGGAGACCTTCAAGGAAGTCGCCGTCTCCTACCTCGAGGTCCTCAAGGTGCCGCCGGTGAAGGCGCAGCGCCTTGGGGCGTTCTTCCCGGACGCCGGGGCCACCTCCTGCGGACTGGTGGTGCTCAACGACAAGGGCAAGGCCCTGGCCCACGCCGTGCTGCCGCTGAGTGGCGACTGGTGCGAGCGCGCCCGCGTGTTCTTCGTGGAGCAGAAGACCGCCTACGTGGTCATCCCGTCTTTCATGATGGAGTACAACGCGATCCTGGACGAGTTCCGCGAGAAGGAAGGCGGCTTCCTGGTGTTCATGCCCGTGCGCGCCGACGGGATGGCCGAGGCCGTGGAGCTGCTGGAGAAGGCCGGCGAGGCCACCCCTGGGCCCTCCGCCGGCGCCATCGTCTTGGGGCGCCGCTTCATGGCGCCGGCGCGGGAGTGGTCCCTGATCGACCCCATCGCCGCCCTGGGCAACGACGTGCCCGACGACGTGACCGAGGAGGAGCTGCGCACCTATCTCCTCGAACAGAAGGGGCTCATCCAGATGGACGCCGGCCTGGACCGCATCCCGCCGCGGGTGCTCCCGGTGGCGCACTCGGGCGGCCTTCTGGCCGCGGGCAAGCTCAACCCGAACATCGCCCACTTCGAGGACGTGAAGATGGGCATGGTGCTCACCGGCATCATCATCAACATCACCAAGTTCGGTGCGTTCATCAACATCGGGCTCTCCCAGGAGGCCCTGGTGCACGTGAGCGAGCTCTCGGACGACTTCGTGTCCGACCCGTTCGAGGTGGTCTCCCTCGGGCAGCAGGTCAAGGCCACCGTCGTGGCCATCGACACCGAGAAGAACCGGATCTCGCTGTCGCTTCGGACCAACCCCAAGCCCCTCGAGCCGCGCAAGCCGCGCAACCTCGAGGACCGGCGCAAGCCCATGCGGGACGATCGGTACGCCTCCACGGCCACCCGCTCCCAGGCCCTCAAGGACCTGGAGAACCTCTTCAAGAAATAGGGAGACGACGGCCGTGCGCATCCTGTTGGGCATCTCCGGCGGCATCGCGGCCTACAAGACGCCGGAACTGGTCCGGCGCCTGAAGAAGGCCGGACACGAGGTGCGCGTGGCCTGCACCCGCAACGCCCTCGAACTGGTCTCCCGGGTCGCCCTAGAGACGGTCAGCGGCGAGCCGGTGCTCTGCGACACCTTCGCCCCGCGTACCCACGCCGGCGTCGAGCACATCGACCTGGCCACGTGGGCCGAGCTCGTCCTCGTGGCGCCGGCCACCGCCAACGTGATCGCCAAGCTGGCCTGTGGCCTGGCGGACGACTTTCTCACCACCGTGATCCTGGCCTGTCCGGCCCCGCTGTGGCTGGCGCCGGGGATGAACACCCGCATGTGGGAGCACCCGGCCACCCGCGCAAACGTCGCCTGCCTCCTCGAGCGAGGTGCCCGCGTGATCGGCCCGGAGGCCGGCGAGCTCGCCTGCGGGACCACGGGGCCAGGGCGCATGACCGAACCCGCCGTCCTCGTCGAGGCCGTTTCAGCCGCTCTCGTCGAGGCCCTGACGGACCACCTGATGGCCGCCCGGCCGCTGGCGGGGCGCACGGTGCTGGTCACGGCAGGGGCCACCCGCGAGCACCTCGATCCGGTGCGCTTTCTGAGCAACCCCTCGACCGGGCGCATGGGCGTGGCCGTGGCGCGGGCGGCGATGGAGCTGGGCGCCAGGGTCCTCGTGGTCCACGCCCACCTCGAGGTGCCGCTGCCCCCTGGGGTCGAGGCTGTCTTCGCGTCCTCGGCCGTGGAGCTGGAGCGGGCGGTGCGTGCGCACCGCGATCGCGCCGATCTCGTCGTGATGACCGCCGCCGTCGGCGACTGGATGCCGGCTCGAGTCGCTCCCGAGAAGTTGAAGAAGGAGGCCGCCGGCGAGACCTGGACCCTCGAGCTCGTGCGCACGCCGGACATCCTCGCCGGGCTTGGCGCGGACCGGGCGCGGACAAGCGACGGGCAACCGTGGCTGGTCGGTTTCGCGGCCGAGACGGCCGGCGGTGACGCGCTGCGGCTCGCTTCCCTCGCACGGGAGAAGCTGGCCCGCAAGGGCTGCGACGCGCTGTTCGCCAATGACGTGAGTCTGCCGGGGGCGGGCTTCGCCGCGGGGACCAACCGGGGGCTCTTGGTGTTCGCCGATGGCAGGGAGCTTGCGCTGGGCCCCGGGACGAAGGATCAGGTGGCGTCGGCGCTCGTCTCCGAGGTCGCCGCTTCGTTGGGGATCACGTCCGTCCGAGAATAGCGCCACAACAGGAAGAGGCCGGCGGCCAGCATGGCCAGGGAGCCGTACTGCGCCGGCGTCAGGGAGAGATAGCGGCGGTCCACCGCCCGCAGAAAGTCCATCCCGAAACGCACGGGGGCGTAGGAGACGAACACCACGCCGGTGGTGAAGCCCGGCCGCCAGCCCCAGCGCCGGTGGGTGAGGTACAGGATTCCCAGCATGATGAACGTGTAGAGGAATTCGAGCAGGCCCAGGTCGTGCCGTCCCGGGAGGCCGTGGACGTTGAGCGCCTGGTCCGGGTGGTTGACCGGCCAGCGCACCGAGAACCAGGAGTCGGTGAAGAGCCCGGGGTGGTCATGGGCGACCGAGCAGCCCAGCCGGCCCAGGATCCAGGCGTGGACGCCGCCCCACATCAGGATGTCCGTCGAGGTGAGAAAGGACAGCCGCCCGCGGACGTGGAACCACACGGCAGCCGCGAGCAGGCCCAACAGACCACCGAAGCTGGCGATACCGTCCCAGATGCGCAAGAGGATCAGCGGATCCTCGAGGACCCGAGCCGGCTGGTAGGCCAGGATCTCGAAGAGGTGCGAGCCCACGAAGATGGCGATCACCGTCACCGTCACGAGCTCGGCGACCCGAAGGGGATCGAGGCCCAGCTCTTCCCCGCGGCGCTGGACGAACCACATGCCGGTGAAGATGGCCAGCGCGACCAGGATGCCGAACGGGTGCAGGGTGAACGGACCCCACTGCAGGGGGGCGACGTCGAGATAGGGGAAGATGGGGGCGAGCGCGGGTATGGGAAGAAGCATATGAGGAAAGAATTCTGACTAGTCCGACCTGTCCGACCTGTCCGACCGCTCCGACTAGTCTGGCGGGGCGACGGACGTGACCCAGCGCGCGTACGAGATGATGACCTCGTAGGGCGGATAGTCCATGGGCTGGCCGAGCAGCACGATGCGGTTGGAGGACGCCTTGTAGTTGAAGCCGGCGGTCTTCGAGCGCGGGATGGGCTCGTAGAGGACCAGCTGCGGGTTGCCCGGATCCTTGCGCTCGATGGCGACGGCCAGGGACACCGGGATCGGGGTGTGGACGAGCACGATGGGGGAGGCGGCGCCGGCCATGTCCTCGATCATGAGCTCCATGGTGGTGGTCAGGTCGGCCTGGCACAGAGAGGCCATGAGGCCGCCGGTGCGGCTGATGACCTCCTGGTAGCCGTGGGGGGAGGTGGCGTTGCCGTTGTCGCCTTCCTGGCACTCCTGCGGGTCCGACGCCAGGATGTGCAGGCCGTAGGCGGTGACCTGGTTGTATTCGGCCCAATCAATCCAAGGCTGGACGACCGGGTCGCACAGCACGGGATCCCAGGCCTCGTCGCTCATGTCACCCATGCAGCGGTAGATCTCGTCACAGTTGTCGTGATTCCACATGCCGTCGGAGTAGCCCTCGCAGGTGAGCATCAGGGACGTGTTCATGAGGACCGACTGGCAGCCGAACATGTCGGTGGCCATGCAGCCGCCGAAGAAGTGGCACTCGTTGGGCTCGTAGGGCGCGTCGTCGTTGCAGTAGTCGGCGCTCTGGTCGACCTCGTTGGCCACCTCGTCGGACATGAAGAACACGATGCGGGCGGCGTCGGGACGGTACTTTGTGGTGGAGTCCTGCTGGGGCGGCATGTGGCGGTCCACGGCGGTCTGCATCTGCGTCAGGCCGAACTCGGCGCCGCCGTCGGCGGTCTGGGAGCCGGCGGGGTCGCCGATGCACTCGCGGAACTTCACGTCGTCCCCGGGCACGCCCGCGGAGAGCCATTGGTCGCCGGACTGGTTCGTCCCCGTGCAGCAGGTGCCGTCGTTGTCCTTGGTCATGTCGACCACGCACATGCGCCACGCGAGGCCCAGGGTGCCGGCCACCTGCAGGAAGGTGTTCGACGCGTTGGCCAGGCGGTCCTGGTCGTCGGACATGGAGCCCGAGTCGTCCACGACCCAGACGATGTCGGCCACCGGGGCGCGGTAGAGGTAACTCTCGCACTCGTTCTCGGTGGAGTCGCTCACCGAGGCGATGCAGGCGCCCGAGCCGGCGTCGGCCACGTGGAAACTGACCTGTTCGCGGCTCTCCCAGTCGGCGTAGGTGCCCACGGCGCCCATCACCAAGGACTTGTCGGTGGCGTCGCGCTGGACCATGAAGTTCACCAGGAAGTCGTTGGCCGAGTTGGTGAACGGCGCGTTGATCGGGCTGGGGAAGTCGCCCAGGTTGCGGCCGAGCAGCATGGCGATGATGCGGTTGCGGATCACGCCGGGGTTGGTGGCGGCCGAGACGCGCATGGAGAGCGTGACGTTGACGATCTGCTCCTTGAGGGCGTGGCTCTGCATGTAGGTGCCGCCCGAGAGGGTGACGACCTCGCCCAGGGTGCGCATGCCCTCGATGATGTCCGAGGCCTCGCGGGCGAGCAGGGCGTCGGACGGCCCGCGGGACACGACGAAGCCGGAGCTGGCGTGGGCCGCGTCGGTCATGTCGAAGCCGGCGGCGCCCTCCACCGGACCCGGGTTGGGGGGCTCCATGTGGGCGTACACGGCTTCCTGCTCGATCGCGATGTGGAACAGGTTGTTCTGGTGCCGCTGGTACTGGACCGGGCGGCGCCCGTGGCCCTGCTCGTCGGCGGCGTTGCAGATGAAGGTGCCCTCTTCGCCGTCGGGGATGCCGTCACCGTCGGTGTCGGCGGTCTTGGGGTCGGTCTCGCCGTGGAGGCACTCGGCGTTGATACAGATCGACAGCCGCGGATGGCAGTAGCTCTCGGGATCCCCGCAGGAGCCGGCGCAGATCAGCGCGTTCTCCTCGCAGTCGCCGAGCTTGCCGTCGCCGTTGCGGTCCTCGTCGCCGTCCATGACGCCGTCGTTGTCGGAGTCGGTGTCGATGTAGTCGGGCTGCCCGTCCCCGTTGGTGTCCTGAGGATAGGTGTTGATGTCGGGGGTGCCCTTCTCGACGGCGTCGGGGATGCCGTCATTGTCGGAGTCCATGTCTAAATAATTAGCCATACCGTCGATGTCCGAATCCAGCAGGCATTCGCAGCCCTCGTGCCCGTTGCTGATCCCGTCGTTGTCGTCGTCGGCCAGCGTATTGCAGTCGAAGGTCTTGTTGGTGCAGAGATCGGTGGTGTGGTTGTTGCTGGCGTTGTTCGTGTTGGAACTGTTGAAGCCCGTCTTCTTGTTGCCGTCATCGCAGGCGGCCGAGAGGAGCAGGGCGATCAGCAGAACCGGGGTGGATCGGGTCAGAACACGGCTCATGACACATGCCTCCGGCAAGGGGGTGAACGTGAACGTGCCCTACTATACCCAAATTTCGGTTTTGTGCATCGAAAAAAACTGATGTTATTCGAGGAGGTGGACGGCTATTCCTCTTCGAACTGGGCGTCGACCACCTGGTCGCCGCCGGGAGCCTTGGCGCCCGTCCCCGGACCTGCTCCGGGACCCGCGCCCGCGCCCGCGCCCGCGCCCGCCGCTTCATACATGGCCTTGGACATGTCCTGGGCGGCCTTGTTCAGCCGGTCGTAGGCGTTCTTGAGGGTGTCGGTGTCCTGGGAGTCCAGGGACTTCTTGGCCTCGGCGATCGCCTCCTCGACGGCGGACTTTTTGTCTCCCGGGATCTTGTCGGCGTTCTCGGAGATGAGTTTCTCGAGGTTGAAGATCAGGCTGTCGAGCTTGTTCTTGGCCTCGATCTGCTCCCGGTGCCTCTTGTCCTCGGCTTCGTGGGCCTCGGCGTCCTTCACCATCTTCTCGATGTCGTGATCGGAGAGACCCGACGACGCGGTGATGGTGATGTGCTGCTTGCGCGAGGTGGCCTTGTCGATGGCGGACACGTTCAGGATGCCGTTGGCGTCGAGGTCGAACGTGACCTCGATCTGGGGCACGCCCCGGGGCGCGGGGGGGATGCCGTCGAGGTTGAACTTGCCCAGGACGCGGTTGTCCTTGGCCATGGGGCGCTCGCCCTGGAGCACCAGGACCTCGACCGAGGGCTGGCTGTCGGAGGCGGTGGAGAACAGTTCGCTCTTGCGCGTCGGGATCGTCGTGTTGCGCGGGATCAGCACGGTCATCACGCCGCCCAGGGTCTCGATGCCCAGGCTCAGCGGCGTGACGTCGAGGAGCAGGATGTCCTTGACCTCGCCGGAGAGCACGCCGGCCTGCACGGCCGCGCCCAGGGCGACGACCTCGTCGGGGTTGACGCCGCGGTGCGGCTCGCGCTCGAAGAACTCCTTGACCTTCTGCTGCACCAGCGGGATGCGGGTGGAGCCGCCCACCAGGATGACCTCCTGGATCTCGCGCACGCTGCGCTTTGCATCCGAGAGGGCCTTTTTGCATGGCTCGATGGTGCGCTCGACCACGGGCAGAATCAGTTGCTCGAGCTGGCTGCGGCGCATCTTCAACTGCAGGTGCCGAGGACCCGAGGCGTCCATGGTCAGGAACGGCAGGTGGATCTCGGTCTCCTGCACGGTGGAGAGCTCGATCTTGGCCTTCTCGGCGGCGTCCTTCAGGCGCTGGATGACCATCTTGTCCTTGCCCAGGTCGATGCCCGTGTCCTTGCGGAACTCGCCCACCAGCCAGTCGATGATGATGCGGTCGATGTCGTCGCCGCCGAGGTGGGTGTCACCGTTGGTGGAGATGACCTCGACCACGTTCTCGCCGATCTCGAGGATGGAGATGTCGAAGGTGCCGCCGCCGAAGTCGTACACGGCGACGATCTGCTCCTTGCCCTTGTCCAGGCCGTAGGCCAGCGCGGCGGCCGTGGGCTCGTTGATGATGCGCTTGACCTCGAGGCCGGCGATGCGGCCCGCGTCCTTGGTGGCCTGCCGCTGGGAGTCGTTGAAGTACGCCGGCACCGTGATGACGGCCTCGGTCACGGGCTCGCCCAGGTAGTCCTCGGCGGCCTTCTTGAGCTTCTGCAGGATGCGCGCGCTGATCTCGGGGGGTGCGTATTCCTTGTCACGCAGGACCACACGGACGTCGCCGTTGCCGGAGCGGGTGACCTTGTAGGGCACCTTCTCGATCTCGCGCCCGGCCTCGGCGTGCCGCAGGCCCATGAAACGCTTGATGGAGTACACCGTGTTCTCGGGGTTGGTGATGGCCTGGCGCTTGGCGATCTGGCCCACGAGGACCTCGCCCTTCTCGTCCACCGCGACCACCGACGGCGTGGTGCGTCCGCCCTCTTCATTGGCGATGATCTTGGGCTCTTTGCCATCCATGATGGCCACGCAGGAGTTGGTGGTTCCCAGGTCGATTCCGATGATTTTACCCATGGCTATGCCTCCGGCTGAAAAACGGCTGCTGGGACGAGGCTTTTCGGCCTGATAACGTCCTCGGCTGGGCCGGAAAATAAGCACGCCCCCCGCGTTGTCAATCGCATGGATGGAAAAAACTTGTTCAGGTCGGCCCGAGGCCCAGACGGTCGAGGTACATCCCGCAGTTGGAGCCCACCTCGTTCTCGGCGAGCTCGCCGATGCTCAGGATGTGCTCGTAGCCGGCGGCGGCGCATCGCTCGTGGACCCAGGGATTGTTTGCGGGGCGCTCTGCGTCCACCGCGCTGCGGATGCCGTGGCGCCCGGAGTTGCGGGTCGGGTTCACGGGGGTGATCTTCAACAGGAAGCGCTCCGGCGGGAAGTGCTCGAGGAGCCGCGCGGGTTCGAACGGGGTCCCCTCGGCCAGCGCGAAGTTCAGGGTGATCTTGCGATCCCCGGGCTCGAACCAGCGGTCGCCGTACGCGGCGATCTGCCCGAAGGACCACAACCTCGCCGGGACAAGCGCCCGGCGGGCGTCCTCGCTGGTGGCGTGCAGGCTGAACTGCAACTGGAAGCGCGGGCCGAACCCCAGGCGGCGTTTGACCTCGAGCAGCGCCTCGAAGAACCGGTCGCAGCCGGCCGGGGCGACCGTGGAGATGGAGGGATGAAACCCGGGAGCCCGGTAGCGCTCCCCGATCTGTTCGATCACGCGGATCACGTCCGGGTTGAACGCGGGGTCGCCCATGCGGGCGAACTGGACCTTCCACTTGGGGACGGGCACGACGCCGTCGGGGAAGCGCCGCAGGACCAGGTGGTCGAGCTGGGCCAGCATCTCCGCGGCGGTGACCGGGCCCCGGTACGTCCCTCCCGCGTCGCAGAACGGGCAGCGCACGGGGCAGCCGCGCAGCACGGACACGATGTTCACCCATTTGCGCTCGAGGGGCACGGGCGGCTGCACGCTCTCGACGAACTCCACACAGGCGCCGTCGGCCAGCCGCGCCACGAACACCGTGGCCAGCGCTGGCTCGGACTGCTCGTGAAGGAGCGTGAGGACGGAGGGTTGGGCGGCGGAGATCAACGTTCGGAGAATCTTTCGTGCGCGGGAAAATACCCCGGGTTCCGGTGTAATTTCAACCTCATTCTAGCCAAGCAACGACTTTTGATCTATACCCGACTCAACTCGGGAGTCTGCACATGAAGAGACATGTTTTATTTTTGGGTCTGCTGTTCTGCGCCAGTTGGTCGTGTTCCTTCGACACCGGTGGGCTCCCGGGACCTTCGGGTCCGGTGTGCGGCAACGGCGAGGTCGAGGAGGGGGAGCGCTGCGACGACGGAGGCACGGCCCCGGGGGACGGCTGCAGCGTGACCTGCACGGTGGAGCCGGGGTGGACCTGCGTCGGCGAGGCGCCGAGCTTTTGCGAGAGCACGTGCGGTGACGGTCGGATCGTGGGCGCGGAGGCCTGCGACGACGGCGACCTGACGCCTGGGGACGGCTGCGACGGGGTCTGCGCGGTGGAGCCGGGGTGGAGCTGCCAGGGCACGCCCTCGGTGTGCCTCACCGAGTGCGGGGACGGGCAGGTGGCCGGGGACGAGACGTGCGACGACGGGAACCTGACGCCCGGGGACGGTTGCGACGCCGGTTGCGTCGAGGAGCCGGGGTGGAACTGCGTCGGCGACGCGCCGAGCCTGTGCGGGGCCGTGTGCGGCGACGGTCTGGTAGTGGGGGACGAGGTGTGCGACGGGACCAACCTCGACGGCGCGTCGTGCGGGACCCTGGGTTTCTATGAGGGTACCCTCTCGTGCATGTCCGATTGCATCCATCTGGACCAGGCCAACTGCGGACGGTTCTGCGGCGACGGCATTGTCGACGCCGAATTCGGCGAGGTGTGCGACGGCGACGCCCTGGGGGGCGCCACCTGCGCCGGGCTGGGCTTCCCGGGCGGTGCGCTGGCCTGCGACGACACCTGCCAGGCGGATCCCGCCGGGTGCCACACCTGGCTGCAGGTGGCTGCCGGGCCCGATCACGCGTGCGCCGTGCGCTCGGACCACACGCTCTGGTGCTGGGGCGCCAACGGGGACGGCCAACTGGGGCGCGGGACCACATCCTCGTCCTCGTCGACGATGGCGCAGGTGACCGCCCTGGGAGCCGAGGTGGCCATGGCGGCACCGGGCGAGTACCACACCTGCGCGCTCAAGGTCGACGGCACGGCCTGGTGCTGGGGTCGCAACTGGAACGGCCAACTGGGCAACGATTCGACCATCGGCTCCCTGGTGCCCGTGCAGGTCAAGATCGACGCCGATCGCCTGCTGACGGACGTGGTCTGGATCTCCGCCGGCGAGGCCCAGAACTGCGCGGTGACGGCCGCGGGCGCCGTGCTCTGCTGGGGAATGAACTTGAACGGCCGCCTCGGCGACGGCACCTACTTCGATCGTCGCGTGGCCACGCCCGTCTCCGGGCTGGACGCCGGGTGGAGCCAGGTCCGTACGGCCCGGGGGCACACCTGCGCGCTGTCTGACACTGGGGTGCTCTCCTGCTGGGGGCGCAACTGGAGCGGCCAGTTGGGTGACGACACCTACACCGAGCGGACCACGCCTGTGGCGGTGGTGTGGCCCGTCTCTCCGGGGCCCACAGTCGTGACCTTCGCCTGCGGTGACGAGTTCACCTGTGCGGTGACGGCCGCGGGGGCCGCCTTCTGCTTCGGGGAGAACGGCAACGGCCAGTTGGGGGACGACACGACCACCGATCGTCGCACCCCCGTGCAGGTGAACGGCCACGGCGCGCAGGTGGCCGACGTGGCGGCCGGCGCTGCCCATGCGTGTCTGATCCGTCAGGATGGCGGCCTATGGTGCTGGGGGAACAATTACTACGGTCGCCTGGGAGACGGGACGAGCACCGAGCGGCGCGTCCCCGTGGCTGTGACGAGCTACGGAGAAGGAGTGACCGACGCGTCCTGCGGCCGGCGCTCGACCTGCGGTGTCCGGGACAGCCGACTGTCCTGCTGGGGGTACAACTACTACGGCCAGCTCGGCGACGGCACGAGCACCGATCGGTACACCCCACAGCCCGTGGTCTATCCGGGAGAGTGACTAAAACAGTTGACATCGGACGTCGGGGCGTGTATCGGCGGTAGAAACCCTGACGGGTTTCTCCGGAGTTCGCTGGGCGAACTCCATGTATTTAGTGTAGAAACCCCGCTGGGGTTTCTCCGGAGTTCGCTGGGCGAACTCCATCCTTCAAACCGAACCCTCGTGAGGTTTTTCATGGAACACCGTATGTATCGAATCATCGTCCGTTTTGATGCCGAGAGCGAACAGTTCTGCGCCGGAGCGCCGGAGTTGGATCTCCAGGCGACCGCCCCGTCCCGGGAGGAAGCCCTCTCCATGCTCGACGCGGCCGTCGTGGATCACCTGGCCGAGGCCGAGAGCGTGCCCGAGCCTCGGGACGCCGAGAAGGCCGAGCACCGTCTCTCCCTCGAGTTGTCCGCCACCCTCGCCCGGGAGCTGGCCTTCTTCGCCCGCTCCGAGGGCGTGGACGTGGCCACGCTGGCCCACGAGCTCCTCGCCGAGGCGCTGGTCCGCCGCACCGGCTTCGCCCGCGGAAGCTTCCAGGGCGGCCAGGGCAAGCGGCGCGACAACCGCGGCCCGCGTCCGGACGGACGGGGCGTCTCCCGCGAGCGCTATCACGACATCATGGAGAACAAGGCCTCCTTCCTCGAGTACGTCCGTGGCCTGGAGAACGGCCGTCCGCCCAAGAAATAACCGGGGATCCACACGACCATGACGCGGTTCGGGTTCGTCTGGGTGCTGTTGCTCCTGCTGGGCGTCTCGTGCAGGACCCAGCTCTACCGCGAGCTCACCGAGGAGGACGCGAACCGCGTGCTCGAGGAGCTTGCCCGGGAGCGCATCCCGGCCCGCAAGATCTCCACCGACACCCGGCGGGGCACCTGGGGCGTCGAGGTCCCCGACGGCGCCGCCACCCGCGCGCTGTCGATCCTGGGCTCCCGCGACGTCGTCCGGCCACGCCGCGAGGGGCTGTCTTCCCTGGCCCGCGGCGGCTCCATCCTGCCCTCGCCCGAGGAGCAGCGGGTCCGCTATTACGTCGCGCTCTCGGCCGAGCTCGAGCGCACCCTCGAGGCGCTGGCCGGCGTGCAGCGTGCGCGGGTGCACCTGGCGCTCCCCGGCTCCGCGGACCCCTTCCCTTCCGGGGCCAAACTGGTGCCCACGCGGGCGTCGGTCATGCTCAAGGTGCGCGAACGCGAGTTCGATCTGCAGGCCGAGGAGATCCAGTCCCTGGTCGCCGGAGCGCTGGTGGACATGCCCCGCGCCGAGGTCGCCGTGGTGATCCAGCCCGTGACACCCTCGCCGGCGCCCGATCTGGAGTGGACCGAGCTGGGCCCGGTGCTGGTGTCCTCCCGCTGGGCGTGGGCGCTGGTCCTCGCTTTCTGGCTGCCCCTGATCGCCGCCGTGGTCCTCGCCGTCCTCTGGGTGAGATCCCGCCGCCGCCTCACCGGCCGTCCGGCCTCCGTCGGCGAGGGGACCCGGAGCTCCCCGTCGGCGACCGGTCCGAATCCCGTGCCCGGGAACCGGAACTCAGGATCACGTTGACTTCCCGGCCGGGTTCCCCTTAGATGAAGGCGGCCGGTGGCCGCATTATTTAGAGGTTGCTATGTCTTCTGCCAGCATCCGTGACGGACTCGTGCTCATGATCGGCCTGATCATCTCGGTCGGGGTGCACGAGTTCGGCCACGCCTTCGTCGCCCATTGGCTGGGGGATCCCACGCCAGGGAAGCAGGGCCGTGTCACGCTCAATCCCATGGCCCACGCGGACCCGCTGGGCACCCTGATTGTTCCCGCCTTCCTGATCTTCCTGATGCCCGGAGGCTTCATGTTCGGCTGGGGCAAGCCGGTGGAGACGCAGCCGCTGCTCTACCGTCGCCGCATCGGCGGCAAGCGCATCACCATGTCCACCGGCGACATCCTGGTCTCCTTCGCCGGCCCGTTCATGAACATCGTCATGGCGCTGGTGATGACCGGCGTGATCGCGGCGATGATCCGCGCCTTCGAGATCCCGGTGTCGGATCCGATGATCTCCGCGCTGGCCATGTATCTGGTGCTCAACCTGGGGCTCGCCGTGTTCAACCTGCTGCCCTTCCCGCCGCTGGACGGCAGCCACATCCTGCTCGCGCTGCTGCACCCCCACGGCCGGGGCTTCACCGATTTCCTTCAGCAGTACGGCATGTGGATCCTCATCGCGGTGATGGTCACCGGCGCCTTGCGCTACGTGTTCGAGCCCATCCTCATCGTCGCCCGGATGCTCCTCCAACTGGCGATTGGAGCCTGACATGGCCGACTCCTGGATCCAGCTCTCCTACGACCTCGACTGCCGCCTCTCGGAGTGGTTCGCCGGTCCGCTGGACCTGCTGCTGCACCTGGTGCGCCGACACCAACTGGATCTGCGCGAGCTGCCCCTGTCGATCCTCACCGAGAAGTACCTCGAGGAGATCGAGCGGGCCCGGCAGTACAACATCGACGTGGCTTCGGAGTTCCTCGTGCTCGCGGCCACCCTGGTCGAGTGGAAGTGCCGCTTCGTGCTGCCCGGCCCGGAGACGGCCGAGCTCAACGACGAGCGGACCGAGGTCCGGGACTTCTTCCTGCGCCTGATGGAGCAGGAGCGCAACCGCGCCGCCGCCGCCTGGCTCTCCGAGCACCTGGTCATGGACCGCGTGATCTACCGGCGCGGCTGCGTGGCCGAGGTGATCGAACCCGAGCCCGCCGCCCTGCGCCGCCAGGACCCCGACGCCCTGGCCGCCACCTGGAGCGTGCTCGAGCAGAAGGCGCAGCGCGCGGCCACCTTCCGCGGCGCGGACGAGCGCTCCCTGCGGGCGCACACCGCCCAGGTCCTGCAGGCGCTCTACACCGAGCGCAGCATCGGTCTTCGCCGCCTGCTCGCCGAGTACTTCGAGCCGGTCCCCGCGCTCGTGGTCGTGACCTTCCTGGCCCTGCTGGAATTGGCCCGCAGCGGCAGCATCACCCTGGACCAGACCGCCTCCGGCGGCGAGCTCCTCATCACCCTGACGCCCGAATATGCTGACCACGGATCCCACCCGCTTGTCGAACCTGCTTCGTGAGGCCGGCTGCCCCGACGCGGATCCGCGCTGGGTCCAGATCGTGGGGGCGATGATCTTCACCGCACCCGCGCCGATCCCGTTCGGCCGGCTGTGCGAGCTCTTGCCCGAGGCCGAGCCCGCCGTGCTCGAGGCCGCCCTCGCCGCGCTGTTCGCCGTCCACGAGCTCCTGGGGATCCGCCTGCAACGGCTCGGCGGCGGGTACGTGTTCACCTCGGCCCCCGAACTCGTGGACTGGGTGCGCCGCCCCATGGGCAGCCGCGGGGGACGCCTGACCCAGGCCGCCCTCGAGACCCTGGCGGTGGTGGCCTACCGGCAGCCGGTGACGCTGCCCGAGATCAACGAGCTCCGCGGCGTGGACGCCGAGACCAGCCTGAAGTACCTGCTCGACAAGAACCTGGTCACCATCGCCGGGCGCCGGCAGGAGCCGGGCCGCCCCCACCTGTACGCCACCACCCGCGAGTTCCTCACCGTGTTCGGCCTCAACGCCCTCTCCGAGCTCCCCGCCTTCGAGTCCGTGGTCCCCCAGGCCGTCTCCGGGGAGCCCGGGCTGGCCCTGGACGACCTGAAGCCCGCCGAAGGAGAGGACTTCCAGTTGGACTTCTCCGCGGTCAAGGCCTTCGAGGAGCAGGTGCACGAACTGAGCCGCCGGATGGGCGAGGCGCTGGGGATCCCGGAGGGAACCGAGGCCGACTCCGTGACCGAGGCTCCGGCCGCCGGGATCGACCCCTCCGTCGACCCATCCATCCCACCCGCCGACGAGGCCCGCGCCCCGTCGGACGAAGAATCGGAGCACCCCCATGACCCAGAATGAACGGCTGCACAAGTATCTCGCGCGCTGCGGCGTGGCCTCCCGGCGCAAGTGCGAGGTGCTCATCGCCGAAGGACACGTCCGCGTGAACGGTCAGATTCCGGCCGAACCCGGTACCACCATCGATCCGGCCCGGGACGTGGTGCTCGTCGACGGCAAGCGGGTCCTGCCCCAGGAACTGGTGGTCATCGCCTTCTACAAACCGGCGCAGGTGCTCTCGGCGGTCGAGGACGCCTCGGACCGTCAGACGGTGGTCGACCTGCTCCCGGATCTGGGCGTGCGCCTGTATCCGGTCGGGCGCCTCGACTACGCCTCCGAGGGCCTGCTGCTGATGTCCAACGACGGCGACCTCACGCAGCGCGTGCTGCACCCGCGCTACCAGGTGGAGCGCGAGTACGAGGTCAAGGTCAAGGGCGACTTCGACGAGGCTGCCCTCGCGCGGCTGCGCACGGGCGTGGTGCTCTCGGACGGACCCACCAAGCCCGCGCGCGTGACGGTCCTGCGGCGCCCGGAGTTGACCTCGAACCTGTGGTTGCGCTTCGTGATCACCGAGGGGCGCAACCGCATCGTGCGCCGCATGTGCGAGGCCGTCGGGCTCGACGTGCTGCGCCTGCGCCGCGTGCGCATCGGCCAGGTGCGCCTCGGCGAGCTCAAGCCCGGGAAGTACCGTCACCTCAACGCCCTCGAGAAGGACAGCCTGCTCAACCCCGCGCCGCCGGTGAAGAAGAAGAAGAAGCGCGTGAAGGCGAAGCGCCCGCGCCCGGCGGGAGGGGGGCGCCCTGGGGGCGGGGAACGGCCGGCGCGGTGAGGGTGTCCGACCCGTCCGACCCGTCCTACTTATTTCTTCGCATTTTCAGCTTGACAATCGGTCGCAAGAAGTTCATTACATCACCTGCCCTCGGGGGATTTGCGCCCGTAGCTCAGTTGGATAGAGCGTCGGACTTCGAATCCGCAGGCCGGGTGTTCGAGTCACCCCGGGCGCGCAAAACCTGGGCCCATAGCTCAATCGGTAGAGCAGCGGACTCTTAATCCGGAGGTTGAAGGTTCGATTCCTTCTGGGCTCACCAATCAGTTTTCGTTCATTCGATTGACATCATCCACAGACGAATCTATCAGGAAAGGAAACGAATCATGAAACTTTCGATGATCCCCATGTTCATGGCTGGCCTCGGCCTGATGCTCGCCTCCGGTTGCGGCGAGGGCAAGCCCTCCTGCGAGCTGCTTTACAAGCGCCTCGACAAATGCGACAAGATGCCCCTGAAGAAGTCCGCTTTCATGGAAATGTGCGACAAGAAGAAGGACGATCACGCCGACGAGATCGCCTGCTCGGCGAAGAAGGACTGCGACGAGTTCAAGAAGTGCATGGAGACCGCCCGCAAGGCCGCGTCCGCCAAGCGCGCCCAGAAGCGCTTCGACGAGGCCATGGCCAAGAACGACCTCAAGGACGCCATGATGATCTGCGACATCCACAAGGAGAGCCTGTCCGACGACCTCAAAAAGAAGTGCGCCGACCTCGGCCCCAAGGCCTACGACGAGCAGATGAAGAAGGCGACCGAACTGCGCAAGACCGCCGAGAAGCAGGAATACGGCTTGTGCTTCGAGCTCAAGGATCTGGGCAAGAAGCTGGGCGGCGACAAGGAGAAGGCCGCCGAGACCGTCTGCAAGGAGATCGAACTGCAGGTGACCGTGAAGCGGACGCTGGACGAGATCGAAAAGAACCTCAAGAGCAAGTCCCTGTCGCAGCCCTTCCAGTGCATGGAGAACACACTGAAGAAGTTCGACGAGGTTGGCACCGACTTCGCCAAGGAGAAGAAGGCCCAACTGCTCGACGCCTGCTTCGTCAAATTGGGCAAAGCGATCCTGGAAAAAGAGATCCCAGAGATGAAGGGCTTCTGCCGCTACAGCGTGGAGAAGGTCTACAAGGGCGTCAAGGAGTACAAGCTTTCGGATCCGGGCCTTGATCCCCTGATCGCCCAGGTCACCGAGGTGTGTGAGAAGAAATAGTCCCGCCCTGCACGGGGTTGACCCGTCCTTCGCGCCATCGCCCCTCCAGACCAACTCCGAAATAATCCTATTTCAACAGTAGGGATTGACAAACCTGGGTTCGTGCCTACAGTTTCGGCTGGAGGTGAAACCATGAAAGCCCCGAAGATTTTGCTGCTTTATTATTCGATGTATGGACACATCTACCAGATGGCACTGAAGGTGAAGGAGGGCATCGAGGCCGCTGGCGGGACCGTGATCCTGAAAAGGGTGGCCGAGTTGGTACCCGAGCAGTTCCTGGACGAGTACGCGAAAAAGGCCGCCGAGGTCCAGAAGGATGTCCCGGTGGCCGACCCCCGCGCGGACCTGAAGGGCGTCGACGGCGTCGTCCTGGGCGTCCCCACGCGCTTTGGCAACATGCCCTCCCAGATGAAGAACTTCTGGGACCAGACCGGCGGTGACTGGATGAAGGGCACCCTCGTGGGCAAGCCCGCGGCCGTGTTCACGTCCACGGCCACCCAGCACGGCGGCCAGGAGTCCACCATCTTGTCGAGCCACACCGTGCTGTTGCATCACGGGTGCGTGCTCGTGGGAATGCCGTACTCCATCCAGGCCCAGACCACCATGGAAGGGCTCGAGGGCGGCTCCCCCTACGGCGCCGGCACCATCACCGGTGGCAAGGGAGAGCGCTTCCCCTCCGAGCTCGAGCAGGGCATGGCGCGGGACTTCGGCGCTCACTTCTCCCACATCGCCGCGAAATTGGCCGAATAAAACGCACCGGATCCGCAACCGTCGCCGCGACGGGGCGATACTGATCCCCGGGGGGACCATTTTGGCCTTCCCTTTCCTCCGGGAACAAGTACAATTCCCGCGTTTTCCGAATGGAGGTTCGTGATGGCAGATGGATTGAACAAGGTGATTCTGATCGGCAACCTCGGCAAGGATCCCGTCTACCGCGTGACGTCCAACAACCGCGCGGTGGCCGAGTTCTCGCTGGCCACCAGCGAGAGCTGGAAGGGCGAGGACGGCAACCGCCAGTCTCACACCGAGTGGCACAAGATCGTGGTCTGGGGACCGGCGGCCAACGCCGTGCGCGACAGCCTGAAGAAGGGCTCGAAGGTGTACGTCGAGGGCAGCCTCAGGACCCGCAAGTGGACGGACAAGGAGGGCAAGGACCGGTACACGACCGAGATCCAGTCTTCCCGCGTGCTCTTCCTGAGCGGCCGCGCCGGCGATGGCGGCGGCCCCGGTGCCGGCGGCTACGACGGTCCCGAGACCGACTTCGGCGGCCCCGACAACTTCGGTGGCGGCGGCGCCGACGACGACATCCCGTTCTAGATCGTCAACGCGTCCTTTATCCCATCGAAATCGTGACAGGGATCGGGATCGATTTCGATTTCGAGTCGCACGCCCACAAAGTCCTTGTAACAAGCGGG
>CALKWH010000199.1 GCA_938004375.1 uncultured Pseudomonadota bacterium
AGACCGTCGCCCCTGATCAGGCGCCATTGCGTGGAACTTGTCAAGCGGGTCGGACTTCTCAGGGGAGGAGTTTGATTTTAATCTGCGTGGGCATGACTCGCGTGTGGAACTCGGCCGGGAGCTTCTGGAGCAGGATCGGCAGGTAGAGCTCCTTCTCGGTGGGTTTGCGTCCTACCTCGATGTAGGGCACGATGGAGGCCGGCGTGAGGTTGGCCAGGCCCTTGCGGGAGCCCTCGATGGTCACGTCCACGGTCTTTGGTTCGAGAGAATACTTCCCTTTGAAGCCCCGGACGGTGATTGGGATGCGGGAGAACTGCCGCGAGGTGATGGCCTTTTCGACCACCACGCGCACCCTGATCTCTTTCACCGCGGGGGTGGTCTGAAGCGAGGCGGGCAGCTCGGGCAGCTCCAGGCTGAATTCCTGGGTGCCTTCCTTGGTCACCGTGTACGGGGCCAGGGGCAGGGAGGGGAACGAGAGCACCACAGATTTTGGACCGGAGAGCTTGATCCTGCTGGGTTCCAGGGCCGTCTCGGTGACGGTGAAGTTGCGGTTGCTGTCAATCTTCAGGGTGACCGGCACTGTACGCTCCAGGCGCTGCTCCATACGCACGGGCAGGTACTGCGGCAGGATGCTGACGACCCGGATGCCCTTGGGGAGCCTGAACAGCGTGGGATCCAGGTCATAACGGTCGGCGCGGATGCGCGAGAGGTCGACCACGAGTTTCTCACGATAGGTCTCCCCGTCGAACTTGCGCACGCCCATCCAGGGGCCGCGGATGCCCAGTTTCACCGAACGCACCAGTTCGTTGAGCAGGACCTGCCCCTCGGGCGGATTGACGTACTCGATCTCGACCACCAGGGTGCCCTCGGTGTCCTTGTCGTTGCGGACGAAGTAGAACAGCCCCACGGAAATGAGCAGGGAGAACACCTTCAGTTTCCAGTTGTGCGTGAACAAGCCGAGGATCCGTCGCACGGCCGTCTACCCTTTCGTGCCTTTGCGCTGCTTGCGCCACCAGCGGGCGGGGGTGAGCCCCTGGTTGCGCATCAGGCGCAGCAGCTCGTTGCGCAGTCGCATGGTGTTCTCCATGGGCACGATCAGGCCCTTGTCGCACAGGCTGATGGTGCCTCGCTCCTCGGAGATGACGATGGTGAGTGCGTCGGTGTTCTCGGTGAGCCCCAGGGCCGCGCGGTGGCGGGTCCCGTAACGGCTGTCGAGCTGCTTGTTGTCGGACATCGGGAGAATGACGCCGGCCTTGTAGATCCGGTTCTTGCGGATGATCATGGCGCCGTCGTGGAGGGGGTTCTCCTTGTGGACGTGGAAGATGGCCCAGATCAACTCCTTGGAGATCTGCGCGTCGATGATCTCGCCGCCGGAGAACACGGTGTCGTCCATGATGGCGCTGCGTTCGAGGACGATGATGGCGCCCGTGCGCATGGCCGACATGCGCTCGAGGCTCTCGAGCAGCTCGTCGAGGGTCTCGAAGCCGTTGTCTCCGGCGGAGACCAGTGAGATGCCGCTGCCCACGTGGGTGAGCAGGCGCCGGATCTCGACGTGGAAGATGATGATCAGGAAGAGGAAAAAGTAGTTGAGGAAGTTGGCCAGCAGGAACTGGATGGTGAACAGGTCCAGGCTGGTAGAGAGACCCCAGATGGCGCCCATGGCGAGCAGGAGGCCCATGAGCATGAGGCTCGCGCGGGTGCCGCGCAGGAACAGGAAGAACTCGTAGACGAGGAAGGCGACGAGGCCGACGTCGAGCAGGATGGAGACGAAGCCGAACAGGGATGGCTTGTCGAGATAGAACAGATCCACGGAAGAGAACATGGTCGGACGCACCTCGCGAGGCGGAGCAACTTTAGCGGTTGTCTCCTGAATGTGCAAGCGCGGGCAGCGCAAAAGCGATCACGGCGACCAGGCACACCGGGAGCATCAGATAGAAGTCCAGCGGCGGAAGCGGGCGCACCGCTCCGGGCAATGCGAGGCAGGCTCCGGCGAGGGCGGCGAGTCCCGGGAGGGGGCGGTCGCGCACGAGGACGTCCCGGGCGAAGGCGCGCGAGAAGTCCGACAAGGCCTGCAAAAAGGCCGCCAGCGGCAGCCAGGCGAAGACCAGCGTGTGCCAGTCGAGGTGAATCACCGGCAGCTTCTCGACGAAGGGATCCTGGGGCGGCGGCGGGATCGGCGCGAAGCGCCACCGGAGCACGGCGAACAGCGCCCAGGCCCCGGCCAGCAGGAGCCAGGGCTTCGCCCACTCGCGACGGCAGCGGGAGGTGGCGTGACCGAAGCCGATCCATGCGAAAAGGCCGATGGTGAAGAACAACGGGCCCAACATGCGCTGCCACCACGGCGGCGGCAGGAAGCGCACTGCCAGCATGGCGGCGAAGAGGGCCAGCGCGGCCAGGGGGAGGGAGCGGGCCGGACGGGGCATCTGCTCACACGGGGAGCCACTCGAGGTGGTCGCGCTGATAGAACAGGACGGTCTCCCGTGGGATGGGCGTGAGCCCGACCTGGGCCGGGCGGGTGGCCAAATCTCCGACGACCAGCAGGGTCTCGAGTTGGGGGTGGGTGTTCTCGCGGTCCTCCCGGTGGATGTGATCGCGGCAGTAGGGGCAGGGATCATGAATCCCCTGAACGTGGCGATAGCCGCCGATGTCGTCCTGGGAACAGAAGATCATGAGGAAGCGGCCGTTGGTCACGCTGAGGACGGCCGGGATGGACTCGGCCTCGATATCCCGGGCGAACTGCCGCCAGTTGCGGTAGGTCTGCGCCAGGGCCGAGGCCACGGCGCGGGGATCGGGGTCGCAGGCGCCCAACTGGCAGGTCTCCTTCAGGAAGACCAGGAAGAGGTGGAACACCAGCTCCTGCTCGGTGTTGCCCGGGATGTTCCACCGCAGATCCCCCTTGATCGAGCTCTGCAGCCATTGGCGCACCAGGGCGTGACGGGAGCTGCCGCCGAGCATGGTAAAGAACCAGTTGCGGTAGCGGAACGGGGCGATGTCCCCCGGGGCGCGCTGCTCGTGGGTGACCTGGATGTGGGCGAGGCCGTATTCGGGGTGCCAGTGCTGGACGGTCTCGTACAGATCGAGTTGGTCCAGTTGCATGGGCCGGCGCTTGTGCTCAATCTCGTCGGGGGGGCGCGTGAGGGCGAGCCCCCATGAGTAAGGGCCTTCGTGGGCCTTGCCCCGGAACAGGTTGCGGAACGGGTACAGCGCGTGGGCGGTGAGCGACGGCTGCGAGGATCCGAAGGCTATGAGTCTGCTCAACGGATTAGTCCTTCTCCGATTCGGATTTTCCGTCCTCTGGACCTGAGCCGCCGGTGGTCGGGGCGTCGGGTTTCTTCGTGTCGGAGAGCAGCTCCTTTTCGACGACCGAGACCGGCTTGATCTCGGTGTCGAGGCCCTGCTCGCGACGGAAATCCTCAATCAGTTTCTGGGTTTTTTTATTCACATGGTAGGCCGCGTAGCGCTTCATGAGGTAGTAGCCCACAGCGGAGAAAAGCGCGACGATGAGGAGAAATGACCACACGTGGGTGTCCATGGAACAACAGCCTTTCCCGCACAGCCCGGACCGCGGCCCCGGTGCGCGTGCACAATACGGCAATCCAGTATATGGGTCAACCCCGTTCGTTTCACCGGGCAGGGCGCGTCACTGTGCCCGGGAGAAACGACGGCGGGCGATGACGCGGGTGTTGCCGTCGGTGTCGGTGGCGCGCAGCTCGAGCAGGTGGTGGCAGTATGAGTGGGGCGACAGATCGAGGGTGCCCGAGTAGCCCACCGCGGGGCATCCGGGATAGCCAGGCCACACCGCGCACACGTCCGGGCGGGGCTGCCCCAGGCTGAGGGCCATGGGGGTGCCGCCGTCGAGGACAGCCTCGACCGCGGTCACGCCGCGGTTGTCCAAAACCCAGCCGTGGATGGCGAGGGTGTCACCGCTTACCGCGGCGTCGGGGGCCGGCGCGTCGAGTACGCCGAAGGGGGCCAGGGCGGCGTCGAGGGCGGCGGCTTCGGCGGCGATGGTGCCCTGGGCGCCGATGATCAGGTAACTGCGGGCCCGCACCGTGCCGTGGGCGGGGATGGCGAACGGGAAGTTCGAGCGGAAGTTGTTGAAGGGCAGCGCGCGGTTCTGCCAGCCCTGGAAGCCGGTCAGGTGGTTCTCGTAGTACAGCCCGACGCCATAGGTGAGGCCGTCGTTCTGGAGCGTGACCCAGCCGCCCGGACTGGTGAAGTCGCGGTAGTAGAAGCCGTCGTTGGCGGGGATGTCGATGTTCACCTCCACGCCGTCGGAGGTGAACATCCGCCACAGGTCGGGGCCGTTGTTCCCGTTGGCGGTGTAGACCGTGGGCAGCTCGTGGGCGGTCTCGGCGTGGTCGAGGTCGCCGAGATTGTGGATGGTGTAGTCGAGCTCGACCACGTGGTGGCGAACGAAGCGCAGGGTCTGGATGACGCGCACGTCGGAGCGGCGCCAGGACAGGACGGGGTCGTCGCAGGCGTCCGAGACGCAGTCGGCGCGGTCCCAGTTGGGGTTCCAGTGGAGCGGGTTCACGCTGACCGTGAGCACGCCGTCGGCGAAGTCCACGGCCTCGACCCCGGAGCCGTGGTTGCAGCGGTTCCCCCCCTGGACCGGGTTCCAGCCGAGGTAGGTGATGGAGTTGGGGCAGCTCGTGGGGGTGGTCCGGCACGAGGCGTCGTGAGCGCAACCCTGCATGATCCGGTCCGGGTCATAGAAGGCCACCTGTACCTCGCGGCCGGTGTCGTTGGCGTCGATGGTGTTCGTCCCGTTCATGCCCGGGGCGCCGTCGGCCATGCCGAAGAAGACGACCGAGCCGCCCCACTCGCGGCGCACGCCGATCTTGAGCGCGCCGGCCTGGTTGTAGATGTATTCGTCGGTGAAGCCGTCGAGGCCGGTGGACTCGTAGACCCCCGGCGCCGCCTCGCCCGAAAGCGGGGAGAGGGGGACCGGCGCCGGTTCGTCCACCACCGGACATTCACCGAGGCAGGCCGGGTCGAGCCCGCAGTCGGCGTCGCCGCAGTCGGCCTGGCCGTCACCGTCGTTGTCCAGCCCGTCGGCGCAGCACCGCTCGGCGCCGCGACAGGCGCGCTGCGCGCACACGGTGTCTCCGGTGCAGGGGTCGGCGTCGTCGCAGGGGTTGTTGTTGGCGAGGTTCTCGCACACCCCGTCGGAGGTGCAGAAGTCGTTGGTGCAGGGGTTGTCGTCCTCGCAGTCGGCGGGGACCAGGCACTCGCGGGTGACATCATCTGTCACGTCGGGTCCGGCGTCGGAGAGGGGCTCCTGGCCGCCGGCGCAGGCGAGGGGGAGGGTCAGCAGCGCGACGAGGACGAGGCGTGACAGTCGGTTTCGCATGTCCCGATGAGAGCGCGAACGGCGGGCGTTGTCAACCGCCTTGGAGACCGACGGCGGCAGTCCACAGCGCGCGGGCGAGGTCGGGGTCGCGGGGTGAACGCGGTTTTGTGTGGGGGGGGCGCGGACGCGTCGTTGAGCAGATAGCGCGTCTCGAGGTTGTCGGTGGTGTGCCTCACCGAAATCGAAATCGACGTCAGGGACGGCGGGCGATCCGGAATCCGAAGCCGGCGTGCTGGTGGTTGGGGAAGCCGTTGTGGCGCTGGTTCAGGACCAGGAGCGAGACGTCAAAGCCCCAGTAGGAGCCACAGCGGGTCCTGGCCGTTCCGGTCGCCGGTCCGCGGTAGTCGACGAGGGTGCCCGCGGGGAAGCCGCCGGACCAATCCCAGGTCCACTCGTACACGTTGCCGCTCAAATCATGTATGCCCAGCTCGTTGGGGAGCTTCATCGCGGCGTCGTGGGTCTCGCCGTTGGCGTTGGCGTTGTACCAGGCATAGTCGGCGGCCACGTTCGCGCCCGTGCTCCCGGCGAAGGCCTTGTTGTAGCCCGTGTGGTTGATCTCGCCCGGCGCGGCCAGATCCGCGCCCATGGCCGCCCAGCGCCACTCCATCTCCGTGGGCAGGCGATACCCGGTGGCGTTCCAGTCGGCGGTGACCGCGTCCCAGGTCGCGTCGATGACCGTGGGGACCTCGGCGAAGGTGAGCGTGGAGAAGTCGACGCCCGCCACCGTGTACACGGGTTCCAGGCCTTCCAACAGGCTGAGTTTGTTGCAAAACGCGACGGCGTGGTACCAACTGACGGTCTCCACCGGCGCCCGCTTGTCATTGGAGTTTCCGGATGTGCCGGGGTCGACCCCCATGACGACGGCGAAGAGCGCGCGGGACACCTCTTCCCGGCTCATCAGGAAGGCGGAGATCGTGCTCAAGTTGGTCGCGGTGGCGTCCCGCTGGAAGGTGCCCGCGGGGACCGCCACCATCGAGGGCGTCGACGCGCACGCCCGGGTGTCGAACTCCGTGCACCACCATTGACACTGGAGCGGACCGCCCAGATCGAAGCCCTGGGACTCGCAGGTCAGCCCGCCCAGCTCCGTGATGTCGCAGAGCTCGCCATGGGTCCCCTGGATGATGCCGTCGCCGCACCATCCAAAGGGTTCGCACGGGCTCCAGTCCACGTCCGAGCAGTCGGGCAGGCAGGCGAGCTGGCCGCCATAATAGCCGTTGTCCGCGCAGGTGGTCCCCTCCAGTTCGGCGCCGTCGCAGTTCTCGCCGAACTCGCTCTGGATCACGTCGTCGCCGCAACGGCCGTCGCAGCCGGTGAAGTCGAAGGCGCAGGCGTCGGTGCAGGCGAGGGTCCCCGGGTAGTATCCCTGGGACTCGCAGGTCTCTTCCCCCAGGAATTCCCCCTCGCAGGGCTCGCCCGAGGCGCCCTGGTGAATCCCGTCGCCGCAGGTGCCGGCGGCCTCGCAAGGCGCGAGGTCGAAGCCGCTGCAGTCCGCAAGACAGGCCAGTTCGCCGCCATAGTAGCCCAGCAGCTCGCAGGTCTGACCCCCCAGCGCTGCCCCGTCGCAGGCCTCCGCGCCGACGACTAGGTCGTCTCCGCAGACGGACGTGCACACGGAGGGCGTGTCCTCGGTGCAATTCCAGCCCGCTTCCACCGTGCAGTCGGCGGCGCAGCCGTCGCCGGCCGCGGTGTTGTCGTCGTCGCAGGTCTCCCCCGTCTCCAGGACCCCGTTGCCGCAGGTGGAGACGCAGCCCGACGCGTCCAGGGCGCCGCAATCCGCGGCACAGGCGAGGGTGCCTCCGCCGTAGCCGAGGGTTTCGCAGGACGCCCCCGCCAGCTCGGCGCCGTCGCAGACCTCGCCCTCCTGCAGGATCCCGTCGCCGCAGCCCGGGGTGGTCTTGTTCTCCTTCGGGTCGTCGTCGCAGGCGAAGAGTCCGCCGGTCAGGAGCAATGACATGATGATGAATGATCGGAGCAACATGGGTTATCCTTCCTTATCCCGACTCGGGTGAACTTCCCGATCCCCGTCAGGGTTGATAGACGCAGTAGTCGATGACCGTGTACTTGAGGGCTCCGTTGTTCCGGCTCTTCTTGTAGACCACGAGCCAGATCTTGTAGCGATCCTGCATCCAGGAGCCGCTCTCGGAGTCGATGCCGCCGACGGTGCCCTCGTAGGAGGACGACTCGCCGATGGACACCTCGTACACGCTGGACTTCGAGTAGCCGCGGCTGTACGAGAGCCCGACCCCTGCGACGGAGGCGCCGGCAGTGAACTCGACGGACTGGGAGCGCTCCTCCTCGGTGGCCGAGGTGGAGGCCATCTCGATGGACTCGGTGATGGCGACGTCCTCGCCGATGTACTGGCCGTTGCTCATCCAGCCGTTGCCGTCGCGGATCAGGTCCTGACACTGATACGAGGTGCGGTAGGTCGATGGGTCGCCCAGGGTGTGCACGAAGGTCTCGGTCCCGATGCGCTGATCCGCTGCGATGCCGTTGTTGTACGTCTCAACCGTGGTGGCGTACCGTTCGGTGCCCTGCGGCACGTCGATGGTCATGAGCCGGTTCTCTTCGGTGAGCGCGTCCGGGTCCGGGGCGGCGATGATCTCGTACTCGTAGGACGTGTACTCGGTGATGAAGTAGACCACGTAGTTGCGGGGGTTGGCGTCACGCCAGGGCGCGCTGAAGTGCTGGCCGACGGTCGTGCTCTCGGAGCGCGTGTCGGTCCGGGTGAACTCGCGACCGAGGCTCGCGGAGGCCCCGGCCTTGAACATGCCGCCGAGGGACTCGTACTCGAGGGAGAGCGTCACGGTGTTGGCGACCGAGACGGAGTTGCTGTTGGTCTGGGAGCGCTCGGTGGCCGTGCCGTAGTCGGTGGAGGACTCCTCGCGGAACTGCTCGGCGTCGAGCTTCACCGGCGGGGCGGCCAGGACCACCACCGGTCGCGGATCGGTCCTGTGGGTCGTGCAGTTGCCGGTGAAGCGCAGCTTGAGGCTGTCGCCGTCGAAGTCGCCCACGGCCATCACCGGAGGGAGCTTGCGGGTGCCGGGTTTCGGACGCCAGCCCTTCTTGCCGACGGTCGTCTTGGGGTCGGAGTCCCGCGACCCGTAGATGACGAAGTCGTAGAACTGCTTGTACGGTTCGAGCTCGCCCACGAACAGGTCGTCGCGCAGGTCGCCGTCGAGGTCGCCTGCGGCCAGGTAATGGGCGCCGCCGCCGCGGGTGAAGTTGTCGATGACGTGGCCGGCCTGGTTCGACCAGGGCGAGGCCGCGGCGCCCAGGGCCACGTGGAGCAGGATCCCGGTGCGCTCGTTGGAGTCAATTACCTTGCGTCGGATATGGTGCAGCCACACCTCGGACTTACCGTCCCCGTTCTGGTCCACAGCGACCAGAAGCGGCGTCATGTCGTTGTCCCAGTAATAACCGCTGGGGAGCTCGTAGTTCCAGAAGAGCGGGTCCGACAGCCGTCCCCCGCTGGCGGGCATGCCGTAGGTGGCGAACCCCATGGTGCGTCCCTTGTCGCGTTTGAAGCGCGCGACCACCAGTTCCAGGTCGCCGTCGTTGTCGAGATCGGCCATCACGATATTGGGGCGCGAGAAATTGGAGGTGTCAGAGCCCCGCTCCATGGCCAGTTGGACGAGGCCGTTGTTGTTCGCGTTGAGCCGCAGCAAGCGGGTTTCCCAGACGTTGTACTGGCCGACGTTCCGGCGGGTGTAAGCCACCGCGAGCTCGGCGCGGGTGTCGCCGGAGGCGGACCGGTCCATGTCGCCCACGGCGAGCTTCACGTCTGTGGCGTCGTTGAAGTCCATGGTCGCGAGATGTGCGAAGTCGGCCAGGGCGTCGTCATAGACGACCACCCGGGTGGTCCAAGTGTTCTTGGACTTGGCGACGATGAGCTCGTCGCGGCCGTCGCCGTCCACGTCTCCGACGGCGAGGTCGAAGTCGTTGA
Source organism: uncultured Pseudomonadota bacterium (assembly GCA_938004375.1). GTDB lineage: Bacteria > Myxococcota_A > Polyangia > HGW-17 > HGW-17 > HGW-17. The sequence continues at coordinate 9,300 of CALKWH010000199.1, forward strand.
AGGCCGCCGAGGCCTCGGGATCGTCCCAGGTTTTGATCACGCGCATCTGGTTCCAGCACGCGCCGGCGTTGGCCGAGCTCGCGCAGGAGTCGATCACGGAGTAGCGGATCTTTACCACGGAGCCGGATTTGTACGTGGAGAGCACGGCCACCTCGTCGCGGCCGTCGTCGTCGAAGTCGCCCACGGCTGCCTCGCGGTATTGTCCGTAGGACAGGTCGGCGCCCATGGCGTCGGTGATGTCGCCCATGCGGTCGCGGTCCTTCTGTTGCAGGTCGTCATGAACCTGTCCCCACACGGAGTTGGCGCCGTCGACCCCGCCCAGGCGCAGGAACTCGTGGCGCGCCAGGAGCGTCTTCTTGGGCACCGACAGCGGCGGCGAGTCACAGGAACCCTCGTCGCTGTCCGAGGCGGCCACGCTCGAGAAGTGGCCGATAGTGGCCGAGAGGGTGCCGGCGGCCGTGTTCACGTCGGTGAAGATCCGCAGCTCCCAGGCGCCGTCTCCGGCCGTGGCCAGGTGCAGATCGTCGAGGGTGACGTCCCAGCCGGCCGTGGCCCACAGCGTGGTGTTGACGGGCAGCGTCACGGTCACCGGCATGAGGAACTGCAGGCCGTGGGGGTAGAACTCGACGGGCAGGGTGGCCAGGTGCGCCGAAGGGGTGAACAGGCTGCTCGGCCTCGCGGCGATGCGGGTGGTCTCGGCCACGGCGCCCACCGGCACGTCGAGGGTGGCCGCGCCGAAGTCG
>CALKWH010000200.1 GCA_938004375.1 uncultured Pseudomonadota bacterium
CACCGAGATCTACACTCTTTCCCTACACGACGCTCTTCCGATCTCAACCCGCAGGACGTGGCGCTGGTCTCCACCTGCAAGGCCTACGTCAGCCTGTACCAGAAGAACTTCCTCCAGATCGTCGACCCCACCGCGGGCGCCACCGTCGACGGCACCGCCGTGGTCCCCCTGGCCGAATACGCCGACGCCGACGGCCTCCCCGAGGCCGCCTTCGTGCTCGCCCACGGCGGCCGCGTGTATGTGGCCATCCAGAACCTGGTGGACTGGGCCGCCTCCCGCGCCGGGCGCCTGGTCGTCGTCGATCCCGCCACCGACGCCGTCGAGGCTGCGATCGAGCTCACCTCCCCAAACCCGTTCTCCCCCATCGTGGCCGTGGACGACACCCGCCTGGCCGTGGGCTGCGTGGGCGACTTCTCGGGGATCTCGGGCGGCATCGAGCTCGTCGATACCGTCGCGGGCACCGCCACCCTGGCCGTCTCCTCGGCGGACCTTGGCGGCGTGGTCACGGACCTGGTGATGGAGGACGCCGCCCTCGGCTTCGAGGGTGCCGCCTGCGGCTTCGCGCTGGTGAACACCCCCGAGTGGACCTCGGGGATCCGCCGCTTCTGCCTCACCGATGGCCAGGGTGGCCCGGGCGCCGCCGGCGACTGGCTCGTGGCCCCCGGCCCCTACACCGTCGTGGGCCTGGCCCTGATCGACGACATCCTCTATTTCGCCGAAGCCACCGCCGATGCCCCAGGCGTGCGCTTCGTGGACCTCGCGCTCCCCGAGGCCGTCTCCGAGCGCCTGGCCACCGGCCTGCCCCCCGGCTTCGCCAAGCCCTTCACCCCCCTGCCCTAACGCCTCCACCACCGAACCCTCCACCGAACCCTCTACGCCTCCGTTATTCGCCTTCTCTTCACCTGGCTCAGTCACTGGAATTTTCCACTCCTGCTGGAATTGGAATGGGCACCTGCCCCCGCGGAATCCATCCATTTTGCCCCCTCCTGCATTTTTCCTGCAACCATCCTTTTCAGGACACGACAATGACCGGGACGTCACCGGTGTCCGTCGCAGACGACAATAAGCCCGGCGCGTCCAGGAGCCCCATGGTCCAGGCGTTTCCCTACGACGAAAACACCACCTACCTGCTCACCCGCAACACCAGCGAGCGCCGCTACTTCCTGCACCCCACCCGGGAAATGCGCGAAGCCATCCTCTACTCCATAGCCGACGCCCAGACCCGGCACCCCGTACAAATCCACGCTTTCTGCGCGATGTCCAACCACGTCCACGTCGTCCTCACCGACCTCGACGGTACCGCGCCGCTCTTCGTCCAGGCCATGAACCAGAACATCGCGAGGTACGTCAACTGCAGCCTCGGGCGCTTCGGCGCCATGTGGGAAGGCGGCGCCCGGCCCAACTATTGCGTGTTGCCCGAACAAGGAGACGCCTTCGATAAGGTCGTTTATACCCTTGCCAATCCAGTAAAAGCCGGGCTCGTCTCGGAACATCATCTCTGGCCCGGCGCCATCTCCAACGTCGCCCAAATCACCAATGGGCGCATCATCACGAAGCGCCCGAAGAAGTTCTTCGCCAAGACCGACGACCCGACGCTGCTCACGCGAGAGCTGGTCCTCACCCAGGTGCCGGGACCGGTCACGATGAGCCAGGAGGACTACGGGCGCTACCTGGCGCGACGGGTGGAGGAGACCGAGGACGCCATCGCCGCGGATCGCGAGGCCAAGGGGCTTCGTTGGCTCGGGCGCAAGGAGTGCCTGAAGATCAATCCGTTTGACGCGCCGACGACGCCCTGGAAGCGGTTCACGCGCAACCCGAAGGTGTCATCGAAGCACGAGGAAGCCCGCAATGCGTGGATTGCCCGTCTGAAGCGGTTCCTCGAGCCCTACGATGGAGCGAAGCGGGAGTTTTGCGCCGGCAACCGGGACACGCCATTCCCACCGGGCACCTTCGCGATGCGCGTCTACTGGGGCGTCTTCATCGACCCCCAACGCTGATCCACCCCACCTTCCGGCGTCCCGAGCGCCGTTCACTCTGCGATTCTCCCCACATCGCCTCTGCATACGTGCATTTTCTACTGTTCTAATACACATTACGCCCTTGCCAACTCGGCTCAACTCTTCCTTTTCACCATCAGTTCACACGACTGAACGTCCATTTTCCACCTCCAGATGAGGTCGAAAACCAAGTCGTTTATACTGCACTGAACTATTTCAAAACCGAGGCGTGGAGGGACCGATTTTTCTACAGCGGCTTCACGGGGATGACGAGCTCGACGACGTGCTTCTTCTGCGGGTGGGACTCGGGGTCGTTGAGGTACCACTCCATGGTGGGGCGGTCGTCGCACTGGTAGCCGCTCTTGGGCAGCCAGCCGCCCATCACCGCGCCCCAGGCGTCGCCGTAATCGGACGGATCCAGCTCGAGGCGCGCGAAGGCGTACGCCCCGGCGGGGATCACCAGGCGGCCGACCTCGCCGTCCACCACGTCGTCGGCGTGAATGCGGACACAGACGCTGGTGCGCAGGTTCGCCTCCTCGCAGACCCCCGGGTCGTCGTGGTAGATGCTCAGGAACTGCGCGTCCGGGCGCGACAGCAGGCCCCGGGGCCCCGCCCACCTGGCCAACTGGCCGAAGAGCCTGCCGAACAACTCGTGGTCGCCCGCGTAGGGCCCCACGTGCCGGACATAGGCCACCTCGAACTTCTCGATCATCCTCACTTCCACTTGTACGTTCATGTCTTTCTTCATCTGAAACCTCCATAGGCGTTTTCCCGCCCTGAAGGAGGCATAATCCATCTCCACGTCCAGGTCTTTCCAGGGGCTGCCGACCGCTTCACGGTCGTTGCCGACCGTTTGACCGATCTTGCTCTTGTACCCGCCGGCGCGCCAGGCCGAGGCGCTCATGCCGTAGGCGTCGGAGAAGGCCCGGGCGAAGCTCGACGACGACGAGAAACCCACGTCCAGCGCGATCTCCGTAATGGAGCTCTCGGGGTTGGCGATGAGCAAGGAGGCCGCCTTCTGCAGGCGCAGCCTGCCGATGAACCGGTTCAGGGTCTCGCCGGTGAAGGTGGCGAAGATCCGGTGGAAGTGGAACGGCGAGAAGGCAGCGACCCGGGCCAGCTCCTCCAGGGTCAGGCGCCGGTCGATGTTCCGGTCGATGTGATCGATGACCCGGTTGATCCGGGCCCCGTATTCGCTGCGGAACTTCTGTTCGTCGTTCATGGTCGACTCCTGGCCGAGAGCTCAGCGTAAAAACGGCCCCGCCTTGATCGCGAGCCCGGCCACCAGGACGCTGTCGTAGGGGTTCACCCCCTGGGGCGGGACGCTCTGACGCGAATAATTATAGGTGATCACGACCGAGAGCCAGTCGTTGACCACGACCGAGAGGTTGGCGCTCAACAGGAGATTGTAGTTCGAAAAATCCGTGAACGCCGGCTGGTAATACACCGTGGTCAGGATCTTCACGCCCTCGCGGACGTTCCACTGGAACGTCAGGTAGTTGTTCCAGCGGTGGGTCTTCCAGAGCGCCCCCGAGTCGTCGTACTCCCCCGTCCCGAGCTCGTCGTACTCGAACATGTAGACCGATCCGACGAAAAGGTGGAAGCGCCGGGTCGAGAGGGCCTTCCAAGTCGGCCCCACGCCCAGCAGCAGCCGCAGGTTCATTCTACGGAACTCGTTGAACTCGTGCTGGACGAACGCCTCGACCCCGGCAGGGGGCAGCGCCTCGAAGCGGTACCGCAGGTGCTCGAAGTGCCGGTTGGTGAACTTGTCCTGGGACTTCTCGGCGTATTCGAGGTTCCCGGTGCCCAAGAGGGTATGGCGGCCCGAGAGGTAGCGGCCGACGAGGGCGAGGTTGTAGTACTGAAAGTCTGTGTTTCCAGACTTGAGCTCGGTCTTGCCGACGGCGCCCAGGTTCAGCCCCTCCTCGGTCTGGGAGATGAACAGATCCTGGACGTTGACGATCTGGGCGTGGGCGGAGGCGGGCCACCACGCCAGCACGACGAGGGACAGGAAAAAAACGGAGTGGAATCGGAACATCATGGCTTCAACCTAACGGATTCGCCGACGGTTGACAACCCGGGGGGCGTCACCGGCCAGGGCGGTCGAATTCTGTTCGCAGGGGCCGACCGGCCCCGGAGACCCAGTCCTATGACGGGTGGACGAGGGATGCGAAGCATCCCGGGCCGCGCGTGAGCGCGCCACGTGAGGTCGCGAAGCGACCGGAAAGTCTCTGGTCTTGAAAATAGTTCGTATGACATGATGCCGATCGGGTAGAACTCGACTGCCCTGCGTCACCGGCAGTCGGGATTGGCGGCGTCGATGCGGCCGTCGATGTCGTCTTCGAGGCAGTCGGAGCAGGACCTCTCGGTCAGGGGCAGGCTGGCGCAGGAGATGACCTCTCGGGTGAACGGGGCGGGGTTTTACCGGCGGGAGCTCACGAGCCCGGCGCCCCGTGAGGGACCGTGCCACGGACGGTTGACGGGATGACAGCCCAGCGCCAAGCCGCCCTCCGGACAGAGAACCGCGTACTGGGCGTTGTAGGTGACGCGGTGGCACACGGGCATAGTTTCAAGACCGAAGCATGGACGGTTCGTGAGGAAGGTCTGAAGACAAGGTCTGAGGAAGGGCAGGACGGCTCAGCGGGTGTGCTCGAGCAGGGCCGCCTTCAGGTCGTCCCACCCGGCGAGGCGGGCGCCATCGAATACGGTGACGATCCTCGTTTGGCCGTCCAGCGTGACCTCGAGCTCCTCGCGATAGCCGTCGGACACCGGACCGCGCGGGGGCGGCGCGAGCGTAAAGAACCCGCCATCCACGACGAGTCGCTGCAGGTGCCCGAGGGCCTTGGGCCCCAGCGCGGTCTTCGGCGTCCCGGGGTACGGGTCGCTGAAGTCCTGGCCCTTCGGACAGTCCCGGTCGCTGCGCTGGACGTAGACGTGTCCGTCGGCGTCGACCTTCACCCGCGTGTTGCCGCGACAGGTCGGAAAGAACGTGATCATGCGGTACTCGATCGAAAAGGGGGCCGAAGGATCTCCCGCGCGGGGCGCCGAAGCCACGGGGGCGGCCTTCTTCTGCCCGCAGGCCGCGAGCGTCCAGAGGAAAACGCAGGAGAGAAGAACCGGCAGGGGACGATGCATCCGACCACCTCGCTTTCGGAGCCCACCCTACCGGATCCGCCCTGGGTTGACAACCTGGATGCCTCCCGCTGTGAGATCATCCTGATCGAACCCTACGGCCCCCTGGACCAGGCGAAGCTCAAAGCCATGACCACGGCAGCGCTTGCAGAACCGAGGCGTGGTGGGATCAATCTGCGACCGGCTCGGGGGGCGTCACCGGCAGTCGGGATCGGCTGCGTCGATGCGGCCGTCGACGTCGTCGTCGAGGCCGTCGCGGCATGACTTCTCGGTCAGGGGCAGGCTGGCGCAGGAGACGACCTCGCGAGTGAACGGTGCGGGGTCCGCCCGGCGCGAGAGGACGAGCTCGGCGCCGCGGGATGGGCCATGCCAGGGGCGGTTCTCGGGATGACAGCCCAGTGCCCTGGAGCCCTCCGAGCAGGGGACCGCGCACTGCGCGCTGTAGGTGATGTGGAAGCACGCGGGCACCGGCAGGGAGGGGTCGCGCGGGAGCGGATGACCGCCGGCGTAATCGGTCGGGCACGGCGGAAGATCCGTCGTGCCGCCGTCGGCGTCGACGTCCTGGACCGTGCACTGCGGCGCGCACGCGGCGGCCTCGGCGTCGGGCAGGTCGGTGAGCCTGTCCGCCCCGAAGGCGAATGCGGGGTCGGGGCAGCCGCACAAGGGCGCGGCCAGACACCGGACCTCCAGCTCGCTCCGGATGCGGGTGCCCAACCCGTAGAGGGCTTGGGAGAAATCCTCCGCGCAGATCGGGGTGAACGCCCAGTAACGGTCCTCCTCCCGCTGCAGCATGGACTCCACGAAGGCCTGGAGACGCACCGCGGGCATGGCACCATCGGATGCCGGGCCGCAGGTCGGCTGCAGTTGCGGATTCCCGTCGTCGTCGGGGCCGACGGTCAGGGAACCTTCATACGGGCCGGCGATGGCGCCCACGAGGATCAGGTTCGCGTCTTTCAACTGGGACAGGGTGTTGGTGTAGACCGAGATCGGGTAGAGCATGTTCTCGGGGTCGTTGGCTGCGCGGGGTCGGCAGTGGTTGTAGGTCAGCGCCCCCCCCCGGCATCGTCCGCTGCCAGGGCTCGTCGCAGACCACGCCGAACTCGGTGCAGCGGAAGGAGGAGATGGGACCCAGGGTGGCGTTGAGGTCGCCGGCCCCTTCAGGAAACGGCCCCGGTCGCCGCCGGGACGCTCGCAACCGGCAAGGTTATAGGGCGCAGTGCCAAGATCCGGGGTGATGGTGCCCAGGTGCAGGTTGGGCAGACCGCCGGAGATGTCCCCGAGGACGCGGACCAGGCCGGGGAAGTTGGTCTGGAGGATGACCTGCTCGTCGGCCATGGAGAGGGACGTGTCGATCAGGAAAACGAGGTCGAGGTCGCGACCGGTGTATGGATAGGTCGCCACGGAGCAACGGTCCCCGGAACATCGGTTCGACGGGGACGGATCCTTCATCGAAGGCACGTCGACGCAGGCCCCGGGGACCAGAAGGAGCCCCACCATGAGAATAACCGACTTCGCGTCCATGACCGCCCTCCGCTTTCGTTCGACGATGTCGCCCGACGTCAGTCTGCACGACCGCATGGGCCATGCACAACATGGCATAGCCAGAATTCAATAAAAGCCGCTTCACCGACGGTTGACACACTCCACCCGCCCGCCTATAGTTGCCGCATGAAAACAATCGACTTCCGCAGCGACACCGTCACCCGCCCGACCCCGGCGATGCGCCAGGCCATGCTCGACGCCGAGGTGGGCGACGACGTCTTCGGCGACGACCCCACCGTGAACCGCCTCGAGGAGACCGGCGCCCGCATGCTGGGCAAGGAGGCCGCGCTGTTCGCGTCCTCGGGCACCCAGACCAACCTGCTGGCGCTCCTGACCCACTGCGCCCGGGGCGACGAATACCTGGTGGGGCAGGACGCCCACACCTACAAGTACGAGGGCGGCGGCGGCGCGGTGTTCGGCGCGATTCAGCCCCAGCCCATCGAGTTCGAGCCCGACGGCACCCTGGACCTGGCGAAGCTCGAGGCCAAGATCAAGCCCGACGACTTCCACCATCCGCGCACCCGGCTCCTGTGCCTGGAGAACACCCAGGGCGGCAAGGTGCTGCCGCTGGACTATCAAGAGCGGGCTTCCGCCTTCGCCCGCGCCCATGGCTTGGGGATCCACCTCGACGGCGCGCGGATCTTCAACGCCGCCGTGCGCGACGGCGTGGACGTGCGTGAGCTCGCCGCGTTCTACGACACCGTCTCGGTGTGCCTGTCCAAGGGGTTGGGCGCCCCGGTGGGCTCGCTGTTGTGCGGCCCCGCCGACTTCATCCGCCGCGCCCGCCGCTGGCGCAAGGCCCTGGGCGGCGGCATGCGACAGGCGGGCTTTCTGGCCGCGGCCGGCCTGCACGCGCTGAACCACCACGTGGCCCGCCTGCGCGAGGATCACGAGAACGCCGCCTACCTGGCCGTCGCCCTGCGCGGCGTCCCCCACCTCGAGGTGCTGCCGCGCTCGGGGGAGACCAACATGGTGTTCGCCCGCCTCCACACCCCGGATCCGGCCGCCAAGGCCGTGGCGCTGGCGGCCTTTCTGCGGGAGCGCGGCGTGCTGATCTCGGACCGCCATCCGCTGCGCCTGGTCACCCACCTCGACGTCAACCGCGACGCCTGCGCCCGCCTGGTCCAGGACGTGCGCCAGTTCCTCGAGTGAGCACGATGACTGATGCCCCCACAAGGAGTCCCATGAACAAGTCCCCCAAGGAGACCTCCCTGGAGAAGGCGATCCTGCGCCGGCTCCCCGCGGGCCCGCTGCGGCGCCTCGCCGAGCTGGTGCTCGCCGACGAGGAGGTCCACGCCCTGCAGGAGTACGCCAACGTCGTGTCGATCAAGCGCCTGGGCTACAACGACCACGGCCCGGTCCACATGAGAAAGGTGCTGCTCAACGCGCTGACCCTGGCGGACTTGCTGCACCGGGCGGGCATCCCCCTGAGCCTGGAGAGCGAGGAGATCGGCTCCCACGAGGACAGCCTGGCGGCGATCCTGCTCGCCGGCATGCTCCACGACGTGGGCATGTCGGTCACGCGCTCGAACCACGAGGAGTTCTCCATGCTGCTGGCCCGCGCGCCCCTCGAGCGCTTCCTGGTCGCCCTGTACCCCGACGACCTGCGCCGCCGCGTGATCGTGGCCTCGCTGATCACCGAATGCGTCACCGGGCACATGGGCACCATCCACATCCACAGCCTCGAGGCCGGCATCATCCTCATCGCCGACGGCTGCGACATGGAGAAGGGCCGCGCCCGCATCCCGCTGATGCTCAACACCGAGGCCAGGGTCGGCGACATCCACAAGTACTCGTCGGCGGCCATCGAGCGCATCGAGCTCACCCCCGGCGACCACCGCCCCATCCGCATCACCGTGCACATGTCCTCCAGCGTCGGCTTCTTCCAGGTCGAGGAGGTCCTCTTCCCCAAGTTGTCGCGCAGCCCCATCAAGCCCTACGTGGAGCTCCACGCCGGCGTCATCGGCGAGGAGATGAAGGTGTACCTGTAGCGCGATGCACGTAATCTGGATTTGTCCCGATTTCGATTTCGATTTCGATTTGGACTGGAGAGAACCCTCAGTTTTCGAAAATTCTTGGATTTCTCAAGGTCGAAATCGAAATCGAAATCGAAATCAAGAATCCGTTCTGGTGGATGAGACTTTGACCCCCTTGTCCAGAAAAATACGAACTCGACCGCCCTGGCGGTGACTGTTTATTACATTGACTGGTGAGCAACCGCATGAGATGTTCTTACCTTTAGGAGAACGCCATCATGACAGTGAGAAACATCCTTCTGGTCACTCTCATCGCCTGCCAAATGATGCTTAGTTGCGACATAGGAACCGAGAGCGTTGACGCGTGTGGGGATGGTTTTCTTGATCCCGGAGAAGAATGTGATAATGACATATTCACCGTAGGCTCCTGTACCGAACTTGGATATTATCAGCAAACTGAAACTCTTCGGTGTAAACAAGATTGCACCATTGATACTATTGTATGTGTTGGTGGTCGATGCGGAGATGGCATCGTTCAACATATTCACGGAGAATTGTGCGATGGTGTTCCTGAAATGAGTTGCGCAGAACTTGGACTCGGTGGTGGTCAATTATCATGCTCCTCAACTTGTCGATTTGACAGTTCTGGCTGTGAAAAATCGGCAATTTGTGGAGACGGAGAAGTTGCATATCCTTACGAGTTTTGTGATGGTGCCGACCTTTACGGAAATACATGTGAATCCATAGGATTTATCGGTGGGTTTCTATCATGCAACAATGACTGTAAATATGATACTTCCAATTGCTTAGGTACAACTTCATATTCAATTTCCGTTGCACCGCAATTGGATGTTTGGACGCCCTCTTTTAATTATCTATCATCATGCAACTGTGAAGAAGCTACTCCACAGTGTAACGCCCTTTATCAAGGAAAAATTGTTAATTTAGACGGCAACATTGTAACATTAAATTTTCGCAAACTGCAAGGAGATCCTCCTGCATCAAATATCCATTATTGGATAGTCATTGGAGGCGAACTTTATCCACATTGCTCATTGCTGTCTGCATATATTTCACGTCAAGAAGGCACGTGGGCTTCAAGCGCGTCGGTGTTAGAAGCATCAACGAGAATTTGGGCAACCGATTTACAATTAGAATCTGCACCCTGCGGAGATGTTAAATACTTGTTTTTGATTACTAGCAGCAGTGGTGAATCAAATACTAACAGGGTTTGGTTTCAGCAACAAGCTCTAAAATTTACAAAAATTTGTAAATAGAAATAGTTGCAACAGGACCTTCTGTGAATACTTCTATGATGGGTGGCGTCATGTGTCTGTTTACCGAATCATCAAATTCTTACTCTCTTTCGAGGTCGCTGGGGCTGGCAACGGGTTACGT
>CALKWH010000201.1 GCA_938004375.1 uncultured Pseudomonadota bacterium
ACCACCGAGATCTACACTCTTTCCCTACACGACGCTCTTCCGATCTGAGCTGGGCCGAATCACCAAGATCGATCAACCCAAACCCTCCGAGGAGCCCTTGGAGTAACCGCCCCACGTGGGCAGAATGGAAAAACGCCATGATTTCAATCAAATTCCCCTATTCGCAGTCCGCTTACATGGACATCACCGGCCTTTCCGCGCCTGGCCAGGCGCTGGGCGAGGGCGAGACCTTTTCGGATATCGAAGTTGACCTCGACGCGGCCGGCCCGCCCGCATACGACTCGGCCGTTTTCAAGCGCATCGCCAACCCGGGGGCGGACGGACTCCAATTCCTCGAATTCGAGTTGACCGAGGACGCCAGCCGCCGGACCTACTGCTACCACGTCAACCGCGACCTGCTGCGCGGCACGCGGCTTTACGTCTCGACCTGATAGGGCGGTCCACCTTTCGCCGCCTGCCGGGGCTCCATGATCGCTTAGGCCACGGTCATGGAGCAACCCGGCGTTTCCCCGAAGGACGTGCCTGGTTTCTCTCCTTCCTGGGCACGCCCACCGCGCCCTGGGGGACTTCGGTCCCCCGGGTCCACGCGGTCCTTGACGACGACGGAGATCTTGCGGTAGAGTCCGGGCGGGTTCCTCTCGCCTGACTCCGGGAGTCAGGACAATGCAAGAAAATATTCAACCATACAAGACCGGGCGCGGGGAGCTGCGTTTCCGCGTCGATCTCGCCTTCTCGCATGAGGGGGTGTTTCATCGACATCGGCGTCAGGGCTTCCGCAGTGAGAAGGACGCGGCCTGCTGGGCGCGAAAAACCGAACTGGTCATCCGCTCCGGCGGCAAGGTGGAAGCCAAGACGAAGGCCACGGCCGCACCAGACGACCCGCGCAACTGGACGACGGATGACGTGTTCGGACGCTTGGTGCCATACTGGGAGGCCGGGCGACTCAAACCGAACACCAGGCGGACCCTGATTTCCGTCTACAAGAACGGCCTTCGCCCTCGCATCGGAAAAAAACGGTGGGCGGCTCTGACCCAGCGTGACCTGGACGACCTCGCCAGCGGGCATTGGCGCGTTGCCGTGGGCTTCGCTGCGATCTGGAAGTGGGCGCGGAAGATCGGTGCGGTCATGCCGGATGCACGCTGGAACCCGCCCAAGCGCCCCACGTCACAACGCCTAGTCTGGCTGGAACCCGACGAGGCACGGCGCGCGCTGGAGCTCCTGCCTGAACAGCACCGGCCCCTGTTCCTGTTCGCTCTCGGGTCAGGAATGCGGATCTCTGAGCTCCTGGGCCTTCGGTGGGGAGACATCGACCGGCGGCGCCGTCTGATTCACGTTGAACGTCAACGCAGTCAGACGAACGATGTCTCAACCCCGAAGTCCGGGAAGTCTCGCATCATCCCCCTTTCCGCGACTGCCCAGCAGGGCCTCGATATGCTGTCTCCTGGCCTTCCGGGCGCGTATGTGTTCCCTGTGTGCCACGCGGTGTTCGGCGGGGCCCTGCGGGCAATTTCACCCGCCCTCGGAAAGCAACTGACTCCCCACGTCCTCCGGCATACCTTCGCAAGCTGGGCAGTCCAGGCCGGAACACCGCTTGTCACCGTGGCGCGCGTCCTGGGCCATGGCACAACGGCCACGACGGAAATTTATTCCCATTTGGCCCCGTCGCATCTTCAAGACGGGGTGTCTGCCGTCGACGCTGCCTTCTCGAATTTCTGAAAAATTCCATTGACAACTTTTGTCAAGTTCAGCTAAGCTGTCCTTACTAACCCGCTAACTACAAGGACGGTTTAGGCGTGCATCGACTTCTTGCGATCACCGTGACAGATACGAACACGTGCCTTGAACCACGAAGATTCTTGGGTTAAGCTGTGGTCCGATTCGAGGTGCCCGATGAACCGTCCCCTGCTGATCTGGATGCTCTGTCTCGCGCTCGTCGCCGGCGTGACCGCCCTCGCCGCGGCACCCGGCGCCGCCGAGCCCCCTCCTGGGACCGCCGCCCAGGTCGCCACCCCAACCGCCTGTCCGACCGTTCCATCCCCCCACACCGCCGCCGCGACGCGCAACGACGGTGTGTTCTCCCGCGTGCGGCCCGCCGACCTGGTGGCCGTAGTCGTGTACGCCCTGCTGGGCCTCTTCCTCGGGCTCCTGGGCTACAAGGTCTACGACTGGATCACCCCCTTCGATCTGCGGAAGGAACTCGAGATTGATCAGAACACCAGCGTCGGCATCGTGTGCGGCGCCATCATCCTGGGAATGTGCCTCATCGTCGCCGCGGCGATCCGGGGGTGAGCGCCATGGCCCGCCTTCTCCCCCTGCTCCTGCTCCCCTGGCTACTGTCCAACTGCGTGTCCGAACGCGACGCCGTGCTCGACGCGGCCCGCTCCGGCAACACCGCTTCCCGGGTGGCCGCCATCCAGAAGCTGGCCGAGGGCCCCTGGGACGCGCAGGCCGAGGACGTGGTCGTGGCCGCCCTCACCGACCACAGCCCGCTGGTGCGCAAAACCGCGGCGGCCGCCCTGGCGGGGCGCGGCACGGCGGTGGCCTGGCCCCTGGTGCGCCGCCTGAAGGACGGCGACCTGCGGGTCCGCGTCCAGGTGGCCCGCAGCCTCCACACGCTCCCGGCAGAGGACTTCGTCGTGGCCGCCCTGGTGCAGGCTCTGGGCGATCCGTCCCAGATGGTGCGGGCCGAGGTGGTCGGCGGTTTCCTGAAACGCGGCTGGAAGATCCGCGAGCTGCTGGCCTGGCGCGCGTTTTCGGAGCGGCTCTCGGCCCTCGAGCAACTGACCGCCCACTCCGCGACGGACCAGGCAGCCGGTCTGGACCAACTCGCCCGCCTGCGGGCGCCCCAGGACTTCGCCTTCCTCTACGCCGCCCTGCGGCAGACCGATCCGTTCCTGGTGCAGGTCGCAGCGAAGGCGCTCGCCGCAGGCGGCGAACCCGGACACCTCGACCTGATCCTCGAGGCCGGGGGGCCAGAGCCCGAGGTCCTGCTGGCCACCTGGCTCGAGGCCACCTTGACGATCTCCCCCGAGCTCTTCGCCCGGGTCCGTACGCGCCTCTCGGTGTCCCAGTTGACCGCGATCCTTCAGCGGCGCGCCGCCCGGCTCACCTGCGCCTGGCTCACCGCCGAGCTGCCCCCGGACCTGGTGGGGCTGCTCCCCGCGGACTGCGAGGCGCCCGCCGCCCTGCCCTTCGCCCTGCGCTGGGCCTACCTGCGCCACCACGGCCGCGCCACCCCGGAACTGGAGACCGAGGCCCTCGGCCGCCTGGGCGAGCTCGAGGCGACCGGCCTCCGCCACCTGGCCCAGGCGCCCGCGACCCGCCCCGCGATCCTCGCCTGGTTCGCCGCGCGCTGGCAGGCTTACGTCACCGACCATGAGAAATGGATCCCTCAGGCCCGTTGGCAGCAGCTCGAGCTCACCGGCGACGACGATACGGCAGCAACTCCCGCGACCGCGGCGCCGGTCGACCGCTCCGCGACCGGGGCGCCGGTCGACCGCTCCGCGACCGGGGCGCCGGTCGACCGTCTGCTGGATACCTACCGGACCCGCTCCAACGTCGTCGAGGAGACCGAGCTCTTTCCGCCATCTTTCGACGTGCCTGGCTTCGCCCGCCTCCTCTCCGCCCTCGACGGCCTGACCGAGGCGGCCGACTGGCTCCGTACCGTGCTGCCGATGGCGCCGGCCCCGATCCTGGTCCAGGCCCTGCGGACGCTCTCCACCGTCTCGGGTCCCGGGTCCCCACTCCCCGAGGCGGCCCGGACCGCCCTCACCTCCGAAGAGCCCGAGGTGCGGGACGCGGCGGCCTCCCTCTTCGCCACCGCGGCCGACGTGCCGACCCTCGTCGCCCTGTTGCCGGGGGCCGAGCCTGCGATCCAGGAGCGCCTCCTCGAGGCCCTCGAGGAACGCGAGGGCACCGACGCGATCCCCGCCCTGACGAAACTGTTCTCCGAGGCGCCCACCGCCCGGTTGGCCCTTTGTCTGGCGCGCCTGCGCGCCCCCGGCATCCGGCAGGAGCTCCAGGCGCTGCTGGCCGAGGACACGGCGCTGGCCATGGCCCGGGACCGGGCAACCCTGCTTCTGGCCCTGGCCCTCTCGGGGCCCGCCGACGAGGCGTTCACCCAGCTCGTGCGCCGGGAACTGTGGCACCCCGATCCCCGGGTCCGCTGTGCCGCCCTGTCCCTGCTCGACCCCACGAACCGCGCCGACTTCGCCGCAGCCGATCCCCTCTGGGAGGTGCGGCGCTGCGCGGGAAATGCGATTCCGACCGGTCCGACCGGTCCCACCAGGAGCGTCCCATGAAGATCCTCGTCGTCTACGCCACCGGCTCGGGCTGCGCCCGGGAGACCGCCGGCGTCATCGCCGAAGCCCTGACCGCCCTGGGACACGAGCCCCGCGTCGAGGACGCGAAGGCCGCGCCCGCCCCCGACGGGTTCGACGCGGTCATCGCCGGGTCCGGAGTCCGGGCCGGGAAGTGGCACAAGTCGCTGGGCGTCTGGCTCGGCCGGCACCGCGAAGCCCTGGCCGCTCGCCCGCTGGCCCCGTTCACCGTGTGCCTGATGATGCGTGACCCCGAAAAACACCGCGACAGCGTGCGGGCCATCGGCGACGCCGCGCTGGGGAAACTGGGCCTGACCCCGGTGTCCGCCGGCCTGTTCCCCGGCTGGTTCTTCCCCGAGCGGTTCGGCTTCTTCGAGCGCCTGATCCTGAAGATGATGCGGACCCCGGTGGGCGACTTCCGCGATCTCGAGGCCGTGCGCGCCTGGGCCCGCTCGACCTTCCCCGGGTAATCCCCTTCCCAATCGAAATCGAAATCGAAATCGAAATCGAAATCGAAATCGTTCCCGATCCCCTCCAATCCCCGATTCCTACTTTGTCGAACCTTCGTCGGGGGCGTTCCAGTCGCACTTGCAGTTGCGGATCAGCGCGCGGGAGTAGCAGCAGGGGGGCATCTTGCGCATGACGGCCTCGGGCGCGGCCTTGGTGTCTGACTCGGCGGGAGCCTTGGCCTCCGGCTCGGCGGCAGGCTGGGTGGGCTGCGCCTGGGCGCGGGGCTCCTGGGGCGGCAGGGAGTCCGCCTCGTTGGAGCGGCAGGCGCCGCCCCCCAGCGCCAGGGCCGCCAGGGGCACGAGGGCGGCCCGCTGCCATCCGGTCCCCGCAGCGGCCCGCTGCCATCCGGTCCCCGCAGCGGCGCCCCGCGAACCCGCGCACGCCGTGCAGCCGTCGGTGCTGCGCAGCATGGCGGCGCGGGCGGCGAGCACTTCCAGCTCCGTCTCGAGCACGTGACCCAGCCCGGGCGCGTCGAGCTGGAGCAGGCAGCCCCGGACCTGTCCGTCGGCGGCGATCCCCAGCACGGTCTCGCCCGCGCCGCAGGCGACCTCGCCGGGATGCCAGGTGTCGCCGAACCACACGCGGGCGCCCGCCGCTGTGACCCGGGCCGCCGCGCGCTCAACAGCGGCGCGGGAGAACCCGGCGCCCCGGCCCGGCGCGCCCACCGCCGCCCACAGAAACCAGTCGGTCACGCCGCGCTCCAGGATCCAGCGCGCCAGCGCCGGGATCCCGGCCGCGGTACGTGGCCGAACCGTGGTGAACACCCCCACGGGGACGCCCTCGACCTCGAGGCCCTCGAGAGCGCGACACACCTGCACGAATAGCCCGGGCCGCCCGCGAAAGCGATCGTGGGCCTCCCCCGCGCCGTCCACGCCCAGCCATACGCGCCCCACCCCCGCCGCGCGCAGCCGCGCCGCCGTGTCCGCGTCCCAGACTGCCCCCGAGGTGAGCACCTGCACCTCGATCCCGCCCGCGGACAGCCGCCGGGCGATCACCTCCCAGCCGGGGTGCCCCAGGGGTTCGCCCCCCGAGAGGCTCACCAGGGCGACGCGCTTCGCCACGAGCCGATCGGCGATCTGCAGCAGGCGCGCCAGATCCAGATCCCGCCCGCGGGACACCCGCCGGCTGGAGCAGTCAGGGCAGGCCAGCGCGCAGGCCGACGTGAGCTCCCACTCGATTCGCAGTTGTCTGTCCATGGATCGCCTCCGGCCCCCGCCGGCGGGGGAATCAGTCCTTCTCGACCCGGGCGCACAGGGCGGTGATGTTGTCCTCGCCGCCCGCGTCGTTGGCCGCGTGCACGAGCTTCTCGGCCATCTCGTCCAGGTCTTTCTCGTTGCTCATGATCTCGAGGATGGTGGCGTCGGAGATCATGTCGTTCAGGCCGTCGGAGCAGAGCATGAAGACGTCGCCCACCCGCGGATAGACGATCGCGGTGTCCACGAAGACGTCCGGGTTGGGCCCGATGACCCGGCTGACCACGTTGGTCTTGGTCCCGGAGGCTGCCGCCTCTTCGGCGCTGATGTGCTTGAGGCGCGCCATGTCGTTGACGAAGGAGTGATCCTCCATCAGCAGTTCGAGCATGCCGGGGCGCCAGCGGTAGATGCGGCTGTCGCCGATGTGCGCGATGACCGCGTAGTTGTCCTCAAAGTAGATGGACACCACGGTGGTGCCCATGTTCTTGCAGGCGGGGTCCTTGTCGGCGTGCTCGCGCACCCGAACGTTGGCCAGGCTGATCGCGCTCTTCATGCGGTGGACGTTGGCCTGGAGGGGATCCAGCCGCAGGGGCCACACGGTGGCGGGCCCCAGGGCGGTCTCGGCGAAGTACTTCGACATCGTCTCCACGGTGATGCGGCTGGCCACCTCGCCTGAGGCGTGGCCTCCCATGCCGTCGGCGACGATCCCCAGCGGGAGGCTCTCGGGCAGGTAGAGCGTGTCCTCGTTGTGATCGTGGGTCTTGCCGATGTCGGTCTCACCGGCGAAGCGGATCCGGATGCCGCTGAACGGGAACGATGTACTCAAGGGTGTCCACCTCTTTCGCGCTCCTCATGTTGCAGTGAATGGGCGTTGTTTGTCAACACCGAATCTACCGCTCGGGCCGATAGCGGGGCTGCTCCCGCATCTGGAGCTGGGGGGCCGGCGGCAGGTTCGAGGCGGTGACCACCACCGGTTCGGGGACGCGGGGCCGCTGGGCCGGGCGCTTTTGCGGCCAGTTGTCGATGATCACCAACACGGTCCAGACCAGAATGACGATGATGGCAAGCGGCAGAGGTTTCATGGTGCACTCCCCGGCGGAACCCGCGACTTGACCACTTTTGCACACACGGGCCGGAGATCGCAAAAAAACGGGCGGCCAAGGACCACGGACAAGAGACACGGACGGACAGGGACTGACAAGGACGCCGCTGGAAACGGGGACCAGTGACACGGACCAGATCGGCCACCGAGTGACAACATGGTAGCCCCGTCCATGCTCCCCTGTCCGTGTGCGGCGGTCCGTGGTCCGTGTCCCTTCGTGTCCGTGTTCCCGCCGCGTCCGTGCTCCGGCGTTGTCCGTATTCCCGTTATTACTCAGGGTCCGACGCCCGCAAGAGCGCGTTGACCCGTGGATCCGGCGACTCGCCAAGGAGGACGGGGGCCGACGGCGCGCCGGGCAGCGCGAAGTGTACGGCTCCCGCTGGGGAGAACCCCGAGATGAACTCGCCCGGGGCCAGCGTGAGACCGGCGAGGACCTCGGTGGATACCGAGTGCGGTTGAAGGGGGACTGCGGCGGCGGGTCGCCAGAAGGCGCGCGCCGGCGCCTCGCCCAGCGCGACGGACGACCCCGGGCCATGGGTGGCGCGGTCCCGGCCCACCGCCACGCAGGCAGCCGGACCACGGAACCACAGGTGGAGCAACCAGCGGTCGTCGTCCCTCGCCACGGCCAACTCCAGCGGCGAAAGGGGGGCCGCTCCGGCGAGGGCGAGGGCCGCGTCGCGGGCGGCGTCGAGGGTGGAGAAGGCCAGGGTCTCGTAGCCCGACGGCACGGCAGCCGGAAAGACGGCCAGGGTGACCTCGGTGACGACGCAGCAGGCACCGTGCCCGCCCACCAGGAAGGCGCGCAGATCCGGTCCCACCGACTGGCGGGGGCTCACCCGGGTGCGCAGCGTGGCGCCGTCGGCCCAGACGGCGGTTACGGCGATCACGCGCCGGAAGGCGGCGCCCGTGTGAAGGCCCGGCAGCGGCAGGGAGAGCAGCTCGGCCAGAGGCCGTTCTTGGTGGCCGGCCGGGTGGCAGCGCAGGGTAAAGCCCTCGTGCGAGAGGCGCTCCTCGAGCCCCGCGGGGGTCATCCCGGCCTGGACGGTGACCCATGCGCCAACGGGGTCCAGGGCCACGAGCTGGTTCGCGCGGCCCAAATCTAGCACTACCATGCCGGGGAACTCGGCTGCGACGGCTGGATCCTCGGCGGCTCCGGGCTGCTCCCCGGCGGCACCGACGACCCGCACGCGGCAGCCGGTCTCCCGGGCGGCCCGCACGAGGGCGGACACCTGGGCGGTGGTGGACGGGTGCACGCGCAGCGCCGCCTCCGGATCCGGCCAGGACACGTGCTCGGAGATCGGAAGAGCGTCGTGTAGGGAAAGAGTGTAGATCTCGGTGGT
>CALKWH010000202.1 GCA_938004375.1 uncultured Pseudomonadota bacterium
CGACCTTGTCACGACGGGGATAGTACGATGTGCGGATGGACTTCATGCGAAAACGAACGCCTTTCTCCGGCCCGCCATGGGCCGGGTTTCTTCGACCCGCAGCGGGCCGACGGGTGACCGGCCCGCAGCGGGCCGGTGTGGGTGAAGGGGCGCGTGTCCATCCTGGAGCTCCCGTGTTCCCATGAGTTCGCTCACTTGAAGCACGGGCCGACGTGATGTCGTATGGGCGCCTCCTTACAAATTCCCGCGCCTCCTGTCAAGCAGGAAATAACCCCATACCGGAACTTTCCGCTCGCGAATCCGCTTCCGGCGCTTCCCGCAAACATCGGGCATTATTTTTTCAGGTTGACATGTACACTTTTTTTGTCAGAGATTGGACCGCGTACCGTCTGAAGGCCGACGACGAAAGGATCCCGCGATGACCATGGACTTTTGCGAGTTGTTTCAAAAGATGACGGGACACGAGGCGCCCTTCCCCTGGCAAACGGAGCTGGCCCGGCGGGAAGATTGCGGCAACCGGCTCGTGAACGTCGAGACGGGCATGGGCAAGACCCAGGGGGTGCTGGGGGCGTGGGTGTTCCATCGCGTGGTTCGGAAAGACGACCGCTGGCCGCGTCGTCTGGTGTGGTGCCTGCCGATGCGGACCCTGGTCGAACAGACCCGCGACGAGCTCGCCGCCTGCGTCCAAAAGGCCGGGCTCTCCATCGGGGTACACACTGTCATGGGCGGCGAGGATTCGGGTGACTGGCACCTGTACCCCGAGCGGAACGCGGTGCTCGTGGGAACGCAGGACATGCTGCTCTCCCGGGCCCTCAACCGCGGCTACGCCTCGGCCCGGGCCCGCTGGCCCATGGAGTTCGGCCTGCTCCACTGTGATTGCCTGTGGGTGCTCGACGAGGTCCAGCTCATGGACGTGGGCCTGTCGACCACGGCCCAATTGCAGGCGTTCCGGGAGCTGGACCGTGCCAGGACGCCGAGACCGACGTGGTCCTGGTGGATGAGCGCCACCCTGCGGTCCGACTGGCTGCGGACGGTGGACACGGCCAAGATGATCGATTCTGTAGGGGACCATCCGGTATCCGTCACCGACGGGGACCGGAGAGGGGCGCTCTGGACCACGGTCGCCAAACCGTTGAGCCTGGTCCCCGCCATGGAAGACAAGGAACTGGCATCGTACGTGGCGGAGCACCAGGCAAAGGGCGGCACAACGCTGGTCATCGTGAACACGGTGAAACGTGCGGTGACCTTGTACGAGGCGCTGCATAAACGCAAGGATCTCAAGAGTGATCTGCGCCTCGTGCATTCCCGGTTCCGACCCCACGAACGAGAGGCCTGGCGAAAGGAGTTCCTGCATCGGGGGGCCGATGCCAGAGCCGGACGGATCATCGTCTCCACCCAGGTGGTCGAGGCCGGCGTCGATCTTTCGGCCGACTGCCTGATCACCGAACTCGCGCCCTGGTCCTCCATGGTCCAGCGCTTCGGCCGCGCCGCCCGTTATGGAGGAACCGCAAAGGTCCACGTGGTGGACATCACCGAGGAGAAGAAGGCGCCTCCATATGGTCTCGCCGAGCTCGAGGCCGCGAAGGGAGCGCTGGCAGGGATGAGCGACGTGTCCCTGAAGGGGTTGGGCGAACGGCAGGCGTCCTTGACGCCCGGGGAATTGGCTGCGCTGTACCCCTATTCCCCCGAGTTCCTGCTGCTGCGTCGGGAGCTCGACGACCTGTTCGACACCACGCCGGACCTCACCGGAGCCGACCTGGACGTCTCCCGGTACATCCGAAGCGGAGAAGAGCGTGACTGCCAACTTTTCTGGCGGGAACTGGAGAAGGGGACACGGCCCGGGGACGACCTGCGACCCGCGCGCGAGGAGTTGTGCGCTGCGCCCGTCGGGGAAGTTCGCAAGTGGTTCGAAGGCGCGCCCAAGGATCAGGGAATTCTGTTCTGGAGATGGGACTACCTCGACGGCACCTGGGTGCCTGCGAAAAAGGACAACGTGACACCGGGCCAGATCTTCCTGTGCGCAGCCCGTGCCGGCGGTTATTCCGAAAAAACAGGCTTCTCACCCAGGAGCAAGCCGGCGCCGGTGGTTCCCTTGGAACTGACTCCCAAAGCGGAGCTCGGTGCCGACGCGCGGGAGGAAGACGAAGCCCTGGCGAAGACCGACGCGTGGCGGACCATCGCCGACCACGGGGCCGATGTGGCAAAAGTGCTCGGTGAGGTGGTCGACGACGCCCATATACCCGCCCGAACATACGAGATCCTGGACCTGGCCGCACGATGGCATGACCTGGGCAAGGCCCACCCCGCGTTCGTCTCGCTGCTGGTTCCGGGCGAATCGCCGTTGGACGGTCCCATCGCCAAGGCCCCCGGTTCCGCATGGAAGCCTGGTCCTGCCCGATATGAGATTCTCTCCGACGGGGTCGCGGACGCGCGCCCCGGGTTCAGACACGAACTGGCGTCCGCGCTCGCCCTGCTCGACGCGCTGCGACAGGTGGATCCAAATCATGAAGGGCTGCTGGGCCCGTGGCGAGAGTGGTTCGGCGATACAAAAGAGGTGTCCGCCGAAGGTTCGACCTCGGCCAACCAAACCGCGCTCCAGCAAGCCTTGGTGAAGTTGAGCGCCTTGGAGCTGGACCTGTTGCTGTACCTCATCGCGTCACACCACGGCAAGGTCCGCATGGGATTCTGCGCCACCCCGGCCGACCAACGCCACCCGGTTTCCCGGGAGGGGGAGGACATGCCCATCCGGGGCGTGCTGGACGGCGACACGCTGCCGGCGGTGGACCTGACCCTGCCCGGTGGCGCCATGGCCACACTCCCGGAGACCACGCTATCCCTGGAACCCGCCGCCCTGGGGCTCTCCCCCCTGACCGGAGCGAGCTGGACCCAGCGTTGCTGCGGGCTCCTGGCCGAGCACGGGCCGTGGGCGCTGGCCTGGATGGAGTCATTGCTGCGCGCCGCCGACATCCGGGCGTCGAGGAGGTCGTCATGAGCCTGCACCTGCATCACCTGACGGGCTGCACTCCGACCCCGTTGGCCGGATACCTCAAGGCGCTGGGAGTCCTGCGCCTGATCGCCTCCCAGGCCGACGCGGAAGCGCGGGGTTGCTGGCGGGACGAACACTTCGTGCTGGGCACCCGCCTGGGCGAGGAGGAACTGGCGGACTTCTTTCTGAAGCAGTACGCACCGACTCCGTTCGTCGCCCCCTGGAACAAGGGTGGAGGATTTTTCTCTAAGGCGGACTTCCTGGAAAGGATGGAGTCGTCCCCCTTGCCCAGACTGAAGCCGTATCAGGAGGGCATCCGGGCTGCACGGGAATTGTGCCTCGACATGGAGCGGGCGGCGGCGGAAGTATGGAAAATCAAGGACGAGCCGAAGACGCTGCCGAAGGCCGAGAAGGAAGCGCTGCGAAACAGCCAGGACTACAAGGCGAGGCTCGCCCAAGCCGAACGGGTGTACAGGAGATACAAGGGCGACTTTCTTCCCGAGTGCAGGCTGCGGTGGCGGGGTCCGCATCTGGAGTGGCTGGACGCCGCCATGATCCTGCGCCCGGGCGACAAGCCCGTCTACCCCGCCCTGTTCGGCTCGGGGGGCAACGATGGGCGGCTCGATTTCACGAAGATTTTCATGGAGATGTTCCAGGAGCTCTTCGATGTGTCGTCCACCGAGGCGCCCGTGTCGGAGTTGACCCGCGCCCTCTTGCGTCACGCCCTGCTCGGCACCCCGGAGCTGGGGACCGGCGAATACATCATCGGCATGTATCACCCCGGCGCAGCCGGGGGCGCCAACTCCACCTGCGGACTCGTCGGACGACGCAACGTCAATCCGTGGGACTTCCTGCTCGTGATGGAAGGCGCCATGCTCTTTTCTGCCGCCGGATCCAGGAGGCTGGCGAGCGGAACGGGCGCCTCGGTGAGCGCGCCTTTCACCGTCCACGGCGCACCGGCCGGGCATACGACAGCCAGCGCCACGGAGAAGCTGGCCCGCGGGGAGCAGTGGATGCCCCTGTGGAACCGGCCCGTGCGCCTGGACGAGTTGCGGTCTTTGCTGGGTGAAGGCCGCGCCCAGGTCGGGCGCACACCCACCCGCCAGCCGGTCGACCTGGCCCGCGCCGTCGCCCGTCTGGGCGTGAGCCGGGGGGTCGACTCCTTCGAGCGGTACGCCTTCCTGGAACGCAACGGGCAAGCGAACTTTGCGGTGCCCCTGGGACGATGGAAGGTGGTCACCCAGCCCAACCAGGAGCTGCTCGCCGACCTCGATGCCTGGTTGGGCCGCTTCCAGCGGGCGGCACGGGACAAGGTCGCTCCCGCTCGCCTGGGCCTGCTCGGACGACGCTTGACGGACGCCGTACTCGGCGTGACCACCCGGGGCGCCGAGCCCCTTCGCTGGCAGGATCTGTTACTGGCCCTGGCCGACGCGGATGCCGCGCTGGCCGTGGGCACCGGCATCTCGGCCGGCGCCCTGTCGGGGCTCAGACCGGGATGGCTCGCGGCGGCGGACGACGGCTCTCCGGAACTGAGGCTGGCCCTGGCTTTGGCGGCGGTACATGGCGTGAGGCACCATTTCCTCCCGTTGGACCGCTTCGGTCGCCTGTCCACCTCCGACGAGGGAAAGCGCCTGGCCTCCGATCCACGAGTGGTATGTGCGGGTCGGGATTTCCTCACAGACGCATGCGCCCTGGTCCGGCGACGCCTCGTCGAGAGCGCAGGGAACCACGACGGACAACTGGACATGACACCCATACATGCTGCGGTCACGGCAGACCTGCGGGACCTGTCCTTGCTCTTGCGGGGGGTACTCGACGGCGGGCGCATCCTTCGCCTGGCCCGCTCCCTGATGATGCTGGATCCTGTTGCCCTCAAAGAACGCCCTCGACAACTTCGCCCGCCTGAGGGCCAAGGCCTCCCGGTGGACGACGCCTTCGCCATGCTCCGGTTCTGCCTGCTGCCCCGGCACCTGGTCACGGACGACGAATGGCGGATTCCGGTTCGGGAGGCCGTGTTCCATCGCCTGAGCTCCGGCGACTTCGCGGAAGCCATCCGACAGGGGGCCGCTCACTTGCGATCCCATGGACGCATCCCTCCGATCTCGGTCGCCTCCGGGGACGCCCGCCTGCTGGCTGCGAGCATGGCGTTCCCGATTTCGCGCTCCACACGCGACCAACTTCAACGACAATTCATTTCACCCACGAAAGAAAAGGGAGCAATGCCATGAACCTCGATGTCCTCAACCACGCGAACCGAATACTGTTCAGCATTCCGCTGCGGCCGGTCCAGGGTGACCGCTTCCAGCCTACTGGCTTCCCCAACCTGGGGGCGGCCACCTACCAGACGAGCAGGGGCACCTGCCTGCTGGTCGAATCGGCCCAGAGCATGGCCAACCGGCTGGAGACCGTCTGCTGGGATGATTCCGTCCAGCGCCCGGTCGAAGTCCTGGACGGTCTGTCCTACGTCCGGGTCGAGCGCGGCGGGAAGTTCCTCACCTGCTCCATGCTGGAGGCGCACCGCATCAACAGCCCGTACATGCTGGAAGGGTCCGACAAAACCTTCTTCAATCAGATCAAGGCTGAGCTCGGCGGGCTCGCCGAGGGGCCGATCGACCGTCGGATGCTCACTGGAACGCTGTTTAAATACGACATCAGCGCGTTGCTGCACGGCGTGTTCCTGGCCAAGAAGGACCTGGCCGGCGGGCGCCTGCGCCTGGCACGCGCCCTGTCGGCGTTCGTCGAAGCCGAGGGCGTGCAGATCGCGGCTTCGGGCGGCGTCAAGAACGACCATGTGAATCCGTCGGGTGATGCCAAAAAGGGTTTCGGGAACGTGCCCTTCTCGAGGGACGAATACACGGCCGACAAGATGACCCTCTACGTCAACCTCGACCTCGCCCAGATACGCGGCTACGGTCTGGAACCGGCCCAGACCCGCTTGTTGATCCTGCTCGCGCTGTTCAAGGTGCGTGCGCTGCTCTCCGGCTCCCTGCGGTTCCGCACGGCCTGTGACCTGCGGGTTGTCGCGGAGGCGCTCCGCGCCGAAGCACTGGACTTCGCGCTGCCCGAGCTCGCACCGCTGGCGGACGCCCTTCGGGGGGCTGTGGCCGCCTGCCGCGACAAGATGGTGCAAACCACGGTGCGCTTCGAGGACTCCCTGACCACGGCGAGTGACTCGTCGGAAGCCACCGACGACGCGGAGGATTGATCGCAAAAACCACAAGGAGTCGACCATGCCGACTGTTTCCATCCGTTTTCCCGGCGGTCACTATCATGCGACGCCATGGGGCTCGAGCCCCAATGAGGGCCTTGTGGAGTGGCCGCCGTCTCCCTGGCGCCTCTTGCGGGCGCTTTTAGCCTGTGGCTTCGCCAAGCATCCGGACTGGCAGTCCGGGATCGTTCCTGCTGAAGCAAGGAGCCTGTTCGCGAAGTTGGCCGGCACCCTGCCCTGCTATCGTCTGCCTGGCGCCGTGGGGGCCCATACCCGTCACTTCATGCCCATCGGTGACAAGACCACGCTCGTGCTGGACCCCCGCGCGGTCTGTGATCGGGAAGCGCGCATGCTGGTGCGATGGGATACAAACCTGGCAGCGTCGGAAGCGGAACTCTTCCGGGTACTGGTGGAGCGGCTGGGATATCTGGGGCGAACCGAATCCTGGGTGGAGTGCGAGGTCCTGGACCGTGAACCCTTCCTGGACGGAAGTTGGGTCCATCCCTGCGCGACCGGCGAGCATCCCGGACCTGGATGGGAACAGGTGCCCCTTCTGACGCCAGTGCCGGCCGACGAGTATGCCCGCTGGAGGTCTGGAAAGCTGGCCACCGCGTTGGAAACTGCCGCACCGAAGCCGGGAAAGAAGCCGACCAAGGCCCAGATCGCCCGAATGGCCAGTCTGGAAGAGACCTACCCCGCCGACCTGTTGGCCTGTATGCAGGTTGAAACCGGCTGGTTGCAGGCGCAAGGCTGGAGCCAACCACCGGGATCTCGCCAGCTGCTGTACTGGCGGCCGGCGGACTCGATACGAGTCGCCGAACCCGTGGTCGCGGCACGGCACAGGTTGGAGACAGCGCCGTTCGTGCTGCTGGCCCTCGCTACGTCGGCGAAAAGCCGCTCCGTCCTTCCACTTCGCGCAAGAAGCGTGCCCCAAGCAGACCTCCTGCACAGGGCACTGGTCTCCCACGTGAACAAACTCGGCATCACGGACGCAGCCGAGCTCGTCGGACTCGACGATGCCGGTCAACCGTTACGAGGACACCGGCACGCGCACCTGCTGCCCTTGACTCTGCTGCACGGGGACGATCACCTCGACCACATCCTGGTTTGGGCGCCTGGCGGTCTGGGAGACTCGGCACAGGTCGTGCTGCGCGCCCTCCGCAAGACGTACATGAAAGGCGGTGTCGGCGAACTGTCGGTTCGTTTTGCCGGGAGCGGCGATACAGATGACCTGCTACAGGTGAACGCGCTCGCACCTTTCATCGGCACCGCAACAATCTGGCAGTCGTACACTCCCCTGGTACTCCCGCGATACCGGAAGAAGAGCGGGCGCAATACACCCGAAGGTCAGGTCCTGTCCGAACTGGAAGAACGCGGCCTCCCTGCCCCCGAATCAATCGAGTGGCTGCACGACGAGAGCATCGCCATGCGGCACTTCGTGCGTGCACGCCGCAGCGGACAGACGCCTCCGGAGAACTTCGGGTACGCGATTCGTCTGCGGTTCTCCGAGCCGGTGCAAGGTCCCCTGTGCCTGGGCTTCGGCAGCCATTTCGGACTGGGGATGTTTCACGGGGTGGGGTGAAATCGTTCATAGTTTTAATGTAAACAAGGAGTAGCAATTATGGGATTCATGGAAAATGTTGAAGAGAATTTTCGAAATAAAATCAACGAATTGGATAATAGCGAGGCCCATACACGTGAATGGACGAGAAATTTGCTCAAACTTCTGGATGACATTTCTGTACAAGTCTTTTCTGCCTCTAACAAGCGAAGTTGGCGTCAAGGAAACGGAGGCGAATATCTTCTTGATTTTACTTATGTTCAGTGGGAGGAGCAGCCATTAGGTGATTCAAAACTAGTATGTGACCCTCACAGAGTCATCGTAGCCTGCGAGAGTGAATGGGGCGCAGATGGAGCACCAAAAAAGGATTTTGAAATGGTTAAGGATGATTTTTGCAAACTCCTTGACATTAAGTCGCAATACAAAATTATGATTTTTGGATATCAACGCAATAAAACTGACTATTTGGCCTCCATAAAAGAGATGTTTGTCGTATTCTTTAAATACCGTATTTCTAATTGTCCAAATGACCCTATTGCCACAGAAGACTGGTTGTTCGTCGGAGTACCATGGGATGGTGAAAAAGGGGAATGCGTCTTCTACCGAAAGCAGCCAGGGGGAATTGAATTAACTGAAATACCGACTCCGAGAATGTGAGATCGGAAGAGCACACGTCTGAACTCCAGTCACCGAATACGATCT
>CALKWH010000203.1 GCA_938004375.1 uncultured Pseudomonadota bacterium
GCGACCACCGAGTTCTACACTCTTTCCCTACACGACGCTCTTCCGATCTCCTGCCCGAGGAACCGGTGGGCGAGGGCGCGGCCTGGACCGTGACGACCCAGCTCACGACGGGCGGAATGGTGGTCACCAACCAGTATAAATACACCCTGACCAAGCTCGACGGCAACAACATCGAGATGAAGGTCGCCCTCGTGCAGTCCGCCGAGCCCCAGGAACTGAAGAACCCCAACCTCCCCCCGGGCACCGTCCTCAAGCTCCAGGAGTTCAAGAGCGGCGGCAGCGGCACGGTCAAGATGGATCTCACCAAAATGGTCCCCACCTCCGAGCTCACCTCCGAGACGACCATGAAGATCGAGGTGGAGGCCGGCGCCCAGAAACAGAACCTCGACCAGAAGATGAACCTGACCCTCAAGCTCTACGCCGCAGAGAAGTAGGATCCCTCATGGATTTTCTGGAGCTCGCCCGCGCGCGGCGCAGCGTTCGCCGCTTCCGTGACGAACCGGTGCCCGAAGACCTCGTCCGGCGCCTGGTGGAGGCCGCCGCCGAGGCGCCCTCGGCCTGCAACAGCCAACCCTGGCACTTCGTGGCCGTCGTCGACCCGGCGCTGCGGGCCCAGGTGGCCGCGGCCTGCACCTCGCCGCTGGTGCCCATCAACAAGTTCGTCCCGACGGCGCCCATGCTGGTGGTCCAAGTGGGGCTGATCCCCAATCCGCTCTCCATGCTCGGCGGCCTGGTCAAGAACAAGCGCTTCGTGAGCACCGACAACGGCATCGCCGCCGCCCACTTCTGCCTGGCGGCGGCCAACCTCGGGCTGGGGACGTGCATCCTGGGCTGGTTCGACGAAAAGCGGATCCGCCGGTTGCTGCAGATCCCGACCGCCTACCGTGTCGAGCTGGTGCACTGCGTGGGATGGCCGTCGGGCGAGGTGCGCAAGGCGCGCCGCAAGCCGTTCGGTCAGGTGTACAGCGTCGACCGCTTCCAGATGGCCGAAGAGGCCGGTGCCGCCGCCTGTGAAACCCTGAAGGGAGCGCCGGAGTAGCGGCCCCGGGGCCGAACCCGCCCGCCTGCCCATCCTCGGACCGCGCATGAACCGCTTCACCGTCCTTCTCACCCTGGCCTGTCTGGCATGGCTCCCCGCGGGCGCCGGCGCCGCGCCACCCCATTTTCACTACGAGTATTCGCTGCGCAAGAGCGGCCTGCTGCACCGTCATGGCCTCAAGGTCCTGGCCTCCGGCCAGCTGCTGCTCACCCACGCCGTGGAGGGCGGACCGCCCCGGGAGACCACCCTGGGCAGCGACCCCGCCTTCTCCAGACGCGTGTTCGAGGCCTGGGCGGCACCGGCACCGACACCGCTCCCGATGATGTGCGGCGCCCCGCGTTGGGCCAAGCTCACCGCCAGCCCGGGTGGGGACACTCCGCGGGTGATCGACCTGTCCGACCCGGCGCAGCTGCGCCGCCACGGCATGCTGGTCCGCCTGATGGAGCGCCGCCTGCTGCCCCTGCACCCGGAGTCACCCTGGGAGGACTGTCTGTCGCTCTTGCCCCCGGCGGACCCCGAGGTCCTCACGAACCCCGACGCCTTCGAGCGCCCCCGCGCCGTGGCCGCGCCGCACTCCCCCCGGGCCTACTTCCTGCAACTGCTGGAGACCGAGGACGAGGACGAGGCCGCCGCCGCGCTGGCCCGCATCGCCTGGACCGCCGGGGCCGACGCCTTCTTCGCCCAACTGCTGGTGACCCGGCACCGCTTCTCGGACGAGGCACGGGAGTACCTGCAGCACCACGGGGCCATCCCCGCCCTGTTCGCGGACAGCCCGGAGCGCGCCGCCCGCCTCCTCGAGGTGTACCGGCGCGAGCGCGGCCTGGACAAGAAGTTCTACGCGGCCATGCTGGCGCTGGCGGTCCCCGACTTCGAGACCGCGGCCACCGAACTGCAGGCCTACCTGCGGGGTCTGGGACGCGACCAGGAGGCCGAGGCCGAGGCCACGCGCATCCGGCGCGTCCGGGACACCATGTGGCTGTTGAACCGGGGCGAGGCGACCTGGGTGAAGCAGGTCTACGTGATGTCCACGCTCTTCGAGTTCTGGTGGGACACCGCCGCCCGGCTGGCCGAGCCCGACACCCGCATGCCGCCCCTGGCCGCGATGTTCTACGCCAACGCCTTCCACTTCGCCCGGCTGTTCGGCGGGGACACGCGGGTGGGCAGCGTCTCCACCACGCCCCGGGCACGGGCCGCCCTGGTCCAGCTGGCGCCGGTCTTCCTGCAGAGGCCCTGGTGGACGCTGCCGGCCCACATGCAGCAGGACCTGATCGTGGTCATCGGCGCGTTCTCGGCCACCCCGCAGTTCTTCGGAGGCGCCGCCCGCCTGCGAGAGGTGATCCCCCCCCTGGAGAAGCGCGTCGCCGAACTGACCCGCACGCGCCGCCTCGCGGCCGTCCACGCGCTCCTGGGCAAGCTGCGGGGCGCCGAGCTGGTCTCGGCCACCGCCGCCTTCGGCCTGGCCCTGGCCGAGGAGGAGGAGTGGTCCCAGGCGATCGCCCCCCTGCGTCAGGGCCTCGAGGCCGGCCGCCGGGAGTTCCTGACACCCCTGGTGCAGGCCCAGCTCGAGGTGGGGCTCCCCGTCGAAGACACCTCGACCGACCCCGAGGAGCTGGCCGCGCGCGCCGGCTGGCTCCTCGACGCCCTCGACACCGAGGGCGCGCTGGCCCTGCTGCCGCCCCTGGAGCGGGAGCCGCTGGGCGACCAGGCCGCGCTGGTCCGCGCCCGGCTGCGGATCCTGCGCGGGGACACCGCGGGCATGGACGAGCTCGCGGACCTGGCCGACCGGGACGGTCCCGCCGGCACCCCGGCCCGTCTGCTGGCGGCCGAGCTGGCCCTGGCCCGTGAGGCGTCCATGGATGAACTCTACCACTTCCTGGCCCGTGAACTGTACGGCCCCCAGGGGGCCTGCGCGTTCGCCATCCTGGGCCTGGGCGCCGCCCGCGCCGGCTGGCGCAACGCCGACGTGTTCCTCGAGCGCGCCGCCGCCATGGCCCGCGCCAGGCCCGAGCAGATGATCGAGCTCGTGGTGCTGCTCGCCCGCTGGGGCACCTGGCCCGACACCGCCTGGGAGCTCGCCCAGACCGCCCGGGCCCTGCGTCCGTTCTCCAGCCGGCTGGCCTGGGCCCGCGCCGTGCTGCTGGCCCGCTCGGGCCAGCTCGGGGCCGCCGCCGTGGAGGCCAGCTTCGCCCTCTCCCGACGCCCCTACAACCTGCGGTTCTCCACCCTGCTCGACCAGGTCTTCCGCCTGCTGCGCTCGGCCACGGCGAACGCCTCCTCAAGCCAGGAGAAAGCCGGCGACTGAAGGAGAGCCCATGAGCGAAGAACCCCAAGTAGAAGAAGACGCCAACCGCACTTCCGAGACCGATGCGAAGGTGGCTGCCACCATCCGGGCGATGAAGAGAAGACGGTGGCTCCGCGTGATCTGGCTCGTCCTGCTTCCGGCCACGCTGGTCTCCGCGCTCGTCGTGTACCGGACTTTGGTAAAACCGTTCATGGAGAAAAGGGCCCATCTTGCCAGGGTGGCCAGGCAGATCCCCGTGTTCGAAGCTCAACTGGTCGAACTCAGGCGTTGTCTCGGCGGTGGTGGGGACGAGCCTGGGGATTTCCCCGTGCAGGTCGTGCGCCAATTCGTTGAAAGTGGAATCTTCGGCCAGAAATTGAGCCAGTGCCTGAATAGCTACACCACCGATTTGTGGAGGTGGATGGCGCGCTGCACGTCAGGTGCAATCCTGAAGGCTGCACCACCTCGGTCCTGGCACGCTTGAAGCCTTGGGACCTGAGAGCTTTCTCACGCGGTGGGCGGCCGGCCTTGCTCTCGTTTTTCCAGTCACTAGACGTCGGGGTGGTTTTTGAGAAGCTCTCCCAAGGAGGATTCGTCGTGAAGGATATTTTCGATCCTCAGAATCCACCGGTCCCAGGAGCGATCTGGATGTTCGATGGAGAACCGTTGCCCCACTCCGACTCCAGTCTGCGGCGGTGGGATTATTGAATATCAACAAATCGATTAACCTTCATTTATTTTTCATCGCCCCATTTACCGGCACCGACATACAGCTTGCGATTGCCAGGTGTTGGAGTATGATGCCGCCAGTTTCCCGGAACCGAAAAGACGGCGCTCGATAGGTCGGCGTCGTTTGCAGTTCCACTTCACTGTTCAGGAGGATTTGATATGTTAAAAAATACTGCTTTGCTGCTCTGCTCCCTGCTCGCGTTCGGCTGCGGCGGGAAAAAGAAGGATGACGCCGCCCCCCCCGCGCCCGCGGCCGACATGAGGCCCGCCGACGCGCCGCCCAAGGTCGATCCGCCCAAGGTCGATCCGCCCAAGGTGGCCGTCGAGGAACCGCTGATGGTCGAGGCCGTCGTGGTGGCGGTGGACGGGACCGTCGAGGTGAAGTCCGCCGCGTCGGACACCTTCACCGCCCTGGCGGTGGACCGGGACCTGTCCGTGGGTGATCACGTCCGCGTCCTGGGCGAAAAAGGCATGGTCAAGCTGCGCATGTGGGACGACACCCTCGTCACGCTGACCGCCGGCGCCGAGGCCGTGATCAACCCGGGCGCCGCCATGGCCACCGTCAGCCCGTCGATCACCGTGCTGGCCGGCACCTCCAGTTTCATGGTCGAGCCCCGCGCCGAGCTCGAGGACCCGTTCCTCGTCTACACGCCGGCGGGCATCCTGACCGTCCTGGGCACCGAGTTCGAGGTGGCCGTGGCCGACACGGGCGCCATGAAGGTCGGCGTGAACGAGGGTCTGGTGCAGGTCCTGGCCGCCGACGGCGCCGACCTCACCGAGGTCCCGCAGGGCAAGGCCGTCGTGGTCGCCCTGGAAGGCGAGACCTCGAAGCCCGGCAAGGTCGAGTCCTATGACGCCGAGAAGGAGGACCTCGAGAAGTTCTACGAGGCCGAGCACCAGAACGCCGCGAAGAACGTGGACGGGGTGACCCGCTCCGCCGCCGCCCGGCTCGAGGCCATGAAGAAGCACATGGAGAAGCTCCACGAGGGCATCGCCAAGCTCGAGGCCCGCGCCGAGGAGCTGGCGAAGAAGGCCGAGGAGAAGGCCGCCAAGGACGACCAGAAGGGCTACGAGGCCGAGGCCGCCCCGCTGGTGGAGACCCTGGACGAAAGCCGCCTCGCCGGCCGCGAGGATCAGCGCGTCCACGCCATGATGGTCGCCAACACCTACCTGCTGCGCCGCATCGACGCCCTCGTCGCGGCCGGCGTGATCAAGCCGACCCCCGAGCAGGCCAAGGTCATCGCCGAGTCCAAGGCCCTCGTGGAGCCCTGGATCAACGACCTCGACGAGAAGACCGTGGACCGCCTCCGCGCCCGCCAGAAGCGGGATCAGCGCTGGAACGAGAACTTCCTGAAGCACCACCCCGAAGGCCGCTTCGTCGCCGAGAAGACCAAGGCCGAGCAGCCCCCGTTCTACGGCAAGCTGCCCAAGGCCGCCCGCGACAAGGTCGCCGCCAAGGTCGAGCCCAAGATGATCCCCCCCGTGAAGTTCCAGCTCCGCCCGTTCGCCGGCAAGGCCCGCGCCGAGCTCAAGATGCATCCCAAGGCCAACGAGTGGAAGGCCACCCCCTATCAGCCCGCCGACCCGGCCCGCCTCGAGCGCGCCAAAAAGGTCGAGGCCCGCGCGCTCAAGGCCCGGCCCAAGACGGCCGTGCTCATCAAGATGATCCCCCCCAAGTTCCGCAATCGCCGCCCCGAGGGTGTCGGCCCGAAGATGCCGCATCCGGGCATGGGACCCGAGGATGGCATGGGACCCGAGGACGGCATGGAGCCCGGTGACATGGGCATGGGACCCGAGGACATGGGCATGGGATCCGAGGACATGGGCATGGGCCCCGAGGACGGCATGGAGCCCGGTGACATGGGCATGGGACCCGAGGTCATGGGGCCAGAGGGTATGGGGCCCGAGGGCA
The DNA here is from genome assembly GCA_938004375.1 of uncultured Pseudomonadota bacterium. Lineage (GTDB taxonomy): Bacteria > Myxococcota_A > Polyangia > HGW-17 > HGW-17 > HGW-17. The sequence goes on from CALKWH010000203.1 coordinate 5,962, forward strand.
TGGGCCCCGAGGGCATGGGGCCAAACCCGGCCATGATCCCCGAGACCATGGGCCCCAGATCGGAAGAGCACACGTCTGAACTCCAGTCACCGAATACGATC
>CALKWH010000204.1 GCA_938004375.1 uncultured Pseudomonadota bacterium
TGGGCGCCGCTGGTGGATCGCTACCACTGGCCGCGGCTGGGGCGGCGCACGAGCTGGATCCTGCCCATGCAGATCGGTCTGGCGGTGTCCCTGGCGCTCACGGGCTGGTTCTCGGACCGGCTCGACGTCAACGGCCTGGTCCTGGCGCTGCTGGTGGTGAACTTCTTCGCGGCCACCCAGGACATCGCGGTGGATGGTCTGGCCGTGGACCAGCTCGCGCCCGAGGAGCGCGGCCACGGCAACGCCATCCAGAGCGCGTCCTACAAGATCGGCATGCTCGGCGGCGGCTTCGGGCTCACCCTGGTGCTGCAGGCGGTGGGCCCCCGGGGGTGCTTCTACCTGATGGCCGCCTGCGTGGTCGCCGTGATGCCGGTCATGCTCCTGATCCAGGGAGACCGGGCGGCCCCCGGGGAGGAGCCCGCGGCGCCCGTCACCTGGCGGGTCGTGGCGGCCTCGTTCCGCGAGTTCGTGGCGCGCCCGGGCTTCGGCTGGCTGCTGCTGTTCCTGCTCACGGTCAAGGCTGGGGACGCCGTGGCCAATCCGCTGTACCGCCTCTGCCTGAAAGACGCCGGTTTCACGTTGTCACAAATCAACTGGGTCATGAACCTGCTGGGTATCGTCGCCACCCTGTGCGGCTCGCTGTTCACCGGGTTCCTCATGGTCCGTTACGGCCGGCTGCGGTGCGCCTTGGTTGCCCTGACGGGACAACTCGCGGCGTACCTGGCCTGGGCGGTCCTCGCCGCCGGGATCCCGCCGTTCTCCGGGGGGCCGCCCCTGCCGGCCGTGGCCGTGGTGGCCGTCCTCGAGCACGCCACCTCGGGCATGATCACGGTCGTGGTCTTCACCCTCATGATGGACGCCGTCGCCGTCGGCGCGGCCGCCGCCCAATATACGCTGTTGATGTCCCTGCATCTGGGCATTCAATATCTCATGGGGATTCCCTCGGGCTCCATCGTCGACTTCACCAGCTACTCCGCGGCCTTCGCGGTGGCCGGCGGCATCACCCTGGCCGTCGTCGGGCTGCTCGTCCCCATGCGCCGCGCCGGGGTCTTTCGCATCGGGACCGGGGAGCGGTCCGGATAGCCCTCGGGGCGCGTGCCCTCGCCGCCGGGTCGGTCTTCCCGACGCCTTTTCAGCTTGCAACCCCTTCGGTTCCGTCCATAATACGTAGGTCTTTTCCAACCAGGACGTTGTCAGCATGACGTCCACAGGAACCCAGAAATGCCCCGATTGAACCCCGGCGACCAGCTCTCGAACCAGTACCAAATCGTCAGTCACGTCTCGGCCAACCGCTGGGGCGAGAAGTACAAGGCCATCCGCCTCAGCGATCAGCGATTGGCCGAGATCCAGTGCCTGGATCGCCTTGCCGGGATCAACAAGGCCGGAGTTGACCTGGTGTTCTCGGTGGCCGAACGGATGGTCGGTGTCGTGCACAAGCACCTCGTCGAGGTGTACGGTTGCGCCGTGGATCCCCGGTCCCGCGTCCCCTACGTGGCCCAGGCGTGGACCGAGGGCCAGCTCCTGTCGGATCTGATGCTCAAGAAGTTCCCGGTGGGCGCGCCACCGGCCACCGTCCGCCGCATCGTGACGCCCGTCGCCCTGCTTCTCGACGACGTGCAGGACGCGTTCTTCCACGGGTTCCTCAACCCGAAGTGCATCTTCGTGAGCTCCCTGGGGCGCGTGAAGGTCAGCGAGTTCGGCTGGCTCTGCGCCTGCTCGGCCCACCTTGATCCCGGCCTGCTGCTCGAGCCGGCGGACCGGCCTTATCTGGCTCCCGAGTACGCCCGCACCAAGCCCGATCACCGGGCCGACGTCCACAGCCTGGCCCAGCTCGCCCACGTGCTGCTGTCGGGCCGGCCCGCGGGCGCCGACGGCACCCCCGAGCTCAAGGAGGAGACCCCTCGCGAGCTCGTCGAGGCGGTTCAGGGCGGCCTGCTGCCCGATCCCGAGTTGCGCTATCCCACCGCCGGGGCGCTGCTCGAGGCCATGCGGATCTCCCTGCTCGGGACAAAGAAGGCCAGCAAATCCATGATGATGCTGGACCTGCTGCGCACCTTCGCCGAGGAGGGCGAGGAGAAGAAGTACATGGTGCAGAAGGGGCGGCTGGACTACGGCCCCTACAGCGGACAGGAGATCCGCGAGAAGTTGTGCGACGAGGAGATCCTGCCCGAGCACGTGGTGGTGACCATCGCCACCGGAGTGCGAAAGAAGGCGCTCCAGCACCCTGATTTCACCGACTTCGTGCACGAGTACCAGCGCCGTATGGAGCTCAAGCGCCGCGAGGAGGCCGAGAAACAGACCACGGTGCAGGAGAAGCGCCAGTCGCGCACCCTCAAATTGACCGTTGTCCTCGGCCTGGCGGGGCTCGCGGCAGTGGCTCTATCGATCATCCTTTACCAGTCGGTCACCAAGGAGTCCGGCGGGCGCGGGAAGCGCTCCATCGGTGGCGCCTCGGATCTGGCCGTCGAGACCGACGTGGGGACCGACATGGGCGGCCCGACCTCGGCCATGAAGGCCGGCGGCGTCCGCAAGAAGCGCTCGAAGACCGGCGGCGGCGGGGGCGGCGGCGGCGGATACTCCGGCGAGGAGATCAAGGTCTACGCCCTTGACAGCCTCGAGCTGCCTCGCTCGGTGATCAACTCGGTCGTCAACCGGGACGTGATCATGCAAATCTCTGGCGCCTGCATCCCGCCCACGGGCACCGTCGTCATCAGTTATCAGATTGACGGTCGCCGGGGCCGCATCCGCTTTACCTCGGCCAAGCTCGATGGCGAGGCGAGCCAGAAGATCGCCTCCTGCGCCCACGGCATCCTGAAAAACCTCGAGTTCCCGCCGCTGGAAACCGACCTCTCCGGTTCGGGCTCCATCCGGTACTGACCGTGATGTCTCCCATGACCGAGAATGTCCAGCAAGCCTCCGAAGCCGCGGTCGAGCTCCGAGGCGTCACCGTCCGTTACGCGCGGCAGGTGGCCGTCGACGGGCTCTCCTTCTCCCTGCGCAGGGGCGAGTGCGCCACGCTGCTGGGCCTGAACGGGGCGGGCAAGACCACCGCCATGCGCGTACTCACCGGACTTTTGGCCCCCGACGAGGGCGCAGCACGCGTGTTCGGTACCGATCCCCTGACCCAGGCGGTCCAGGCCCGCCGCCGGTTCGGCTACCTGCCCGAGGAGGGGATCCTGGACGGCCAGCTCTCCCTCGCCGAGCACTTGTCCCTGGCGGCCGCGCTCCATGGACTGGCCCCCGGGCAAGCCCTGCGGCGTGCCGGTGAGCTCGTGGAACGCCTGTCCCTCGGGGACGTCCTGCGCCGCCCCGTCGCGGGTTACTCCCGCGGCTTCAGGCAGCGCGCCGCCCTCGCCGTGGTTCTGCTCCACGACCCGTCCTTCGTCATCCTCGACGAGCCCGTGACCGGCCTGGATCCCGAGCAACAGGCGGCCTTCCACGAGCTCGTGCGCGGGCTCGTCCCCGACCGGGTGGTGTTGCTCAGCACCCACCTGCTGTCCGAGGCGCGCACCCTGGCCGACCGTGTGCTCGTGCTCGCCGCCGGCCGCCTCACCTACGATGGACCAATGGTCGACGATGCCCGTCTGCGCGAGGCGCTCATCGGGGAGGGGGCGTGATGAGGCCCTTCTTCCACCTCCTGCGTCGCGAGTGGATCAACCAGGCGACCCGCCCGGCCCTGTACGTCTTGTGCATCGCCTACTGGGTCATCAGCGGTTTTCTGGCCTTCAACGTGCTGCTCGACGCGGCCGTGGTCACCCTGCAGCCGTACTTCCAGATCGCCCCCGTGCTGTTCCTGCTCTTTACGCTCTCGATCACCACCGGACAGTTGAACCACCGGGCAGACCAGCTCGACCTGCTGCGGCTCATGCCGGTGTCCCCAGCGGTGGTGGTGGCCGCGCGCTTCCTGGTCGTGCTCTCGATCCTGCTCGTCGCTCTCGTGGGCGCCGCCGCGGTCCCGGTGGCCGTCTCCATCGCCGACTGGGGCAGCTTCGACCCGGGCCAGCTTGCCTCGGCCAGCTTCGGACTGTTCCTGCTAGGCGCCGCCTTCTCGGCCGTGGGGCTGGCCGTGGGCGCCTATGCCCGATCCCAGACGGCGGCCTTCCTCGTAGCCTTTGTGGTCGTGTTCCTGTTCTGGATTCCGGACCGCTTCGCCGTGCTGGCCCCCGAGTCGGTTCGGGGCGCCATTGCCCAACTCTCCTTCAACACCCACCTCTCCAACTGGTCCCGGGGGCTGCTCTGGCTGCCTGACCTGGCCTACTTCCTCACCTTCGCCGTGCTGGGTCTCTCCCTCGCCGCGGCCGGGTGGGAGAGCTGGCGCCTGCGCCGCCCCTGGCCGCGCCGCGTCACCTGGCGCCTGCCCGCCGGGATCCTCCTGCTGGTGCTGTTCCAGCTCGTCGCCCTGCGCTTCCCCCTGCGCTGGGATCTCACCTCCGAAGGCCTGCATACCCTGGATCCCGAGAGCGCCCGGGTGGTGGCCAGCCTGAAAAAAGACGTGAGCGTGCTGTTCTTCCGCTCCCGCCGGCTGCCCCGGGAGCTCGCGCCCGTCGCCGGGGATGTGGCGGCCCTGCTCCACGAATACGCGCTGCGATCGGGGCGCCTGACCGTTCGGACCCTGGAGCCGGACGTTGATCCCGAGGCCGCCGCCCTCGCCCGGTCCTACGGCATCAGTGAGATGGAGATCGGTCGTCGCTCGGCGACCGCGACCACGGTCAACCGCGTGACCTTCGGCCTGGCCCTGGTCTGCGGCGGCACGGTCGAGACGATCCCGGACGTGACCGATCCGCGCGCTCTGGAGTACGAGGTCACCTTCCGGCTCAAGCGCTTCCTCTCGGGGCGGCGCAAGGTCGTGTTCACCTCCGGCCACGGGGAGTTCCCCGAGAAGCCCGAGGATCCCCGCGGCGGCTATGACCGACTTTTCGCGGCGGTGACCGAGTTCGAGTTGGTCCGGCAGTCCGGGAGATCGGAAGAGCACACGTCTGAACTCCAGTCACCGAATACGATC
>CALKWH010000205.1 GCA_938004375.1 uncultured Pseudomonadota bacterium
CACCGAGATCTACACTCTTTCCCTACACGACGCTCTTCCGATCTAGGAACAGGGCAGTCCCCAGTGACAGCAGGATGGCGGATGCCGCGATGAGCAGGTACGTGCCGCCCGAGGCCTTCAGGTTGGGGACCAGGCCGTCCCCCGACGAGGTCCCAAGTGCGGCCATGAACAGGATGAGGCCCAGGCGCTTGAGCACGTGGTTCGACTGGGCCGTGATCGTGAAGATCACGGGACCGATCTTGCCCACGCGGCCTGCGGCGATGCCCACGAGCAGGACGCCGCCGCTGAGCCCCAACTTGAAGCCGCCCAAGGAGACCATGCCCAGAAGTGACCCCAGGGCCATGCCCAGTAGCACGGGGTACATCTCCTGCTTGCCGAAGGCCTGCAGGTTGTTGCCGAAGAGGCGGGTGAGCTCGGCGGTGGAGGCGTGGGGCGTGACCAGGGAGATCCGGTCGCCATAGACCAGCTGGGTCTGGCGTCGCACGGGGATATCCACGCCGCCGCGCCGGATACGCGTGACCGTGGCGCGGAAGCGGGACTGCAGGGCCAGATCGGACAACGAGCGCCCCACGACGTCCTTGTTGGTGACCAGGAAACGCCGCTCCACGAGCTTGCCCTTGCGGTTCCGGGGCATCTTGCCGGAGAACACCTGACCGAGCACGAGCTGGAGCTGGTCCAGGCTGCGGGTGTCCCCCACGGCCTCGAGCAGGTCGTCCTCGTGCAACTGCAGGTCGGCCGCGGGCGCCAGCTCGGCGGACCCCCGCACCACGCGGGAAATCACGACGCCCACCAGCCCGGGGAGGTTCAGATCGGCCAGGGTCTTCCCATAGCAGCCCGGATTCTTCACCAGGAAGCAGCGCGTCTCTGGCGGAGGGTGCAGGCGGTCCTGCTCCTCGAAGTAGGCCTGCGCCTCCTTCTTCAGATCCGCGCGCAGCAGCCGGGGCACCGATACGACGAAGATCATGGTGAGCATGAAGGCGACCGGATACACCGTGCCGAAGGCCAGGAACAGGTTGGGGTTGTCGGTCACGCCGGTGGAGGCCAGCGCGATGGCGTTGTTGAACGTGCCGGCGAAGATGCCCTGGGTGACCAGCGGCTGGAGGTGAAAGGCCCAGGACAGCAGGAAGGCGACCAGCGCCCCCGTGGCGGAGGCGGCGAAGGCCACCAGCCCCAGCCGGATGCCGTTCTTCTTGAAGCCGTCGATGAACCCAGGCCCGATCTGCAGCGCCACCCCGTAGATGAAGAGGGCGATGCCGAACTCCATGAAAATGGAGTCGATCTGGTAGCCGTAGGCGCCGAAGATCATCCCGGTGATCAGCACCCCCAGGCTCTCGAGGGTGTAGCCGTGAACGGGGATCGAGCCCACGACGGCCCCGATGGAGAGCACGATGAGCAGGATGTGGATGGATTCCATGAGAGACCCCGGACAGGAGCGGTCAGGGAGCCCGGTTGAGCAGGACCCCGGGGTACTGCGCCTCGAGCTCCGGCTTCACCGGCCACGGCAGGGCCGAGATGCGGCCCGCCGACCAGATCAGGATCAGTTTTCCGGCGACGGAAGGAGGCCCCTGGGGAGCGGCGGGGTCGACCGGGGTTCGCCGGCCGCCGGCGTCCTCGAAGAAGATGCGGCCCTGGCCAGCGCCGCCGGTCCCCGTGCTCGAGAGCATGCCGACGAGAGAGGAGAGGCGGGAACGTGGCCCGCGGGAAGGATCCTCGGCCACGATCCAGCGCCCGAGATGGAAAAGCGCGTGCGCCAGGAGCTGGGCTCGCAGCTCCGGAGTGGCCGCCTGCGCCGCGGCGTGGAACCACAGCCGCAGCTGCTCCGGGGTCGGCGCCGGTGAGGCCGTCCGTCCGGCCGTCAGTTGTAGGATCGAGCCGTCCAGGAGCAGGCCGAGCGCACGAATTTTTCCCTCGCCGTCCGGACGCACCGCCAGGGTCGAGGGGAGCTGGTCCAGTTCTTCGCGCAACCACTGGGCGCGGCGGACCGTGAGGGGTTCATAGAGGCCCAGCGGCAGACTGTACACCGACTGGATCCAGGTATGGAGTCCTGGATGTGTCAGGATTCTGGCCAACTCGACGGCGTCGGCCAGCCGGAGCGCCATCCCGTGCGGGCTGGCGGAGCGCTTGATGTGTCTTCCCCCGGCGGTCCCCGGTTCCATGAAGAACACCTCGCTCCTGCGGGAGACGGCCTTGCGCATCATGAGTCGCAGCGTACGGGGGCGGCAGGCGTCCTCGGTACAGCCGATGAGCAGGATCAGCCCGTCGCGGGGAAGACCGCAGACCCCGTAGCGCACTCCACCGTGGGTGAACATCCACAGGTCGGTGTCGAACTCCGGACCCAGGGACATCCGGGAGCGGTGCTCCACGTCCTGCAACATGGAGGCGAGCCGCGCGTCGACGGTGGAGGCCAGCATCGAGGCGGCCCGCACCGTGACCACCGTGCGGTCCAGTTCGAAGAGCATGGTGTAGCCGCTCAGATCCGGCCGGGCCTCCTCCCGGATGAGGCGCGGGACGTCCTCGCGCTCCAGGATCTCCTGGACGTGCTCGGGCATCAGGATCTTGCCGGCCTCGAGGACCCACTCGCCCTGCCCGGCCAGCTCGACGGCGGCCCGGTAGTACTCCTCCTGGAGGCGGCCCTGGACGGACTCCACTCCCAGCACGGGGAGGACCCGCCGGTTCGCCTCCTGACCGGAGGCGACCTTGCGCAACAGGACGAGATTGTCGAGCTGGACGAACTCGGAGGCGCCGGGAGACGGCGCGGCTGCGTCGAGCAGGACGGCGCCCTCGCCCGCTTCCCGGACGGACTCGGTGAACGGCTGCGCCAGGCTCGAGTACGGCTGGTAGTCCGGATGGAATACCACGACCCGCACCCCGGTCAGCGTGCCCTGCCGGGTCCACGAGGGCGTGGCCCGAAGCGCGGGCACCGCGTAGGCGCCGTTGACGTCGGTGGTGGTCGCGCGCTCGAAGGTCCGCACCGAACGCCCGTCGCGGGTGAGATCCCAGGTCACGACGACCTGGGCGCCCTGCACCGCATATTTGGTGTCGGCGTCCCGAACCGTACCGACGAACGGACCCAGCAGGGAACCGGGACGCACCGTGAGCGGAAATTCCCGGAACTCGGCCGGACGGACCGTGGCCGAACAACCCGCGAACGCAAAGAAAATCAGCAGGAATCTCCAAGATTGAGTTGCATTTTTCAAGGACAAGCAATAACCTCGCATTGTGTCGAACCGCCCCGTCGCCCCTATATACAGATGTTTTCGTGGATGCACAACGGAAAAGCGTCTCCGCGAAACGATCGCGACTTTAGACAGGTAGTCCATGCGCTGCACCAATTGTGGTACCGAGAATCCTACCGACAGCATGTTCTGCATGGAGTGCGGAACCAAGATGACACGTCCGGCCCCGGCTGCCAGGCCCGCGCCGGCTCCTATGCCGGCTCCCGCGCCCGTGCCCTCTCCGGCGCTCATGGTGACCGTGCCGTCTTCGCCTCCGGTGAACCAGAGCGCCCAGAAGACCTCGGCCTGTCCCACCTGCGGCGTCGACAACGATCCCCGTGACACGTTCTGCAAGATGTGCGGCGCCTCCCTCAACAACACGCAGGATACCCGCAAGATGACGGAGTTCTGCCGCTTCTGCGGGAAGCCCATCCCCGAGCAGGACGCCTTTTGTCCGCATTGCGGCCGGCGGCACCGCCAGCCCCACAGCCCCACGCCGCCCGGCGGCATGCCCGCGGCGAAGGCTCCCTCGCCCACGCCCGCGCCCGCGCCGGCGCCAGCACCCTCGCCGGTTCCGCCGCCCTCACCGGCGCCCGCCCCAGTCGCTGCGCGTCCGGCGCCAGCCGCGCCCGGCTTCGCTCCGCCCGTGCAACCGGCGCCACCACAGCCGACGCCCCCCGCTCAACTCCCCACGGCCGAGCCCAGCGCCCAGCGCCTGGTGATCATGAACCAGCCCGCGGCAGTGGCCCACTCCTCCGGCTGCATGCTCTCGGTGCTGCAGGGCCACCGGACCGGCGAACGGTTCCCCTTCACCAAGACCCTCACGCTGGGTCGTCACGTGGGGGAGATCCTCTTCGGCAACGACGAGTACCTCGACGCCCGCCATGTGGTGCTCTCTTCTGTCCCCGAGGGTATCCTGGTCCAAGAGATGAATACGGTCAACGGAGTTTTTTATCACGCGACCGGCGACTGCGACCTCGTCCCCGGACTCCACTTCATGATTGGCGAGCAGTTGTTCCAGTTCCAGGAAGTCGGTCCTCACGAATGGTCCCTGAACAACGTCTGGGAGCGCGGCGTGAAACTGATGGGCTCCCTGCGCAACGACCGCCCCTGGGGTAGGTTGCTGCACTTCAGCCCCCAGGGCGTGGTGGCGGGTTCGATCCTGCTCTGGCAGGACATCGTCGCGTTGGATAGATCGGAAGAGCACACGTCTGAACTCCAGTCACCGAATACGATC
>CALKWH010000206.1 GCA_938004375.1 uncultured Pseudomonadota bacterium
ATTTCGATTTCGATTTCGATTTCGATTTCGATTTCGATTTCGATTTCGATTTCGAGAAAGGAGATCCTGTCGGGACTTCCGGTGACCGCGAGGAGACCGGGGCGGCGGTGGGGATGATTTTTCAATCCGACTGTGTTAGAGCGTGAGTCATGTGCAGAAGAACCCTCTCCCCCTCCACGTTCCCGTTCGCGATCTTGTTATCGCTCGCGGTCACGTTCCCTTTCCTGACCGGCTGCAAGTCCGGCTCCTCCGATGACCAGGGCACGAAAACCCCGCCGCCCGGGCCGCCACCCCCGGCCGAGTTGGCCGCCGTCCCCGGCTGGAAGCTGGAGATGGAGGATTTCTCCCTGGTGACCCTGCTGGGCGCCGACTGGGTCCACGCGGTCGCCTTCCAGGGGAACCAGACCGCGTACCGGCCCGTTGACCAATTGATGATCGCCGCCGCCGACGGCACCGTACGCTGGAAAAAACGCCGCACCATGAAAGTGTACGGCGAGAACGCACCGTGGAGCCTGCGGGCGGCCGCCCTGGACACGAAGACGATCCTGTACGAGACCCGCTACAAGGCCGTCTTCCATATTTCCGTCGCCGACGGCACCTCCGACCGCGCCCTGGGCAACGTCTTCCACTTCTCCCCCTGCGACCGCCGGCTGTTCGTGGGCGCCGCCACCCCTTACTTCTGGAACCCCGAGGACAAAAAAACCATCGAACTCACCGGCCTCTCACCGCTGTTCGCCGAGCTCGGCGTGGAGACGGCGCCCGGCTTCCCGGCCACCGCACTGGACGCCGACCGGGTCGCCTTCCGCACCATGGACGGCGCGCTGCGCGTGGCCTCCTGCTCCCAAACCAAGGAGTTGTGGCGGTGGGCCGATCCACTGGATCGCAAGAACTGGTCCGTGGACCTGCCGGTGTCCCAGGGCACCGTGCTGGCGTCCACCCTCATGCCGCCCTTTTTGCCGCGCACGGTGGTGCACGGGCTGTCCGAGGCCGGCCCCGTCGAGCTGCCCGGCAGCCTGCAGACGTCCATTCCCGTGGGGTTCACCGGAGGAATCGCCTCCTTCGTCACCACCGAGGGACTCCACATGGTGACCCTCCACGGCGTCGAGGCGGCCACCGGAAAGACCGCCTGGCAGGTGGAGCTGCCCATCCTGCCCTGCACGCGTACCCAGACCTTCCACGCCTGCCGCAACGGCAAGAACGTCTTCGCCATCGACCTCGCCACCGGGAAAAAGACCCTCGACCAGGCACTTTCGGTCCCGCCGAAGTTCATCGCCGGGCAGGGGGACACCCTCGTCGCGGTGGGCTCCGACGGCAAGTTCACCACCTTCGACATGCGCGCGAACACCGTGACCTGGACCGGCCCCATCGAGATCAAGACGGCCCCGGTGGAGCTCGTGCAGGTCGCCCTCGGGCGCCCGGACCGCGTCGTGCTGATCCTGCGTACCCTGTGGCCCGAACGGCCGCATCTGGAGCGCCTGTACCTCCACAGTTTCTCCCCGGCCGAGCCCGACCGGCCGGTCCAGCTCCAACTGGGCAAGCCCACCGAGCTGCGGGTGCCCGCCCGGGTGGGGAGCGGCGAGCGCGAGTTGACCTTCCCCGCCTGGGTCCACGACGGCCAGTTGTACACCGCCGTCGACGGCCTGTTCCAGGTGGTCGATCCCGTCCGCGGCACCACCTCCGGGGCCTTCGGGCTCCCCGGGAAGGGGCCGGCCAGCCTGCTCCGGGTGCGGACCGACGGCGCCGCCCTCATCGAGCGGGGTGACCACCTGGTGCTCGTGAAGCCCCGCGGCGGCATCGCCTGGACGGCCTCCCTGAAGGACCTTGAGGTGCGGGAGGTGACCTCGTCCACCGTCGTCGTCGCGGGCGCGGACAACCTGGAGGTGTGGTCCCTGGCCGACGGCAAACCCCAGGGGCCGGGGGCCTCCGGGCTCAAGGGGTCGCCCTCGGTGCGGGCGGCCGACGCCACCCGGGTCTATTTCCACGTGCCCGACGGGAACCACGTCCTGGAGAACGGCGAACTGAAAAAAGTCAAGGAATATCCGACCTCCTCCGCCCATCCGGGGGACCGCGACTGGCTGGTCCACACCCGGAACGACCCGCCGCCGGGCAAGGGCGCCTGGACCGCCCTCGCGCTGGACTCGGGGAAGGAGCTCTGGCGCAAGGTGGTCACGAAGGGTCCCGAGCTCGTGGGCGGCGCGAAGGACCTGGGCGAGATCGAGCCGAAGGAGGCGTCCTTCCACCCGGCCTCCTGGGTGCGCGCCTCGGCCGAGGGCTTCTGGATCCCGGATCCCTCCCACCGCTGCCTGTACCTCGTGCGGCCGGCGGACGGACAGGTGATCTGGGTGCGCTGCGCCCAGCGTCTGGGCGGTCCCCCCGCGTTCACCGCCGACGGTCAGTGGATGCTGCTGCCGGCCGCCGGACCCTGGCACGAGCCAGGCAAGCCCGTCCCCGAGGGCGCGCCCATCGAGAAGACCCTGAGCCTGGTCGCCCTGCACCTGCGGGACCGGCACACCCGCGTGCTCTACACCCCCCCCGAGAACCACTCCGTGGCGCTCCCCGTGGCCCCGCTCAAGGGCCCGCAGGTGATCGTCACCGTCTATGAAGAGAAGTTCAAGAACCAGAAGTGCTTCCTGCAGTCGCTCACGCTGGGAGCTCCGACAGCACCACCACGCACGGCCCCCTGAGCACCAGCCGCGACCGCACCGGGGGCAGGGGACCCTCGAGCTGGATCGCCGGCCGGCCGAACAGGTCGGCGGTGTCCAGCACCAGGCCCCACGAGGCGTCCTGCGGCAGGAAGAACTCCACCTGGATGGGCTCGGCGCAGAACAGCAGCTCCAGGCGCCGGTTGAACCGCCCGGCGCCCGGGGCCGGACCCAGCCGCATGCCCAGGACGCGCAGCGGGGAGCTCCACTCCATCTCGTCGGGGGAGGCCGGGCCGTGCCAGACGACGTCGGGGTGCTCCGGGTCGGGGAGGCCGGTGAAGAACGTGGTCCTGCGCAGGGCGGGGCACTCCCGCCGCAGCCGGATCAACTGCCGCACGAACCCGTTGAGGTACTCGGCCTCGGCATGATCCCGAGGGTGGTGGTGGTCGGATCCGCCGGCCGGGGTCGGCTCGAGCAGATCCCAGTGGAACCAGTTCATCGGGTTGTCCTGACAGTAGGCGTTGTTGTTGCCGTGCTGGGTCTTGCCGATCTCGTCGCCCATGGAGATCATGGGCACGCCCTGGGAGACGAAGAGGGTGGTGAGCAGGTTCTTCATCTGCACGAGGCGCAGGTTGCGGATCGGGCCGTACACGGTGGGGCCCTCGACCCCGTGGTTGAAGGAGTTGTTGTGGTTCTCCCCGTCCCGGTTGTGCTCGCCGTTGGCGTCGTTGTTCTTGCGGTCGTAGGACACGAGGTCGCGCAGGGTGAAGCCGTCGTGGGCGGTGATGAAGTTGATGCCGTGGCGCGGGCCGCGGGGCCCGTAGAGATCCTCGCTGCCGGCCAGGCGCGTGGCCAGCGCGGCGGCCGAACCGTGGGGGCTGAGCCAGAACTGGCGCACGTCGTCGCGGAAGCGGCCGTTCCACTCGGACCAGGAGGTGCCCGGGAAGCTGCCCACCTGGTAGGCCCCGCCCGCGTCCCAGGCCTCGGCAATGAGCTTGATGCCGCGCAGGATCGGATCCTCGGCGATGCGCTCCACCAGGGGAGGGCGGTCCATGAGGGTGCCGTCGGTGTCCCGCCCCAGGATGCTCGCGAGATCGAAGCGGAAGCCGTCCACGCGCATCTCGACCACCCAGTAGCGCAGCACGTCGAGGATGAACTCCCGCACGAACGGGTGGTTGCAGTTGAACGTGTTGCCGCACCCGCTGTAATTTTTATACTTTGATTTATCCGTATCCAGCAGATAGTAAACGCGGTTGTCCAGGCCCTTGAACGACAGGGTGGGACCGGTGGCGTCGCCCTCGGCGGTGTGGTTGAAGACGATGTCGAGGATGACCTCCAGACCATGCCGGTGGCATGCGTCCACGAAGCGCTTGCACTCCTCGACCTCACAACCCGGGGACCGGCCGGTGCCGTAGGGCGGGTGCGGGGCGACGAAGGCGAGGGTGGAGTACCCCCAGTAGTTCGTCAGGCGCTCGCCGGTGACCGGGTTGATGTTGACGTTCTCGTGGGGGGGGAACGCCTGGATGGGGAGCAGCTCGACGGCGGTCACGCCCAGATCGCGCAGGTGCGGGAGCTTCTCGATGAAACCGTCGAAGGTGCCGGGGAAGGCGACGCCCGAGGACGCGTCCCGGGTAAAGCCGGAGAGGTGCACCTCGTAGACGACGGTGTCCTCCCAGGGGACCCGCAGGAAGCGGTTGTCCCGCCACGGGTACGTGTCGTCGAGCACCAGCGAACGGGGCGCGTCGTGGGGGCAGTCGTGGCGGTAGCCCTTCACGTTCCAGTCGTAGTCGCCCACCACGGCGCGGGCGTAGGGATCGACCAGAAACTTGTTGTCGTCGAAGCGGTGGCCCTCTTCGGGCTCATGGGGACCGAAGGCCTGCCACGCATAGACCTGGCCGGGGCCGATCCCCTCGATGAAGACCGACCACACGTCGCCGAAGCGGTGGAGCTCGGGGTCCAGATCGAAGGCCCGCTCGGGCACGGCCGCGCGCTCGTCAGCGAAGAGCACCAGGCGCAGGGCGGTGGCGTGCTGGGAGAAGATCGAGAAGCGCACGCCGCCATGGCGCACCGACACGCCCAGGGGCAGCGGACGGGCGCGCCGGGCCCGGACGCGGCGCCGGACGGGTTGGAGCAGTTTGGACAGGCGGTCAAGACGCGGGTGTTCGGTCACGCGCACCTCCAGAGCGGGCAGTATACGCCACGGGCGTCTTGCGGGCCACAATCTTCAAAGGAACATTTGTCAAACGCCCGTTTCGTGGTAGAAAAACCCCAACCGGGAGGTCTTCTCATGAAACTGGCCAGCCTTATTCTCACCGCCCTGCTCGCGAGCGGGTTGATCGCCTGCAACCCTGGCAAGGGCTCCGATCCCAACAACGGCTTCAACTCCACGACCAACAACACCAACAACGGGACGCTGCCAGGGGACAACGACGGAGACGGCTTCCGTCCGGTGGACGGGGATTGCAACGACAACGACCCCGACATCAACCCGTACGCCTTCGAGATCTGCGGGGACGGCATCGACAACAACTGCAACGGCACCTGGGACATCGAGGAGCCGGACATGGACAACGACGGCGTCACCGTGTGCGGCGGCGATTGCAACGACTACGACCGGCGCGTCGCCCCCACCAACATCGAGATGATGGGCGACGGACTGGACAACAACTGCAACGGCGTCATCGACGAGCCCGAGCACCTGTGCGACTGCGCCCGGGACGAGACCACGCTGCAACTGCTGAACATGGGTCCCAACGCCTCCTTCGGTGACGCCCTGGGCCTGTGCAACACCGCCTGGCACGCACAGCCGCTGACGATCATCGGCGCCCAGAGCGCGGCCATCATCTCTTACGACCCGGACGGCACCACGCCCGGCGCCAACGGATGGGGCGCCCTGCGGCCCATCGCCCCCCGCCAGGTCGATCCCGAGGACCCCGTGATGCCCGTTGGCTGCCAGATGATCGCGCTGTTCTCCGGCGCCGAGTTCAACCCCGAACCCCAAATGGATGAGACCGCCTCGGACCTGGGCGAGACCTGCGTGGATCCGGTGACCATGATCGCCAACGCCGAGAGCGACGATCAGGCGGCCGAGTGCCACGACATGACCCAGATCGTCCTGCGGCTGCGCGTGCCCGCCAACGCCGAGGGCCTGGCCTTCGACTTCATCTTCCTGTCCAGCGAGTATCCCGAGTGGGTGGGCTCGGAGTTCAACGACACGTTCTACGCGATGATGAAGGACGAGACCGCCGGGGGCCCCCGCAACAACATCTCGTTCGACACCAACAACAAGGCCATCACGGTCAACAACGACTTTTTCACCCCGGGTGCCCAGGACCTCACGGGCACCGGCTACGACTCCGACGCCTCCTCGACCCCGTGGCTGACCACCCGCGCCCCCGTGGAACCGGGATCGATCATCGAAATCATTTTCTCGATCCATGATGAGGGCGATGGCATCCTGGACTCGGCGGTCGTGATCGACAACTTCCGCTGGGTGAAGGACGTCGACGAGGTGATCACCATCCCGTAGGGCCCGCGAACACGCTGCGGCACAGGCCGCGGGCGTGCAGTTTCTTGTTCAGCACCGTGAAAATCCAGGCGCCCAGGAGGTCGGACATGTCGGACACGTCGGACACGTCAGACACGTCGGACACGTCAGACACGTCAGACTCTATCCCGTTCCACGCCGGGTCCCACACCGGCATGGACTGGCCCCGCCCGCATGCCGGGCACAGGAGTCCCCCGGCGGCCACAGAGAAGCCCCACCCGTCCCCCGGCGGGGCGCGCCGGCAGGCCACGCAGCAGCCCAGCTCCGGGGCCACGCCGGCGGCGGACAGCAGGTCCCGCTCGAAGCGGATCCAGTCGCGCCAGGTCGGCGCCGGCGGACGGTCCAGCCGCACGAGGAAGGCGTCGAACACGGAGAACACCTCCGGTTCGGGCACCTCCGGCGGACACAACTCCCGCGCCAGCTCGCTGGCGTACTGTCCGGCGACCATGCGGGCGGGCCGCGTGACCAGCAGTTGTGCGGGTCGCGCCACGGTCATCTCCTCGAGGGACCACAGGGAGCCCCGGCGCGCGGGCACCAGGAGGCCTTGGTACAGCAGGCAGGGCGACAGGCCCGCCTGGAAGCGGCGGCGGCTCTTCCGACCGGCGCGGGCGTAAGCGTCGAGCCGGCCCCGCTCGCGGGTGAACAGCGAGAGCACCAGGTCGC
This sequence comes from uncultured Pseudomonadota bacterium, assembly GCA_938004375.1. GTDB lineage: Bacteria > Myxococcota_A > Polyangia > HGW-17 > HGW-17 > HGW-17. The sequence continues at coordinate 6,853 of CALKWH010000206.1, forward strand.
TCTCCCCGGTGGCCACCCGCCGGACCACGTACGCGGTCACCGTGAAGCCCTGCGCGCCCATATCTTACCTACACCCAGGAGATGACGAAGACGTACAACAGGATGGTGAACACTTCGGACAGGCCCGACATGACCGAGCCGGCGGCCGAGGCGGGATCCAGGTTCATGCGCTTGAAGACCAGGGGGAGACAGGAGCCCGCCACGCCGGCGAAGACCATGCTCGCGAACACGGTCAGCCCCACGAGCAGGGGGAACGTCACCTGCAGGCTGGAGCCGTCGCCCCCGAAGACCGGCACCATCGAGAAGGCGAATGCGAACAGCCCGAAGATCAGGCCCAGCACCAGGCTCATGACGGACTCCCGCCGCAGGACCTCGAGGAAGTGGCCCCACTTCACGCGGCCCAGGGCGATGCCGCGGACCATCAGTGAGCCGGCCTGGTTGGCGATGGCCGAGGAGAGCACCAGCAGGATCGGGATCATCAGCAGGAAAAAGAGGTGGTTCCGGTCCGGTTCGCTGAAGAAGGGACGCCGGAAGGCCAGGATCAGGGACGACAGCACGCCGGTCAGGAGCGGGAAGAAGATGCTGGTCAGGCGTGGCCGGAACCGCTCGGAGAAGGAGTCCTGGAAGTACTCGATGTCCTGGCCCGCGCCGGACATCTTGAAGATGTCCTCGGTGGCCTCCTCGCGGATGACCTCGATCACGTCGTCGACGGTGATGACGCCGACCATCCGGTTGGTGTCATCCACGACCGGGACCGCCAGAAAGCCGTACCGCTGGACGATCTCGGCGACCTCCTCCTGGTCCATGCTCACCGGCACCGAGATCACCTCGGGGGTCATCAACTCCCGCAGGGTGGTGACCGGCTTGCAGGTGACCAATTGGCGAAGGGAGACCACGCCGGCGAGCTTCTCGGCGGAATTGTTCACATAAATATAGAAGGTTGTCGCGTAGTCCTCGGAGGAGCCCTGGAGGAAGTTGATCGCCTCCCCGGCGGTGGCGGTCTGCGGCAGCGCGAGGAACGACGGGTTCATGATGCCGCCGGCGGTGGAGGCGTCGTAGGCCATCAGTTCCTCGACGGCCTCCTGGTCCTCGTCCTTGAACAGGTTGAGCAGCTTCTCCTTGAGGTCCTCGTCGAGCTCCTCGAGCAGGTCGGCGAGATCGTCGGAGTCCATGTTCCCCAGGATGCGGGCGGCGTCGACGGGGTCGAGGGCGGAGATCAACTCCACCGCCACGGGCAGGTCGATCTCGCCGAGGACCTCGGCCTTGACCTGGTCGTCCCCGCAGTGCTCGAAGAGTCGCTTGCGGTCAACAGGGGTGAAATCCCGGAAAAAATAGGCCAACTCCGCGGGGTGGCGCTTGGATAATATCTTCCTTAAAGGTCCATAGGCGTCCCGATGCAGCAACTTGTTCACGGTGTTGGCCAACACCTGGAGTTTGGGGTTCTGCATGAGACCTCCTGCCCGGCCGGTTCGATCTCCTGCACGGTGGCACAGGTGAAACAGACGGGAAAACCGGCGGCATTATATGCTCTTTTCCGCACGGTGGAAATACGGAAAGGCCTTTCAGGGTTCCATTTTTTGCTTTTTTGGGGAACGTCCCGCAAATGACGCTTGACGGACCGCGCAAAACAGCTATTCTCTGGGTTGTCCTGTCGCCACCGCGACAAGAGGTGTAATTGATGAGCAAAAAGAGAACCCCGAAAATCCCGAGCGAGGCTTCCCGTCCAGAACCGGCCGCGCTGGGATCCCGTCTGCGGGAGGCCCGTGAGGGCGCCGGCCTGACCCCGGTGCTGCTGCATGAAAAGACCCGGGTCCCCGTGGAGGCGATCACCGCGCTCGAAGAGGAGCGGTTCGAGGCCTTGCCTGCGGCGGTGTACACGCGCGGCTTCGTGAAGTTGCTGTGCACCGAGCTCGGACTGCCCTATGGCGAGCTCTCCTCGCAACTTCCCGTGACCGGCCCAGCCCCATCGCCCGCCGCCCTGAGCCTGATCGATCTCCCGGGCAACGCGGCCCGTGATGCCGGCGACAAGGAAGAGGAGAAGCAGTCCCGCGTCTCCACCGCCCTCGTGCTCTTCATTCTGGTCGTGATCGCCAGCCTCGCCATCTCCTATTTCGCCAGCCAGAAGGAGCGAGAGAGCCTGCAGACGCCGTCGGCCTCCGAGACCACTCACCTCGACGTCACGGGCTGATCCGCCGGCCTTCGTGACTCGATCCATTTTTCACTGATTTCGTATTGAAATTTGCTTCAAAGAAAGTGATACTCCCGAAACCGCCCGTGGGCGTGCGACTCGTACCCTGTCGCGGGGTTTCCGGAATATCATGGCGAGCAAGCTTTCTTCCATTCTGGTGAAACTGGGTTTGATTCCCATCCGCAAACTGGATCAGGCGTTCCAGAACCAGGTCATCAACGGAGGCACGCTGGACTCGGCCCTGCTCGAGCTGGGTCTGATCCGCGAGAAGGACCTGATCCGCGTGCTTGTCGAGGCCTCGGAGCTGCCCTCCATCCAGCTCGCCGAGCTCACCCTGGACGACTCCCGCGAGCTCGTGTCGATATTCCCGCAGAAGCTTGCCCTGCGCTACCAGGTCATCCCCGTGGCCCGGGTGGGCGAGCAGGTGGGCGTCCTGGTCAACGCCGAGTTCGACAAGAACAAGATCGAGGAGATCGGCTTCATGCTGGGCGTGTCCCTGATCGCCCGCGTGGTCCCCGAGCCGCGGTTGTTGTCATTCGCCTCCCGGATCTACGGCTTCGAGCTCGACGAGCGGCCGGCCCGCATCCTCGCCAAGCTCGGCGCCGCAATCCCCTACCCGGACACCTTCGTGAAACCCTGGGTGCCGGCGTCGGCCGACGCGACGGACCCCGACGCGACCCCGACGCGGGACGTCCCCGAGGAGCCGCTGCCCGTCATCGCCTCGGCGGACGCCACGCCGGTCCCCGAGTTCTCTTACCGGGAACGGCAGGTGTCCCCGCAGATCCTGGTCCCCACGATCACCCGGGAGCGCAGCACCGGCGAGCTCACCCGCCCCTCGATCCCCGAGAAGAAGCCGGGGCCGCCCCGCTCGCCCGCCGAGCTCGACGATGACGAGAACGGAGAGGACGGAGTCCACGAGGCGGTCACGAGGCCGGGATTCACGTTCCCCGAACGTCGCCGCCACCAGTCCCCGTTCTCCGAGTCCGGCCCCATCGGACCGATCCCCGAGGGCCTCCCAAAGTTCGCGAACGAGCAGGAAGGCTTCTCCGAGAGCGGCGCCGTCCGCCAGGTCGTCGTCTCCGACGGGCCCGATGGACCGGACGAGGCCGGGACGCCCGAGACCCGCCTGGAGGAGGCGATGACCGAGCCGATGACCACGGCCGGGAGCTCGATCCCCCATCGCCCCGAGCGGCTGCCCTCGGACACGACCCAGACCGACACCATCCCGGAGTACGCGCCGGCCCCCGTGGTCGCGCCGGCCCCCGTGGTCGCGCCGGCCCCTGTGGTCGCGCCGGCCCCTGTGCTCAAGCCTGCACCCGTGGCCCCCGCGGTCGCCGCGACGCGGGCCACCGGCACCCGGGACCAACTCGTGTCCTTCGACGGATCCGCCATCCAGTTGAACCAGTTCACCGACCTGCTCGTCTCCGCCACCAGCCGCGACGACGTGCTCATCGCCTTTTTACGCTACTGCGCCAACTACTCCCAGTACCTGTTCCTGTTCACCGTCGAGGGCGAGGCCGCCACCGGTCGCTTCGCCATCTACCGCGGCCAGGTCGACCAGCACAAGGTGCGCAGTTACCTCATCAGCCTCAACTTCGACTCCGTGCTGCAGAAGGCCGCCCAGAACATCCCCACCTTCGGCGTGTATTCGCCATCGGAAGGGAACCAGTTCCTCCTCGACCACCTCAGCCTCTCGCCGCCGACGCACATCATGGCGTTGCCGGTGACCGTCGGGAGCCGCATTGTCGCCCTCGTGCTGGGCACGCACCAACTCGCCCAGGCGCCCACGGCCATGGGAGAGCTCATCGCCGCCAGCGGGTTGCTCAGCCAGGCCCTCCTGCGCCTGATCAAACAGAAAAAGAGAGAGCGCAAGCCCGCCCACGCGCCCGAGCTCTCCCCCGTCCCCGAGTTGTCCCCCGTCCCCGAGCCGGTGGAGCGCGAGTTCATCGACCCCGCGATCGCCCACACGCCCGAGGTCGTGACCCCGTACACGGCCGTCACCGTGCCCATCCCCACGCGTCTGGAGCAGCAGAACTCGTTCGTCGAGGAGATCATCGCCCTGATCGACCAACTCGAACACCTGTCGATCCAACAGGACGCCCTCGACGAGCGCTCCGCCCAGGCCCTGAAGAACCTCGGCGACCGCACCCTCGAGGTCCTGCACTTCTACTTCCCCGGGATCCTCACCTACCGCGGACACGAGAGCCTGTCCCTGGCGCCGCCGCCCAGCGCCCATGGGCCTCTTCTGCGCTTCATGGTCGAGTGGGGCCTGCCGGTGGTGCCGGTCCTGATCGATCTTCTGGACTCGGACAACCCGCAGACCCGGCTGTACGCGACCTTCCTGTTCCAGGAGGTCCGCTTCCCGGACATCCTGTTCCGCATCGCCGAGAAGCTCTTCGATCCCGAGCCCGCCGTGCGCGAAGTGGCCGCCCGCGTCATCCTCTCCTACGAGGGTCATCGGGAATACGCCGAGATCTCGTCCAACCTGCGCGGCCTCCTCGGCCACCCGGAGCCGGCCATGCAGCGACACGCCGTCGAGGCCCTGGGCCGGCTGCGCGACAAGCTCTCCATCGAGCCCATCCTCGCGCTGATGGGCGAGGCCCACCCCGAGGTCCTCCCCAGCATGATACAAACCCTTCGCCAGATCACCCTGCGCGATTTCGGCAGCCAACTCGAGCGCTGGCAGTCGTGGTGGGCGCTCAATTCCCAGCGACATCGCGTGCTGTGGTTGATCGAGGGACTCCGCCAGACCGACGAGGAACTGCGCCGCGACGCGCTGCGCGAGTTGGAGCGCATCGTGGGCGAGTCCATGGACTACAACCCCACGGCCTCCATGGAGCAGCGCGAGGCCGGCGTCCGACGATGGGTCAACTGGTGGGAGCTAAAGGGCCGCAACCAACTCTGAAGACTAGCGGGGCGCTTCTTCCTGCTGCAGCAACTGGAGATAATGGCGGCACTCTGCGGCCACGCAGGAGCTCGCGGCCACCTGCGTGCAGGTCTCGAACATCCCGGCCGCGTCCTGGGCCCGCCCCGATTTCACGTACGCGAGACCGAGATAGAGGTAAACCTCCTGGATGCTGTTGCACGGGTGACCCTGGCGCAGGGTCTTCTCGAACTCGGCTATGGCCTCTTCGGTGCGCTCCTGCTCCTGGTACACGCGCCCCAGCCGGTAGCGGGCCACGCAGAACTTGCTCTCCATGAGCAGCGCCTGGGTCAACTGGGACAGCGCCTGGTCGTACTTTTTCAGGTGGAAATAGGCCCACCCCATGTTCGAGCGGGCCACGTGCCCCTCTTGATACACCAGGTCGGACAACGCGAGCTTGGCCGCGGTCACGGCGTCGTCGTGGTTGCCGAAGTGGATGTCGATGGCGGCCACGTTGTTGTGGCACTTCGAGGCCAGTTGCCGGTCGTTCGCGGCCTTGACGAAGTGGCGGCGGGCCTGGGTCAGCAGGGAGTTGGCCGAGTCCCGGTGCTCAGTGAGGCTCTCGCCGGTCATACACTGCATGCGCGTGGAGATGTCCAACTCCGAGGTGGCCTTCTTGAGGTAGATCAGACCCAGCAGGAAGTGGGTCCCCGAGTAAGCGGAGTCGGCCACCAGGCTCTTTTTCAGTTCCTCCAGAGCGGCATTGAGGAACCGCACCGACATCTCCATCTCCTCGCGGATCGTCTCCTGGTTCTTCTGGATGCGCTGCCTTTTCATCCGCACGTCCATCAACGCCTGCTCGTCTGGCTGCTGCTGCAAGACCGTGGCGATCTCCTGTTCGGTCCGGGCGTTCTCGATCTGCAGGCGCTCGATCTTCTGCAGGCTGTCCATGTACTTCTCGAAATAATCGTTTCCTAAGTAATATTGTTTCTGCGCGTACCGCGTGTCCTTGGGATCCTGATTGTGACAGGCGACAAGCACGAGCAGGGCACAGGCGAACGATAGGGCGAAGCGGGGGGTCGTCATGGGGTTCTCCGGCGGGAGCGCCTCCTTCCCGTCTGCACGCTACTGCAGGTTCCGCGAAGGCGCAAAAAATGAGGGTCCCCAGCCCCGTAGGGTTGGACAGGGCCGGCGGTTTTGGATACAAAGGGGTCGACCGAAGGAGTACCGCCATGATCGATCCCCGCCTGCTCACCGAAAACCCCGACCTGCTGCGTGAACGCCTGGGCGCCCGCAGCGCCGGCGCCGCCGCCCGCCTCGGCGAGCTCGAGGCCACCCACCTCGCCTGGAAGCAACTCAAACAGGAGCTGGACGACGCCCGCCATCGTCAGGGGGAGCGCAGCCAGCAGATGAAGGTGCTGCGTGGCGAGGAGCAGGCCGCCCTGCGCCAGGAGCTCAAGGAACTCAGCGACAGCCTCAAGGAGAAACAGAAGCTCCTCAACGAGCTCGAGGAGAAGCGCGAGCAGTTGCTGTTGTTCATCCCCAACCTGCCCCAGACCGACGTGCCCGTCGGGGACGAGAGCTGCAACCGGCGCGTTCGGGCGTGGGGCACGCCGCGGAGCTTCGATTTCCCGGTCGCCCCCCACTGGGAGCTCGGCGCCCGCCTGGGCATTTTGGACTTCGAGCGCGCCCAGCGCATGTCCGGCTCGCGGTTCTCCGTGCTGCTGGGCGCGGGCGCCCGCCTGGAGCGCGCCCTGGTCGAGTTCATGCTCGAGCTCCACCGGCGCGCCGGTTACATCGAAGTCTCACCGCCCCTTCTGGTCAAGCGCGACGCCATGGTCGGGACCGGCCAACTGCCCAACCTGGAGGCCGACGCCTACAAGACCGCCGGGGAGGAGCCTTATTACCTGATCCCCACGGCCGAGGTCGTCCTGGTAAACTACCATCGCGAGGAGATCCTGGACGCCGCCCAGTTGCCGATCCGGTATGCCGGGGCCACGCCGTGCTTCCGCTCCGAAGCCGGCTCTTACGGTCGCGACGTGCGCGGACTCATCCGTCAGCACCAGTTCACCAAGGTCGAGATGGTGCAGATCACCACGCCGGCCCAGTCCGAGGCCGCCCTCGAGGCCATCACCGCCCAGGCCGAGGCCATCCTGCAGGCCCTCGAGCTGCCCTACCAGGTGATCCTGCTCGCCACCGGGGACATGGGCTTCTCCAGCGCCAGGACCTATGACCTCGAGGTCTGGATCCCCTCCGAGGACAAGTACCGCGAGATCTCCTCATGCTCGAACTGCCTGGACTTCCAGGCCCGCCGCGCGCGCATCCGATACCGCGCCGGAGCCGAGGCCAAGCCCGAGCTCGTACACACCCTCAACGGCAGCGGGCTCGCCGTGGGCCGCACCCTGCTGGCCCTGCTCGAGAACGGCCAGCAGCCCGACGGCTCCGTGATCCTGCCCGCCGCGCTGCGTCCTTTCCTCGGCGGGGCCGGGCGCCTCACGCCCGCCGGCCTCGAACCGCTCTAATCTCCATCCGCACGCGGAGGTGTCGTCATGAAAATCCAGCGTCGCTCCCTCGGTCCCATGCAGTATTTCGTCCAACTCGACGGGGAGGATCGCCTCGTCTCGGTGTCCCAGGCCCTCGAACCCCTCTTGCAGGGCCGCGGCCTGTCCACCCCGGCGCTCCTCGAGCGGCTCGCCTCCCCCGCCGCCGTCATCCTCCCGCCGGTGCCCGTGGGCAAGATCATCGCCATCGGGCTCAACTACCGCGCCCACGCCGCCGAGTTCAACAAGCCGCTCCCCGAGGAGCCGCTGATCTTCATGAAACCCGCCTCCGCCGTCATCGCCCACCAGGAGGCGATCCTGCTCCCGGCCCAGAGCCAGGAGGTCCACTTCGAGGGCGAGCTGGCCGTGGTCATCGGCGCCACCGCCCGGGACGTCACCGCCGCCGCCGCGCCCTCCCATATCCTGGGTTACACGATCCTCAATGACGTGACCGCCCGGGACATCCAGCGCCGCGAAGGCAAATACACCCGCGCCAAGGGCTTCGACACCTTCGCGCCCATGGGACCTTGCCTGGTCACCGAGCTCGATCCCCTCGCCGTCACCCTTGAGACCCGCGTCAACCATGAGCTCCGGCAGCACAGCCCTTGCAGCGACATGATCTTCACCATCCCCGAACTGATTGCCTTCGTTTCCGCGGTGATGACCCTGAACCCGTTCGACGTGATCACCACGGGCACGCCGTCGGGCGTCGGCCCCATCGTCCACGGCGACACCGTCCGGATCACCATCTCCGGCCTCGGCACCCTCGAGAACCCGGTGCGCGCCCGCGATTACGGCCACGCCTGAATTCCCCCGAAAATTGACAGATCGTATTGTGCGGACATAGGATTCGCCATTGCGCCGAGAAGGCGAGGAGTGTCCCATGTGCGGAATCGTAGCTGCCGCTGGAACCGAAAACGTCATCCCCATGCTCCTGCAGGGCCTGCAAAAGCTTGAATACCGAGGCTACGACTCCTCCGGGATCGCGTTCTTCGACAACAAAAAGATCCATATCATCAAAGAGGTCGGGAAACTGTCGCGTCTCGCCGAGCTCCTCCAGACCCATCCGGCCGCCAGCCCCACGGGCATCGGCCACACGCGCTGGGCCACCCACGGCAAGCCGTCCACGATCAACTCCCATCCCCATTACTACGAGGGGGTCGCCGTCATCCACAACGGCATCATCGAAAACTACGCCGAGCTCAAGGCTAAAATCATTGCACAAGGGCACATATTTTCAAGCCAGACCGACACCGAGGTGATCAGCCACCTCATAGCGAACGCCCTCAAGGCGGGCCATGCCCCCCTCGAGGCCATCTCCCGCGCCCTGGAGGCGTGCAAGGGCACCTGGGCGCTGGCCATCCTCATCCAGGGTTACGAGCAGCAGGTCTGGCTCGCCCGCAAGGGCAGTCCGCTCTTCATCGGCGCGGGCGCCGGCTTTCACCTCGTGGCCTCCGACATTCCCGCGATCCTGCCCTTCACCCAGCGGATCCTGCCGCTACAGGATCATGAGCTCGCCGAGCTCAGTGCTTCGGAGCTTCGCATCTTCACGAGCGACCTGCACCCGGTCACCCGCGCCTTCAAGACCGTCGCCTACAACCCTTTGATGGCTGAAAAGGAAGGCTACAAACACTACATGCTCAAGGAGATCTTCGAGCAGCCGCGGGCGGTCTACAACACCATCACGGCGTATCTCCACCACGAAGACTACACCGTCGATGTGCCCGGAATTCCTGGTGACTTCCCGATGCCGGACAAGATCTTCATCGTCGCCTGCGGCACCTCCTATTACGCCGGCCTGGTGGGCAAGTTCTATCTCGAACAGGCCACCCGCATTCCGGTCGAGGTTGAAATCGCCTCCGAGTTCCGGTACCGCGATCCCCTGGTGCTCCCCAGCCATCTGGTCATCGCCATTTCGCAGTCCGGTGAGACCGCCGACACCCTGGCCGCCATCGGCATCGCCCGGCAGAAGGGCGCACGCATCCTGGCCATCACCAACTCGCCTCATTCCCAGATTCACCAGATCGCCGACGCCCGACTCGAGACCATCGCCGGCCCCGAGATCGGCGTGGCCTCCACCAAGGCTTTCACCACCCAGCTCGTGGGACTGCTCGTCCTCAGCCTCTACCTCGCCCAACGCCTGGGTCGCACCGAGCTCGTCTCCTCCTGGATCGACGCCCTGTTCGATTGCCCCAGCCAGATGCACCACATCCTCAACCAGGCACCCCAGATCCAGGTCATGGCTCGGCGTTACGCCCATGCCACCCATTTCCTGTACCTGGGTCGTGGAAATCTCTACCCCATCGCCCTCGAAGGTGCCCTCAAACTCAAGGAGATCTCCTACATTCACGCCGAAGGCTACCCCGCCGGCGAGATGAAGCACGGTCCCATCGCCCTGATCGACGAGGACCTGCCCACCGTCGTGCTGGCTGTCCGTAACGCGCACTACGAAAAGATCATGAGCAATCTCGAAGAGGTCCTCTCCCGCAACGCCAAGGTCCTGGCCGTGGCCTCGGCTTCGGACATGCACATCGGCACCCTGGTCAACGACCTCGCGCTCATCCCCGCCGAGGTGCCCGAGGTGATCCAACCCCTCCTGTGCATCCTGCCTCTGCAGTTGCTCGCCTATCATATCGCCGACTTCAAGGGCACCGACGTCGATCAACCACGCAACCTGGCCAAATCCGTCACCGTCGAGTGATCGGACGCGCGCCCCGAGGTAGGAACGCGTCAAGCCATGACCCTGTCAGAAGTACTCTTCGCCGTTGCCAGGAGCCTGAAACCCTTTCGGGCCCGACTCATTCTCGCCCTGGGATTCATCCTTCTGCACACGGCCTTCGGTTTTTTCCTGATCTTCTCCACCGGACGGTTCGCCCTGTCCACGCTCCCGATCTTCATCGTCCTGCTCTTCTCGCTGCACCACCTGCTGTCCGTCTTCGATGACTGGATTCTCACCAGCGTCTCCACCCGGTGGGTCTCCCAGACCCGTAAAAAGAGTCTTCAGGCTTTTTTGTCCACCCGTGACAAGTCCACTCAGAACAGCGTCCTTGATTGGAGTGGGCTCCAACTCGAGATTCAATGGCTCGGAGAATCCATTTTTTCCCTGCTTCGCGGTACCCTGCGAAAAATCCTGCAAATTTTCGTTTTCTCCGTCGCGCTGATCTGGCTGTCTCCGAGTCTCTTTCTCTTTTGTGTCGCCCTATTTCTGGCTGTCTTCCTGCTGGGTTTTTTCCTCGGGCGTTGGATCAACCGGGAACAGGAAGACGTCATCCTCGCCCAATCCGCGGTCGCCAATTTCGAGCTCGAGGCGGCCCGGGCGATGCCCCTCGTCAAAGCCTTCCGTCAGGCGGCGTTTTTTGCGCGCCTTCACGAACGCTTTTTGGATTCAACGACGACCCGATCCATCCGGCTCGCCAGGCTCCGCATGATCGCGCATCCCATTCAAATCGTACTCTTCCTGGGTACCTTGACCGCCGTCTATGCGGTGGGTTCGTCCCAGGTCGCCGGCGGATCCCTCACCCAGACCAGTTTCCACTCCTTCATCGCCGGTCTCTCCTTGCTGCACGCTCCTCTGAGCGCTCTCTCCGCCGACATTTCGTCTTTTCTGAGTTATCGCTCCATGACGTTTCTGCCCCTGATCCTCGAAGACCCTGCAGAAGAAACCGCACAGCCGCCGTCGCCTGAGCCCTCTCGGATTGATGCATCTCAACTGCGTTTTCACTATCCCGATGGTCCGGAGCTCTTCACACCCCTCGATTTCTCCCTCACGAAGGGCTCCATCATCGGCTTCGAAGGGCCCAACGGTTGCGGGAAGACCACCGTCGCGCTCCTGATCGCCGGCGTACTCAAGCCCACCGGCGGAGCCCTGGAATTTTCTCCTCTGGATTCCGGGCGATCCGGCGTGTCCTTTGTCGACCAGAACGGGACTGTCTTCACCCTCAATCTACAAGAGAATCTCTTCCTGGAATCAACACCGGTCACCGAATTCCTTCAAACACCTTATCTTCGACAGATCCGATCCGATCGGATCAACAATCAACTCAGTCAGGAGGCCCTTTCCTCCGGACAAAGAAAGACCATCAGCCTGCTGCGCGCCTTCGAACACAATCATGGCGTTCTCCTGGTGGATGAGCCGGAAAACGCCCTGGACCAGGAAACTCAGCAGCAACTCCGAGATACGCTGAAAAGATTCAAGAACACCGAAAAATTGATCGTTCTTTTTTCACACAGCGAATTCTTTCTTTCCATTTGTGATCAACGAATCCGAATACAACCTCCCCAACCGGAGGTCTCCTAGGCTCATGTTTCACGTGAAACATCTTTCCCTTGAATTGGCAACTGGTTTGGTTCGTCCGAGAAATTCCAGGAACTTTGCATTCCGAAGATTCCCGGATATGGTATTTTCGTTTGAAGGTCCAAATAGCGTCGTCTCTATTCACTCATCTTGAGGTTAGACCCATGTTCTTTCCCATCGTTCTTCTGACCAGTCTTCTACTACCCGGAGTCAATCCTCCTGCCACCGCTCCAGCGAAACCGCAGAACGTGTCGGTGCTGAAGTATGCGGGAGTGTCTCCTCCCAAGCCGGAATTACCCAAGGAAATTCCACCCCCTGGTGGTAAATGTGTGCTGCTCTGGCCAGGTTTTCAACTCAAACCTTCTCCGGGCGGCTCCCGATTCTTCTTCCTGTTCTCCACTTCCTTCCAATTGCAAAGCCAGGACCTTGCGGAAGATCAGGTTCGGATCCTCCGGTTGTCGGCTCCGGGATGCTCGGCCTGGCAAAAACACGCCTGGCGTGATTTGATCACGCGCTTTTTCCAGACTCCCATCGAGAAGGTGTCGTTTTTTCGGGATGACAAAGGCACCAAACTGATCGTGGATTTCCTGTACAAAACCGGTACCACCGTCGTCAAGCCGGAAATCACTCACCTGCCCTTCCTGAATTATTACCTGTTGATGGTCGATTTTCCGGCGGAGAAGAGCGCAACGACCAATCCGACGACTACCCCCCCTGCGACGCCAACCAAGTGATCTTTCAGGTTGTTAACAGGATATCTCGATCCGAAGCGCGATGAATCATTTTGCTGGTCACGATGACCTGAGACTCGGATTGATCCAGTACTTCCTGGATGTTTTGGAGGGTGTTGGAGTCGAGCTCTGATTCGATGTCATCCAGGCATATCAGGCATTGAAGCCCAGCCTCTTGACGAAGCAACTCCATAAAAGAAAAGTGAAGGGCGAGATTGACGACCTTCTTTTCGCCGTTGCTGAAGGTGCTTCGAACGTCCTTGCCGTGTTCCAGGAAGTCCAACTCTTCTTTGTGACACCCGTATAGGATTCTCTCCTGGGCCAACTCTTTTTCCAGATAGTTGTCGGGAATCTGTCGCTTCCGGTATTTCATCTGACTGTTCTTGAGCTTGGGATTCAATCTCTCCAGATACTCTTGAAAGAGCGGATTCAACCGGTCGATGAACCAACCGCGATCATCGGAAATCTCGTTGGAAATGACACGAAAGGCTTGGCTATCCAAATCCAATAGCGACCTTTTTCGTGTGGTTTTGGAGAGCAGAATCTGGAGTTTCTTCTGCCTGAGCGTGGAAAAATTCAGCAACTTTTGCAGATAGGGCTTTCGAAGAGCGCTCAGATAGCGATCCAGCAGGGCTCTTCGGATCTCCTGACTTTGAAAGAAAATCTGGGTTTCATCCGGCGAAAAGTACAGAATATTCTTCCCTCGGACAAACTCGAGGCTTTTGACTCTTTCCTGCTGCAGCATGAAAGATTTCTCCATATCGTTTATGGAAAAGGTCATGCCACTTCGTTGTGCGTTGATATCCGCCTGCAGATGAAAATAGGGTTCTCCTGTCTTCACGCAATCTCTCAGGGATTTGCGATTTCGAAAGCTTCTGGAGGTAAAGAGAATATAGATAGCCTCCAACAGATTGGTTTTTCCAGTCCCGTTCAGACCGAAAATATGTAGTTGTTTTCTCTGATCAATTTGTAGGGAAAAGTCTTTGAAATTCCTGAAGTTTTGTAGAAACAAATTCTCCAGGATCATCCGGTTGTCAATCGAGCCGAATGGGCATGAGCACGGCGATGAAATTGCTGGTTTCGATGGGTTTGATCAGGGCCGGACTTTTCGGATTGTGTAAAAACATCGAAAATTCCTTGCCTTGAATCTTGTTTACGATGGTATCAAAAAATTTGATATTGAAGGCAATCTGCATAGCTTCGCCGGTGAAATCAACTTCAATTTCTTCTGTGCCCTTACCCTTGAGGGTGTCGATACCGGTGAGTACGACGCTGTCTTTCTGTATTTTTAGAATCACACCAGCATCACTTCCTTCAAAAAGAAGGTTTATTCTCTTCAAGGCACCCAGAAAGTCTTCCTTGGGCATGACGAGACGATTGTCCTGATACTGGGGAATGACCTGCTCATAGGGGGGAAACTTGGAATCGATTAGTTTGATGTTCATGCGCGCACTGTCGGTGCGCAGTCCCAGTATCTTCAGTTCCTTGTCATAGTGCATTCCCACGTTGGCGGAGTCGTCGTTGATCATTTTCATGATGTCGTTGACTCCCTTTCGGGGAATGATGATGCCGTTGGGCACGCCGAATTTTCCCTCGTAGGGATATTCCGCGAGGGCGAGCTTGTGCCCGTCGGTGGCCACAGCCTTGGCGATGTTCTTCTCGGTCACCAGATAGATTCCGCCCAGATGCGGTTTGGTCTCGTCCGAAGCAACCGCAAACAGCGTGTGTTCGAGCAGTTCCCTCAGAATCTGCGCCTCAAAACTCACATAGGAATTGTCTTCATAAAAACTGAAGTTGGGGAAGTCCTCGTCGCGCAGCGCGTTGAGCTCGAAGCGACTCTTCTGGGCCGTGATCCAGATGGCATTGTCCTTTTTTTCGAGGGTGACTTCCTTGTGGGTGAGATTGGAAATCAACTGATAGAGCAATTTGCCGTTGACCGTGGCGGTCCCCGGTGCGAACACCTCGGCCTGGAACTCACTGGTGACCGAGGTGCTCATGTCAGTGGCCCGACACAGGATCTTACCGTCCTGTTGTGCGGTCAATTGGACGTTCGAAAGTATCGGCTGGATGCTTGCATTGCCTTCGGATATCTTCTGGGGAAGGAACAGGCCGTTGAGAAAAGTGGATTTGTTCAACGTGATTTTCATGACACCTCTCCAGGTTGGAGAAACTATCCCTTTTTGAGAGAGAAAGCAATCCGACTTTTGAGGGGATTAAACAGAAGAAATGAAGAATAGGCCTGCCGCCAATGTTGGGATTTTCCCATTTCTTTTGTTTGTATGAATGTTTTTATCGACAGGCCTCCGCGATGAACGGAGGGTTGTGGACAGGTCCATGTGATTGGATTGTCGGCAAGTCTCCCGGATGGTTTTTTGTCGACAGCTGTCGTCGACCGGTTTACAATTCTTCGATTTTTTTCCGAGGAGTGTCATGAAGAAACGTTGTATGCAGTGCCAGGCAGTCCTGATGGAAAACGTGACGCAGTGTCCGCTCTGCTATCGGGACATCGTTGATAGCGAACCCCTCTTTTCCCTCGAAGATGTGCCCACGCTCTTCGTGAAACGGAAAAATGACAAGATATTCGGCCCATTTCCCAAGGCCAAGGTAGTTTCCCTCGTGTCCACTGGGAAACTGGAGGCCACCGAAGCGGTGTCCGATGATCGAGAAACCTGGGTGCCCGTGTCCGGGATCCAGGACTTTGCCGCCTTGCTCAAGGCGGGCGCCCCGGTGGCCGAGCTCCGCGAGCAGCCGGATCTTCCGGCACACAAGACTCCCGGCGCTGGCTCGGTCGAGCTTCCGGGGCTCAAGCCGCCGCCGGTCGCGGCCGATCTGCCCGGGCTCAAGCAGGCGCCGGTCGCGGCCGACCTTCCGGGGCTCAAGCCGCCGCCGGTCGCGGTCGACCTTCCGGTCCTGAAACCGGCGGGGGCCATCCCGAGTTCCCAGATCCCGACCCTTCTGGTGCCGGGGAAAAACGCCGGTACTCCCACTCCCGTGACCGATCTCCCCGGGATGAAGACGGACCTCCCGGGTGTTCGAACGGACCTACCTGGAATGAGGACGGACCTCCCGGGGGTGCGCACGGATCTTCCGGGAGCTCGGACGGACCTCCCGGGAATGCGCACGGATCTTCCGGGAGCCCGGACGGACCTCCCGGGAGCTCGGACGGACCTCCCAGAACTGAAAATCGAGCTACCCGCCCCCGCCTCCTCGTTTCCCGGTATGCGCGAGGGGAAGCCCTCCAATCTGGAGAACGAGGACCTGGAACGGGAAAAAAATCGGGATTTCTCCCTGCCGCCGTTGGGGGGTGGGGTGGTTCCGGAGATGAAATTGGAGTTGAATCCCGGTAAGGCGCATCCCCTCGAGTTGGGGGATCCGGACGCAGGCAAGCCGGGTGAACCGGGCGTCAAGATTCCCCCAAGCCTGTTCGATAGCTCCGATGGGGTGGATCTCTCGGCGTTGGGAGGTGGGAGTGTGCCGGGTCCGGGAAACAAGAGTGGTCTGGATCTGGACCACCCACCCTCCTCTTTGCCTCCGTCGGGGATGTCCCTCTCGCTGAGCGATGAAGAGTTGGCACCCCAGGGAGCCGTGGCCGGCCGACCTGTCGACGGAACTTCTCGGTCGAAGAAGACCGGCAAGGAAAGCAGAGATCGGAAGAGCGTCGTGTAGGGAAAGAGTGTAGATCTCGG
>CALKWH010000207.1 GCA_938004375.1 uncultured Pseudomonadota bacterium
CGCCGACCACCGGGATCTACACTCTTTCCCTACACGCCGCTCTTCCGATCTAGGCGACGATGCTGCGCCCCGACGGTTCCCGGGTGATCTGTTTGTTCAACGGTGCCCCCATCCTCGACGAGAAGGGGCGCAAGATCAGTTCCTTCGCCATGATCACCGACATCACCGCGCGCAAGCTCGACGAGGAGGAGATCCGGCGGGTCAACGAGGAGCTCGAGCGTCGGGTCGAGGAGCGCACCTTCGCCCTGCAGCGGACGCTCCAGATGGTGCAGGAAGCCCAGGAGCACCTCGTGCAGTCCGAGAAGATGGCCGCCCTGGGCCAGCTCGTGGCCGGTGTGGCCCACGAGATCAACACGCCCGTGGGGGTCGGGGTCACCGCGGCCACCCACCTGCAGGAGAGCACGCTCGAGGTGCGGCAGGCGTTCGACCAGGGCCGCCTCACCCGGGCCGAGATGATCCGGTACCTGGCCCTGGCCGACGAGGGCAGCAGCATCCTGGTGTCCAACCTCAAGCGCGCGGCGGATCTCATCGGCTCCTTCAAGCAGATCGCCGTAGACCGGGCCAGCGGGGACGAGCGCCGCTTCTTGTTGGCGGAGTATATACAAGAGCTGCTGCTCTCCCTCCGACCGCATTTGAAGCACACCGCCCACAAGGTGCAGGTCGAGTGCCCCCCCGATCTCGCCATGACCGGCTCCCCCGGGGCCTTTTCCCAGATTCTGACGAACCTCGTGATGAACAGCCTCACCCATGGCTTCGACGGGATCCCGGCCGGCGTCATCACCATCGCCGCGGAGCGGGCCGTGGACGCGATCGTGCTGCGCTACGGCGACGACGGCGTGGGGATCCCCCCGGAGAACCTGGGCCGCATCTTCGATCCGTTCTTCACCACCAGGCGGGGACAAGGTGGGAGTGGACTCGGCTTGCATATTGTATATAATCTGGTGACGCGTACCTTTGGTGGGCGAATCCAGGTTGAGAGCATTCCGGGCAGCGGAACCCGGTTCACGTTGACGTTGCCGCTGCCGGCAGGAGAGAGCCGCGATGACGGATGACCTGCTTCACTTCGCAGACGAGCCCGACGGCAACGGGCCCCAGGAGGATGGCTCTGGCTGGAAGATCCTCATCGCCGACGACGACCGCGAGGTTCACACGGTCACCCGTCTCGTACTGCGGGACTTCCAATTCGAGGGTCGCGGCCTGCAGTTCTTCTCCGCCTTCTCGGCGGCCGAGACCCGCGAACTGATGTTCGCCAATCCCGACATGTCGATGCTGCTCCTGGACATGGTGATGGAGACGGAGACCTCGGGCATCGAGGTCGCGCGCTACGTCCGCGAGGAGCTCGGCAACCACTTCGTCCGCATCATCCTGCGCACCGGGCAGCCCGGCCAGGCGCCGGAGAACCAGCTCATCTCCCGGTACGACATCAACGATTACAAGGAAAAGACGGAACTGACGGCGCGCAAACTGTTCACCGTCACGACGGCGTCCATCCGCTCCTACCGGGATCTGCTCACCGTGGAGCGTGCGCGGCGCGGCCTCGCCCAGATCGTCAAGGCCTCGAGCCGAATCTTCGAGCTCCAGAGCTTCCCCGCGTTCGCCCGGGACGTGCTGGTGCAGGTCTCCCAGTTGCTGCAGGTGGTGGGGGATCCCCTGGACTCCCCCGGCTGCGGCGTGATCCTGCGCGCGGCGACCGGAGGCGGCTGGGCGGTGGCTGCCGGGGTGGGCCGTTACGCCGGGCTCGAGCGGGCCGACGAGGTGCCCGCCGAGATCATGGACGCCTTCGCCCGTGCCCTGGCGGAGCGCACCCTGGTGTTCCTCGACCACCGCTTCGTGGGGTACTTCAAGACCCGCAAGGGCATGGAGATGCTCCTGTATTTCGAGAACGGACGGCCCGCCAGCCGGCTCGAGCAGAACCTGATCTCCACGTTCGCGATCAACATCACCACCGCGCTGGACAACCTGCACCTGAACCAGGAGATCATCCAGACCCAGCGCGAGGTCATCTTCACCCTGGGCGAGGTCCTGGACACGCGGTCGGGCGAGACCGCCCACCACGTGCGCCGGGTCGGCGAGATGGCGGCCTTCCTCGCGCGGCTGCACGGCCGCCCGGAGCACGAGTGCGAATTGATCCGCATGGCCGCGCCGATGCACGACATCGGCAAGATCGGCATCCCCGACCGCATCCTGCT
>CALKWH010000208.1 GCA_938004375.1 uncultured Pseudomonadota bacterium
GATATCGTATTCGGTGACTGGAGTTCAGACGTGTGCTCTTCCGATCTAACCGCCTCCTCTTTTGGACGGTTTCGCAAAAAGTTCGAGATCAAGGCTTGCGAATCCCGAGGAGTGAGGCATACTTACAGTACGCCGCAGTGACGCGGGATACGCATAACGCTGCTATCGGGCATTTTGCGGAACCGTAAAGCACAAAAGCCCTGCCGGTTTGGGGGCAGGGCCTTTGCATCAGGGTGGTTTCCCCAAAGGGACAACCGGATTATTTCTCTTCGGGTTTCGCCTCTGTCTCGGGAGCGACTTCCGCAACCGGCTCCGCCGCTTCTGCGGCCGGTGCCTCCGGGGCTGCGGCCTCAGGTGCCGCCTGGGCCTCCGAGGCCTCGGCCACGGCCGGCGCCGCGGCAACGGCTGCGGGAGCGGCTGCAGCCTCCACCGGGGCCTTCTCCGGCTTTGCGGTCTTTTCGGGCTTGGGCGCCTTGCGTTTGTCGGCGGCCACGAGCTCGATCATCGACATGGCGGCCGCGTCCCCGGGGCGCCGCCCCACCTTGACGATGCGGGTGTAGCCCCCTTCGATGCCGCCGAAACGCTCCCGGGCCTCGTCGAACAGTTTGTGGACCACCTTCTGCTCCCGGAGGATCGCCAGGGCCTGGCGCCGGGCATGCAGGTCCCCGCGCTTGGCCAGGGTGACGATGCGGTCGGCCCAGCTTCTCAGCTCCTTGGCCTTGGCATCGGTGGTCCGGATGCGGTCGTATTTAAAGAGCGAGGTCACCATGTTCCGAAACATGGCCATGCGATGACTGCTGCTTCGACCTAATTTTACCCCTGCTTTTCCGTGTCTCATAAATCTTACTCTCCTTCCTCCGCATCCTCCTCCGGAGGCATAAATCCTTCAAGCTTCATTCCGAGAGAGAGGCCCATCTCGGTCAAGACCTCCTTGATCTCGTTGAGAGACTTTCTGCCGAAATTTTTCGTCTTGAGCATCTCGGCCTCGGTTTTGGCGACCAGTTGGTAAATTTTATGGATATCGGCGTTTTTCAGGCAATTCGCGCTGCGGACGGACAGCTCCAGTTCCTCGACGCTTCGATAGAGATTCTCGTTAAACTTGGGTTTTTCCAGTTCCTCGGATGTCTTCTCCGGCTCGGGCTCCACATCCTCGTCAAAATTGATGAAGATGTTCATCTGCTCCTTCAGGATCTTGGCGGAATAGGCGACGGCGTCCTCCGGCCGGACGCTCCCGTCCGTCCAAACCTCCATCGTCAATTTGTCGTAATCGGTCCGCTGCCCCACGCGGGCGTTGCCCACCACGTAGTTGACCCGCTTGATGGGCGAAAAAACGGCGTCTATGGGAATCGTCCCCACCGAAGCGTCATCGTCTTTGTTGGCCTCGGAGAGGGCGTAGCCCCTTCCCACCTTGACCATCATTTCCATTTTCAGCTCGGTGTCCGCACCCAATGTTGCGATGTGCTGCTCCGGGTTGAGGACCTCCACTCTTCCATCATCGCTGAGGATATCCCCCGCCGTGACCTCACCCTCTTTACTCACGTCAATGCGAATCATTTTCGGTTCAGGATCCGAGACCTTGAGGCGGACCTCCTTCAGGTTCAAGATCACCTCGGATGCATCCTCAAGCACCCCCGGAATCACCGAAAATTCGTGCATCACCTGGTCGAATTTCACGGATACAATCGCCGCTCTGTACAAGGAAGAGAGAATGATCCGCCTCAGCGCGTTTCCAATGGTGATGCCGAACCCCCGTTCAAGGGGCTCGCAGACGAATTTTCCATAGGAAGGGGTGGATGTTTTCTGAACCTTCTCTGGCTTGATGATCTCCCGCCAGTTCATGTACATGAGTTCATTTGATGACATTATAGTAACTCCAGACTTTTCAGGATGATGTCCGAGTAGTCGTATCTGTATTTCTGAGAAACATGAACGCGGCGGCAGCTCTGCCGAACTGCCTGAACGGCCGCGGGGCTACTTGGAGTAAAGCTCGACGATGAGCTGTTCCTGCATGGGCATGGTCAGGTCTTCCCGGACGGGCAGGCTCTTGACGGTCCCCTTCATGTTCTCTTTTTCAACCTCCAGCCACTGCGGAACCCCCCGGCGGACCACGCCCTCAAGCGCGTCGTTGATCATCTGGATGTTGCGGCTCTTTTCCCGAAGCTCGATCACGTCCCCCACCTTCACCTGGTAGGACGGGATGTCCACCACCTTCCCGTTGACCAGGAAGTGGCGATGCCGGACAAAATGCCGACCCTGGGTGCGGGAGCTGGCAAATCCCAGGCGATAGACGACATTGTCCAGGCGGCATTCGAGGGCGACGAGAAGGTTGGTGCCCGTGATGCCTTTATGGCGGTCGGCGCGCTTGAAAAAGAGGCGGAACTGATTTTCCGCCAGCCCGTACATCCGTTTGACCTTCTGTTTTTCGCGGAGCTGGACACCGTAGTCGGACATCTTCCCGCGCCGCCGCTGGCCGTGCTGACCCGGGGGATACCCCCGCCGATCAAACGCGCACTTGTCCGAGTAGCAACGGTCCCCTTTCAGAAACAGCTTCAAATTTTCTCGTCTGCACAGCCGGCAAACAGAACCTGTATATCGTGCCAAGTCTTCCTCCTTTATTACACCCTGCGTCGCTTCGGCGGACGGCATCCATTATGCGGAATCGGGGTCACATCCTTGATCATGATGATGTTGAACCCGGCGGCCTGCAGGGACCTGAGCGCGGACTCCCGTCCGGCGCCAGGGCCTTTGACATAGACCTCGACGTTTTTCATGCCGTTTTCCATGGCTTTTTTGGAAGCATCCTCGGCCGCCAGCTGGGCGGCGAACGGCGTGCTCTTCCTGGACCCCTTGAACCCCTGAACGCCCGCGCTCGACCAGGAAACGATATTTCCCACGGGATCCGTGATGGTCACGATGGTGTTATTAAACGTCGACTGAATATGGACCACGCCGTTTAATATATTTTTTTTCTCTTTTTTCTTCGTACGCGTTTTTCTCGGCATAAACGATGTCCCCTGTTGCGCGTCCAGGCCCGGTATCCGCGGACCCGCGCACTCACTCAAAAATTACTTTTTCTTGGCTGCGCCTTTTTTCTTCACCGCCGCCCGACGCGGCCCCTTGCGGGTCCTCGCGTTGGTCTTGGTCTGCTGCCCCCGGACGGGAAGCCCCTTCCGGTGTCGAAGCCCTCGATAGCATCCAAGGTCCATCAGTCGCTTGATGTTCATGGAGATTTCGGTGCGAAGCTCGCCCTCGACCTTATATTCGCCATCAATGACTTTACGAATGTCGTTGATCTGCCCTTCGGTTAAATCATCCGTCTTGACATCCGGGTTGATCCCCAGCTTCGCCAGTATCTGATTTGACGACGTTCTGCCGATACCATAGATCGGAAGAGCACACGTCTGAACTCCAGTCACCGAATACGATCT
>CALKWH010000209.1 GCA_938004375.1 uncultured Pseudomonadota bacterium
CACCGAGATCTACACTCTTTCCCTACACGACGCTCTTCCGATCTCAGGTAGTAGCGTCCTGGAGTCACGTTCTGGGTGAACGTGAGGTGGGCGCGGGCGAGGCAGGTGTCCTCGCGCAGGCCGGAGAGCAGATGGATGTCCGGATCGACGTTCGCGTCGTCAGGCACGGTGGCGGTGAGGCTGCCGGGCTGGCACAGGTCGAGTTGGTAGACGAACTCACGGCCGTACTCGGCCAGATCGGTGCGGCAACTGTAATAGTTGAAGTAGCGGAAGCCTCCGGTGGCCGTGTTCCGCGCATCGGAATAGGGGAACGAGTTGATGCGGATGGGGTTTTCCCGGCTGCCCTCGCCCAGGGGCGCCGGCGCGGCGAAGTGGGCCTCGAGGGCGTCCCAGACCTCGGAGTAGCCGTTGTCGTAGCCCAGCGCCCAGTAGCCCATCCCGCCGATGCCCTGCTGCTTCACCAGGTCGAACTTGCAGGCCAGGCTCTGTTCGTCGTCGTACCAGACCTGGTGCCATACGCCGCCCTCCTGCCAGATGATCGCGGGGTTGCAGATGCCGGCGTCCCACGAGCGGGTCTTTCCGCCCGCCAACAGCGCGCGGGCGGCGGAGTAGGTGACCGAGCCGACGTGGGAGTTCATGGTGGAGGGCCAGGACCCCGACGCTGTGGTCCACTCGCGGCCATACAGCGGCAGGCCGGCGACGATTTTGTGCCGCAGATCTTCGCCAACGGCGGCGCCGATGGCGGCCAGCGTGCGCACCAGCGAGAGGGAGCCGGCCGTGCTCCAGGCGGGGGTCACGCGCAGTTTGCCGGTGGGGCCAGCGTAGGTGGAGCCGCCCCAATGGTAGCCGTAGGCCATGATGAAGTAGTAATCGAGCACCTGGAAGATGGCCGGCAGATCGAGGCCGTCGCTGAGCCCGGTGGGGGCGGCGAAGGAGATGGTCGCATGGATGTGTCCCCGGTTGTTCAGTTCGTTGCGCAGGCCCTGCAGGAACATGACGAAGGCGGTGCGGGCCGAGCCCGGGACGAACTCGAAGTCGATGTTGATGCCGTCGGCGCCGCCGTCCTCCATGGCGTCGACCATGTTGGTAATGGCCGTGTTGCGGGCGGTGGCGTTGTTGAGCAGCGTGGCGATGTCGGTGTCGCCGAAGAGGGTGAACACGACCTCGACGTCGACGCCGGCCGCGTGGGCGGTCTGCACCAGGGCCGCGTCCGGCCAGCCGTGGGCGTCGGTGATGTTGCCAGAGGTGTTCATCTCCAGGGAGAAATACGCCAGATGGCTGAGGTCCTGCCACCGGATCTGGGAGGTGTCCGAGATCCAGTAGGGCAGGTAGCCGTACACGATCTTCGTCAGGGACCGGGGCGTGCCGGGGACGTACTGGTAGACCCGTGGCGGGGTCACCGTGCCGGCATGCCGGGCGAGCTCCAGCGCGTGCACGGAGACCGGCGCGGCGTCGGGCTCGATGAGGCCGGGGGGCGGCGCGAGGGACGGTTCGGGGTTGGCCAGCAGCAGGCCCAGCAGCAGGATCGGGGTCATGGCGCACTTCCTTCGCGAGCGGCCCGGGGGCGCGCGCATCTGGCATCCTAGCCAAAAACAGCTTGCACCGCAACGACGAGTCCCTCTAAGGTGACGAAGGCATCCGGTGAGGTCCCTGCCCATGGAGCGCAACCCGTATTTCTGGATCATCCTGGTCACCCTCGTGCTCCACTTCTCGTTGGAGCGGCTGCTGGCCCTCTTCACGCTGCGTCGGTTGATGCCCGGGGTTCCGCCCGAGTTCGCCGAGGTCTGTCCGCCGGAGCGTTACGCCCGGATGCAGGCCTACACCCGGGACCGGATCCGCCTGGGAACGGCGTCCGCCGTGTGGGACTTCGCCTGGCTGCTGGGCTTCTGGTTCACGGGCGGGTTCGCCGCGTGGGATCGGCTGACGGCCTCGTGGTTCTGGCACCCGATCCCCGCCGGGCTCGCCTTCCTCGGCGGTCTGGCGCTGGCCTCGTCCGCGTTGTCCCTGCCTTTCGAGTGGGTCGCCACCTTCCGCCTCGACGCCCGTTACGACCTGAACCGCACGACCCCGCGCACCTTCGTCCTGGACCGGGTCAAGGGCCTGCTGCTGGCGGTCTTGTTGGGCGGTCCGCTCCTCGCCGGACTCATCGTCTTCTTCCGCTTCGCCGGCGCCTCGGCCTGGCTGTGGGCCTGGGGCACGGTCGCTGCAGTGACGCTCTTTTTGCAGTATGTCGCACCCACCTGGCTCATGCCCCTGTTCAACCGCTTCTGGCCCTTGCCGGACGGCGAGCTGCGCGACGGTCTCACCGCCCTGGCCGCGCGCACGGGCTTCCCCCTTGGCGAGATCTTCGTGATGGACGGCTCCCGTCGCAGCGCGCGCGGCAACGCCTTCTTCACCGGGTTCGGCGCCCGCAAGCGGATCGTCCTGTTCGACACCCTGGTCGAGCGGCACCCGCCCGCCGAGATCCTGGCCATCACCGCCCACGAGATCGGCCACTGGCGGCGCCGCCACATCCTGGTGGGGACTGCCCTGGGTCTCGCGCAGACGGGCGCGCTGCTGCTGCTTTTGCAGGTCTTCGTCGGCCACCGTCCCCTCTTCGCCGCCTTCGGCGTGGACGCCCCGTCGTTCCCCGTGGGACTGGTGCTCTTCGGCCTGCTGTTGACCCCGCTCCAGGTGGCGCTGTCCCTGGCGGGGAACGCGCTGTCGCGCCGGCACGAACGTCAGGCCGACGCGTTCGCACAGGAGGCCGTCGGCGATGGGGCGCCCCTGGCCGACGCCCTGCGCCGTCTGGCCATGGACAACCTCTCCAACCTGACGCCGCACCCGCTGGCCGTCCTGCTGCACGCCTCCCATCCGCCGGTCCTGGAGCGGATCCGTTCTCTGAAGCGCAAGACCGCGCCCGCACCCGCTCCCGCCACGAAGTGATTTCGCGCTGTCTTTTTGGTGGCGCATTGTCAACAACATCATGAATTGATTGCGTCGGGGCCACACGTGTGATAGCCATGCGCAGGTTCGGCGCTGGACCCTATGCACTAGGCCCCGCCGATTCGCGTCCTTTCTTCAGAAAGCAGAGAATCCATGCACTGGTCCAAGATTTTCTTCGACGTCTTCGGCGGCCTCGGGCTGTTCTTGCTGGGCATGAAGTTCATGTCCGAGGGGATGCAGAAGGTCGCCGGATCCCGCCTGCGGAAGATCCTGCACTTCCTGACCTCCAATCGGTTCATGGGTGTCGGCATTGGATTTTTGGTTACAGCCCTCATTCAGTCCAGTTCGGCCACCACCGTCATGGTCGTGGGGTTCGTCAACGCCGAGCTGCTCAACGTCACCCAGGCCATCGGCGTGATCCTGGGCGCCAACATCGGCACCACCGTCACGGGGTGGATCGTCACGCTGAAGGTCGTGTCCTACTCCCTGCCGCTGATCGGCACGGGCGTGCTCGTGCGCTTCGTGGGGCCCAACGACACCTGGAAGTATCTGGGCGAGGTCGTCTTCGGGTTCGGCATGCTGTTTCTGGGCATGAGCATCATGTCCAACGGGTTCGCCCCCCTGCGGGATTACCCCGGCTTCATCGAGATGTTCATGCGCGTCTCCGGCGAGACCTACGGCAGCGTGCTCTTCGGCGTGCTCATCGGGACCGTGACCACCCTCGTCGTCCAGTCTTCGTCGGCCACCACCGGCATCACCATCGCCCTGGCCGCCCAGGGCATGCTCACCTTCCAAGGCGCCATCGCGCTGGTGCTGGGCATCAACATCGGCACCACGATCACCGCCATCCTGGCCGCCATCGGCACCAACCACAACGCCAAGCGCGCGGCGCTCGCCCACACTCTGTTCAACGTGCTGGGCGTCGTCCTCACCCTGATGGTCTTCTATCCGTTCTGCCACTTCGCCGACGCGGTCATCCCGGGGGATCCGGATTTCCTTGTGCGCACGGCAGCCGACGCCGAGGCCTACGATACGGTGATCGGCACCAAGCCGTTCATCGGCCGTCACATCGCCCTCGCGCACACGTTGTTCAATGTCGTGTACGTCCTGATGTTTCTGCCCTTCACCGGCTTCCTGGCGACCCTGGTCAAGCGCATCATCCCCGAACCCAAGACCAGCCAGAAGGTCAGTCCGCTGCAGTTCGTCCATATCAACTACAGCTTGATCCGCACCCCTGCGATCGGCCTCATCGAGTCCGAAAAGGAGCTCCTGGCCATGGCCCAGCGGGTGCGCAAGAACTCGGTGCGCATCCACGACATCATGGTCGAGAAGCGGGACATCGACTCGGCGAAGGACAAGATCGAGGCCAGTGAGCAGATGATCGACGACTATCGCAAGATGATCACCGAGTACCTGCTCACGCTGTCCCAGCAGACGCTTTCCCACGAGGAGGCGGTCAAGGTCGGTAACTATATGACCTGCGCCCATAACCTCGAGAAGTACGCCGACTACGTCTTCAACTCGGCGCGCACCTACACCAAGATGAAGGAGAGCGACATCGAGCTCTCCGAGCCCGCCCGGGTGACCATCCGCCAGCTCGCCGACGAGATCGAGGCCTTCTACGAGCTCTCCATGGACCTGCTCAATCAGGAGACCGAGACCGACGAGCAGCGGCACATGGCGCAGGCCCTGGTGACCAAGCGCCGCCTCAAGGACGCCATCCGCGACGCCAAGATCGAGCACTTCCAGCGCTTGCAGGAGAAGACCTGCAGCGCCGGGAGCTCGATGTATTTCATCGACCTGCTGAGCAACCTCGACGGCATGGTCAGCCAGGTCTTCAACATCTCCGAGACCCTCTGCGGCTACAAGTTCTCCGCGTAGTCGCCTCCTGAAAAATCTCGAGGCTTTTTCCCGTTTCTGGCCTATACTGCCGGTGGGCCGGAAGCCGGTCCTCCACACAACGAGGTGAGAGATGAGCCGCAACGCATTCAAGTCCTGGACTCTGGCAGTTGGTTTCGCGCTGACCTTGGGCTTCGGGTTGGCCGCCTGCGGTCGCGAGAGCGCGGTGACGCTCCCGACCGAGCGCTGCGGCAACGGCGCCGATGACGACGCCGACGGCCACGTGGACTGCGACGACCAGGACTGCCACGCGGATCCAGCGTGCGAACAGGGGCCGGTCGAGGACTGCACCAATGGGGCCGACGACGACGGCGACGACTTCACCGACTGCGACGATCAGGACTGCTGGACGGACCCGGTCTGTGACGAGGAGCCGCCGGTCGAGGACTGCGACAACGACCTGGACGACGACCAGGACGGGGACGTGGACTGCGCCGACGCCGACTGCAACGACGATCCGGCCTGTGACGAGGAGCCGCCGGTCGAGGACTGCGACAACGACCTGGACGACGACCAG
>CALKWH010000210.1 GCA_938004375.1 uncultured Pseudomonadota bacterium
CCACCGAGATCTACACTCTTTCCCTACACGACGCTCTTCCGATCTCGGGTCATGGGGTCCTCCGTCACAGGGAAAAGGGGTTGACCTTGAGCGTGTCCTTCTTGTCGATGAGGAACTCGGTCTCGTCGCCGAGATCGAAGCGGAGCCGGAAATGGAAGGGCAGTCCGGTGGCCAGCTTCGGCAGCCAGGTGGCGCCCTTGGCGATGGGCCAGGAGACCGGGATGGTCACCTTCTGCAGGTTTTCGGGGCCCCGGGTGAGGGGGAAGCGCCCGTCGGCGACGTCGTGGTTTTCGATCCGGAGCGTGTATTCGACCTGGGTGGTCTCCATGATCTGCTTCTTCGGGCGCGGCACCAGGATGACGAGGTCGAGCTTGAGTGTGCCCAGCGGACCGCCCTCGAGGCGCACGTTCCTGATGCCGGCGAGCCCCCCGCCGGGCACCAGGGGCAGCTCCAGCTCGCCCTCGCGCAGCACGCGTCGGCTCTCCTTGCCCAGCACGGTCTTCATCTTCATGTCCGAGACCAGCCGGTAGCGCACGCTGCGGCCCAGCACCAGCTCCTTGGCCGGCGTCGCCAGCGGTAAGAATGGCACGCGGAGCAGCACCGAGAGGGACTCGCTCTTCTTCGCCGGGATCGACACCGGCTTCTCGAGCTGGCCGCGGGCGGCCACCGTGTTGGAGAGCTCGAGGGTCTGGTCCACCTCGAGCACGGAGATGGCCACGGGGTGCGGGTTGTGGACCAGGTAGCGCACCTCGAGGAGCACGTACTCCAGCGAGAGCTGGCGGATCACGATGCGCTGGGCCTGCACCGTCACCCGGGGGCGCGGGGAGCAGGCCGCCAGCAGCAGGAGGGCGACGAGCGCAGGGTGAAGTTTATTTATCATTGTCGACCCCGTGGCTGGAACGGAACACCAGGCGCAGCGGCGTCCCCGGGAAATCGAACACCTCGCGCAGGTGGTTGGACAAAAAGCGCTGGTAGCTCTCGGGCACGTCCTTGCGGTTGGCGTGGATGACGAACATCGGCGGCCGCACCTGGGGCTGGGTCATGTAATAGAACTTCAGCGGCCGCTTCCCCGCCATGGGCGGGTGGTGCAGCTCGACCGCCTCCTGCAGGAAGCGGTTGAGCTCGGCCGTGGGGACGCGGCGGTTCCAGCGGTCGTGGGCGCGCACCACCTGGTCGAACAACTGCCCCAGGCCGTGGCCGTCGAGGGTCGAGGTGACCACCACGGGCGCCCAGGGCACGAAGCGGAGCTGGTCCTTCACTTGTTGTTTGATGTCGGCCTGCTCCTTGCGGCCGGGCACGAGATCCCACTTGTTCAGCGCGATCACCAGCCCCTTGCCGCGGTCCACGGCGAGCTGGGCGAGGCGCGCGTCCTGCTCGTGCACGCCGCGGCCTGCGTCCAGCACCAGCACGACGACGTGGCTGCTCTCCATGGCCGAGATGGCGTGCATGCCGGCGAGCTTCTCGAGCCCCGCCTCGGGGGCGGTGCGGCGCTGCCCGGCGGCCGCTTCGACCGCCTTCTTGCGGCGCAGGCCGGCGGTGTCGACCAGGGTGAAGCGGCGCTTCTGGCGGACGAAGGGGACCTCGACGGCGTCCATGGTGGTGCCGGCGACGGCGTCCACGAGCAGGCGCTCCTCGCGCAGGATGGCGTTGACCATCGAGCTCTTGCCGGCGTTGGGGCGCCCGCAGAAGGTGATGCGCACGGGCTCGTCGGCGCTCTCGGGCTCGGCGGGGGCGTCCTCGAACTGGGCGTCCTTTTCGATGAGGTCCATCAGGTCGCCGACGCCGCGCCCGTGGGCGGCGCTCACGGGGATCACGTGATCCACGCCGAAGGTGAAGAACTCGCCAGCGGAGAGCTCCTGGCGGGCGTTGTCGGACTTGTTGGCCACCAGGTAGTACAGTTTGCCCAGGGGGCGTACCAGGCGGACGATGTCCGCGTCCAGCGCGGTGGGGCCGGAGCGGATGTCGACGACCACGAGGATGATGTCGGCCTCGCGCATGGCCACCTGCACCTGCTGGCGGATGGACTGCTTGAGGGACGACGGGTCCTGGGTGTCCAGGCCGCCGGTGTCGATCACGTCGTAGGTGCGCCCGTTCCAGTCGAAGCTGCCGTAGATGCGATCTCGGGTGACGCCCGGGACGTCCTCGACGAGGGCCTTGCGGTTGCGCAGCAGGCGGTTGAACAGGGTGGACTTGCCCACGTTGGGGCGCCCCACGATGGCGATGACGGGTCGGGCTCTCATGGTTGGTACCCCAGATCGCGCAGGGAGTCGGGGTCGTCGGTCCAGTCGGGGCGAACGCGCACCTCGAGGAACAACTGCGTCTCCACGCCGAAGCGGGCGATCAACTGCTCCCGCGCGGTCTGCCCGATGCGTTTGATCATGGCGCCGCGCTTCCCGATGACGATGGCCTTCTGGCTGTCGCGCTCGACCCAGATGGTGGCGTTGAGCACGCGGCGGGCGGCGGTCTCGGAGAAGCGCTCGATGGTGACGGCGGTGGCGTAGGGCAGCTCCTCGCGCAGGCAGAGGATGCAGGCCTCGCGGATGATTTCGGCGGAGATGGCCCGCTCGGTCTGGTCGGTGAGATCGTCCTCGGGGTAGAGCGCCGGACCTTCGGGAAGGTTGGCGGCGAGCTCGGCGAGCAGCCCCTTCAGGCCGTCCCCCGAGGCCGCGCACACCGGGATCACCGCCTTCACGGCCGGGGAGAAGGCGGCCCAGCGCTCCATGAGCGGCAGCAGGGCCTTCTTGTCGCGGACGCGGTCGATCTTGTTGAGGAGCACGAACACCGGGCGTCCGACCTCGGCGGCGCGGCGCACCAGCACGCCGGCCCCGTGGGCGTCGCCGAACTCGTCCACGTCATCAGACGCGTCCACGAGCACGAGCACCAGATCCGCGTCTCCGATGGCGGAGAGGGCTGCCTCGACCATGGCCTGGTTGAGCTTGCGCTTGAACTGGTGGTAGCCAGGCGTGTCGATGAAGATCGCCTGGTACCCGGGGCCGGGCACGATGCCCAGGATCCGCTGGCGGGTCGTCTGCGGCTTGGGTGTCACGATGGACACCTTCTCGGCGAGCAGGGAGTTGAGCAGGGTGGACTTGCCCACGTTGGGGCGTCCGAGGATGGCGATGGTGCCGCAGCGGAAGTTAGGGGTCGACATGCAGGCTCAACTACCACAAACGCGCCCGCGTGACAATCAAAAGCGCAGATTGGACCAGTCGGTCCTGTCGGATCGGTCGGACCCGTTTCGCGGGGCCAGGCAGGCCACGAAGACCCCGCAGCGACCGGTGGGCGAAGAGAGTGGAGCCTCGCCTGGGGCGCGGACCCGAACGACACGAAGTGTCCACGGCCTGGCGTCAGCCCGCCACCAGGGGTAACGAAATGACAGGATCGTCTCTTGGGACCCTTGTTGTATTTTTTAGGAAAAGTCAGCGGTTCAGGCAGAGAGGGGAGGAGAAGGGACTACTAGTTGTTGACCGTGGTGGCCGAGAGGGGCATGCAGAAGCCCAGCGGGGAGGGCATGGTCTCGGTCTCGGTCTGCGTGCCGGTACCCGTGGAGGGCAGGAGGCCATCGGCGGTGAAGAAGCGGGAGACCGTCATGCAGACGTAGGGGTTCCCGTCGCCGTCGAGCAGATCCTCGCAGGCCGCGTTGGCGGTCGCGTTGTTGAGCGCGCCGTTGGCCGGGGCTTTGCAGAAGCGGAGGCAGGACTTGGTAGCCGCGTTGAGCGGGTCGTCATACATGCACATCGCGCCAGCGCCACATTCCTCGGGCAGCTCGGTGTTGCCGACGCACTCATCACCAACGGCCAACGGAGTCTCTTGGACGTCGCCACAATAGCCAATCAGGGAGCCCCAACCCAAGAGCAGCTGGCAGGTCTGGCCAGCGGGGCAGGGGGTGCCTTCGCCGGTTCCGCGAATGACGGTGCCGGTGATCATGTCGCAGGTGGAGAACGTGTCTTCCCCTTCCATGATGTAGCAGACGCCCAGGTCGGGCTCACGGAACAGGTAGTTTTCGCTGGTTTCGTCATCGTCCAGGGACGAGTAGTTCACGCAGGCGGAGTTGGGCGGGCAGGTGTCGGTCAGGGTGTTGTAGGTGGTGATCGGGTTGCACTTGCCGAAGCAATGGCCTTCGGTGTCGCCGGTACGGCCGAAGCAGAAGCTGCCGCCGCACTGGGTGGCGGGATCCACGTCAAGTTCGCCCATGACGTCGGCCAGCGGGCAGACCTGTCCGTGTTCCAGGGTGCCGTCCTCGATGCATTGACCGCCCTGATCCATGGCGCGCCAAATGGGATAGCAGGAGCCCGGACGGCCGTTGGGCAGGGTGCAGGGCTCCTGAATGTCGGTGCTCTGAAGGTTGGGGTTGGAGCCGCAGAAGGTCACGTAGCAGTTGTTGCTGACACGGCTCGAGCACTCCATGGACCAACCGCAGTCGGTGTGGGCGGAGCAGGTCTGCATGCAGAAGCCATCGCCAAACCCGGTGAAGCACACGGAGGGCATGTCGTTGTGCGGGCAGCACTCGGTATTCCCGCCCATGGGGTTGCAGTCTTCGAAGTTGTCATTCCGGCAGTCGATTTCACACGCGGAGGTGTCGAGGATGCAGGCCTCGGTGCAGGCAAGCGTGCCACCCTTGAAATCGGGGAGGGCAGCGCAAGTTTGGCCGCCCAGGTCTTCGCCGTCGCATACCTCGGAGCCCTCGCGGATGTCGTTGCCGCACTCGGGGGCGGTGCAGGCGGAGGTGTCGAAAGAGCAGGTCGCGGAGCAGGTGAGCGTGCCGCTCGGCTTGGAGGTCATCACGGTGGCGCAGGTCTCGCTGTTGAGGTTGGTGCCGTCGCACTCCTCACCGGGATCCAGCACGCCGTTGCCGCAGGGTTCGGTTTTCTTTTCGCCGTCGTCGCAGGCGGCGAAGGCGAGGGACAGGGTGACGATCACGGACAGAAGGAACAAGTTTTTGAGTTTCATCGCAATCTCCTATATTCGGGTTACAGAAAACGAAAAGGAACATCCTTTCGGTAAAAGTCGCGAACTGCCTATACCAGAGGCCGCCGCATTTCGCAAGTCTTTTAGCACCAAAAAATCGAAAGTGCACGCGCCCCGGACGTCGGCGGGCACCGAAAATTCGACAACCCGGCGCTCCCGCCTATACTGGACCCTGGAGCGAGGGGCGATTTCCCTTGATTTTACAGGAAATTCATGCGTGACGTGCCCGAAGTGACCCATGACACAACCGATGAGCCCGGCCTCGACCCCCTCGAGGAGTCGACCGGCCCTGTGCGCGCATCGACGGGCGTCGCGCCCGCCTGGCGCTAGATCGGAAGAGCACACGTCTGAACTCCAGTCACCGAATACGAT
>CALKWH010000211.1 GCA_938004375.1 uncultured Pseudomonadota bacterium
GCACCCCCCGAGATCTACACTCTTTCCCTACACGACGCTCTTCCGATCTTCCGACTGGTCCGACTGGTCCGACAGGTCCGACAGGTCCGACTTGTCCGACAGGTCCGACAGGTCCGACTCTTCTTTCTTGGTCAGGGGGGTCATCAGGGGCGCGCTGAGCTCGCGCACCACGTGGCGCACGCTCACCGCCTGCGAGAGCTCCTGCATGGTCTGCTGCATCTGGGTGAAGGCCTCGGCCGCGTTGGGGTCCGCGGTGACGTCCTCGCGCACCTTCAGGAAGGCGTCCCGCACCGCCCGGGTCCATTCGCCGAGCTTGCGGGCGGCGATCGGGATCCGCTCCGGTCCCAAAAAGGCCATGGCCACCAGCAGCACGAGAAGGAATTCACCGAAGGAGACGTCGAGCATGACCGGTCAACCCCTCATTCGGGCACGGCCTCGCCCAGGGCGAGGGCCAGTTGGGCGCGGGCGTTCTCGAGCTGGGCGCGCAGCTCCCAGTAAGAAAATTCGAGTTTAAACATGGTCTGCAGGGCATCCACCAGATCCCGGGGCTTCAGGACCCCGGCCGCCTCCTGGTCCGAGAGCGCCAGCAGCCAGGCGCGGGCCAGCTTCTTCCCCTTCTCGACCAGGGCGAGCCGGTCCAGCGCCAGGATCACGTCCTGACGGGCGGCCGAGAGCTCGAGCTCCAGCGCGTCCCGGGCGGCGGCCAGGCGCGCCTCCACGTCGCCCTGCTCCACGCGGGCCAGGCGGATCGCGGTGAGCTGGCTGCCGAAGTCCAGGGTTCCCTCGAGGCCGACCCCGAAGGAGAGGGAGTTGGCGTGCAGGGGGTCGTTCACGAAGGCGCTCTTCGGATCGTCGGAGTTGCTCAGGGCGAGCCGGTAGCGCACGAACAGCCCCAGGTCGGGGTACATCCGGGCGCGGGCCAGCCCTGCCTGGGCCACGGCGGCGGCCCGGGCGGCCTCGAGGAGCTTCAGTTCGGGCCGGCGACCGGCGGCCAGGCGCACCAGGCGGGTCAGGGGCTCGGGCCGTGCGTCGTCGAGCTCCCACGGATCCCCCGCGCGCACCTCGATGGGGCGTCCTGCCAAAAAACGCAGTGTGGCCGCGGTGAGCTCGCCCACCCGGTCGAGCTCGAGGCGCCGCTGGGCGAACTCGTTCTCGCCGAGGCGGAAGCGCAGCAGATCGGTGGGGGTGATCCGGCTGGCCTCCTCGTACTCGACCGCCTTCTCGCCGGCGTCGTCGAGGAGCTTCTGCGCCCGGGCGGCCAGGGCGCGGGATTCGAGGTAGGCCCGGCGCGCGTAGTAGGCCCGGCGCACGGTGAGCCAGAGCCGCTGCCGCGTCAGGCCCGCCGAGGCGCCGGCCGCCTCCCGCGCCGCCCGGGCCTGGGCCTTGAGATAGTCGATCTTGCCGAAGGTGAACAGCGGCATCACGGCGCGGACCTCGAACCGCAGGGCGTAGCCGTCGAGGTTGAGGGTGATCGAGTCGTCCTGGTCGGTGCCCACGCAGAAGGTCTCGCGGAACTCCTGCTCGCTCATCCCCGCGGGGAGCGTGGCGGGCATCCAGGCGTCGGGCACGGTGCAGCGGTAGGTGGGGGAGGGGGCGCCTTGGACCGAGTATGAAATACGTGGCAGCCACAGCAGGTTGGCGCCCTGCACCAGCGCCCGGGCCCGCTCGAGTTGGAGGCGGGCCCGCTCGGCGTCGGGGCTCTTGTTTTTGGTGATTTGCCACAATTCCTTCAAGCCCACGGGGGCCGCCGGGGGCACGGCGGGCGCCGGGGGAACGGCGGGCGCCGTGAGGGAAAACAGAATCGTCAGGAACAGGGGGGTCATCCGGACCTCGCTTCGTCCGGGGCAGCATGGTCAAATCCGGGTGAAAATGCAAGCGCGGAAAACCCACCCATGTTTTATGGAAAAAACACTTTGTCCATTTGAAGTGGGCGCCGATCCGTGCTACATTCCGCCGGGGTTCAACTCCACCCGTGGAGACCCGGGGTGGAGACGGAGAGAGGGCCCGGAAATTTTTCGCCGATCTCTTCGTACACCGCGGGACTCGCCTTTTTCGGCGGCGCTCGGCCGCCGGCGGATCCGGACGCCAGGCGGCGCCGGTGCGCGCGCGAGGTAGTTATGAAATCATGCCCGGCCTGCAACGCATCCTATGACGACAACGTGACCTTCTGCGCGAAGGACGGCACCAAGCTCCTCGACGCGGGATCCACCAACGAGAACAGCCGCGTCGGCATGGTGCTGGACAACCGCTACCGCCTGATCAAGATGCTCGGCGAGGGCGGCATGGGCGAGGTCTATCTGGCCGAGCACGTGTACATCAACAAGAAGGTCGCCATCAAGCTGCTGCGCTCCGAGATCACCTCCTCCACCGAGGCCGTGCAGCGCTTTTACCAGGAGGCCCGCTCGTCCTCGGCCATCGGCCACGAGAACATCATCGAGATCGAGGACTTCGGCAAGCTCGACGACGGCACCATCTACCTGGCCATGGAGTTCCTGGCCGGCCATCCCCTCGCGGATCTGATGCTCGAGGGACCCATGGATCTCGCCCGCGCCCTGGACTTCATGATCCAGATCGCCGAGGGCCTGGGCGCCGCCCACGCCATGAACATCGTGCATCGCGACATGAAGCCCGAGAACGTGTTCATCATCCGCGACAAGCACGGCAAGGAGAAAGTCAAGATCCTGGACTTCGGCATCGCCAAGATGACCTCCTCGGACGGCGAGGGGCACGGCCTCACCAAGACCGGCACCATCTTCGGGACGCCGCATTACATGTCCCCCGAGCAGGCCATGGGCAAGATGCTCGACCACCGCACGGACATCTACTCCGTGGGCGTCATCATGTTCGAGTTGTTCGCCGGCTCCGTGCCCTTCAAGGCCGAGTCCTTCATGGGCATCCTCACGCAGCATATCACGGCGCCCCCGCCCATGCCCTCGTCCCTGAATCACAACCTGCCTCCGCAGGTCGAGCAGGTCATCCTCAAGGCCATGGACAAGGACCCCAACAAGCGGCACCAGAACATGGGCGAGTTGATCCTTGATCTGCGCCGCGTGCTGGCCGAGCTCGGCCTGGGCGAGCCCATCCCGCCGCCGCTGCAGAGCCTGCCGCCCCCTCCGGGATCCGCCGTCGCCCCTACCGGGGCCTTCTCGCCCGGCCAGAGCACCGGCCCCTACGGCATGGCGCCTCCTCCTCCGGGGACCGGCATGCCCACCGGCATGGGGATGGCCCCGGGGCAGCCGGGCACCGGCGCCTACGGCATGGCCCAGCCGGCCGGCCAGAGCGCGGGTCCCTACGGCATGACGCCCACGCCGGCGACCACGGGCAACTTCCCCCCGCCGCCGGCCTCGGCCACCGGCATGGGCATGCCCAACGCCTACCAGACGCAGGGCGGCTTCGCCGGCCAGAGCACGACCGTCTCCGGCACCCGCGAGGGCGGCGGCGGCAAGGGCGCGCTCATCGCGATCCTCATCCTCCTGCTCCTCGGCGGCGGCGGTGCGGCCGGCTGGTGGTTCTTCCTGCGCGACAAGGGCGACTCCGGCGAGACCAAGCCCGCGGCGAACAACGTCGCCCAGGCCAACAACATGGCCGCGAACAACGCGGACATGCCGGCCGATCCGCCGATGGATCCGCCGATGGATCCGGACCCGCCCATGCCCGCGGACATGCCGGCCGATCCGCCGATGGATCCGCCGATGGATCCGGACCCGCCCATGCCCGCGGTCGAGACCGTGGCGATCATGGTGTTCACCAACTACGACGCCCTGACGCCGCCGCCCCGCATCAAGGTGCTGCCCGCGGGCGAGGAGATGGACTCCCCGGCCACGATCAAGGTCGAGAAGGGCTCCACGGTCCAGGTCGAGGTCACCCGCGACGGCTACAAGACCGCCACCAAGGAGATCGCGGCCTCGGGGCCGGCCCGCGTGAAGGTCCCCCTGGACAGGATCCGCAGCTCCGGCATGGAGCCGACGATGACGACCACGATGGAGCCGGTGATGACGACCACGATGGAGCCGGTCATGACGACCACGATGGAGCCGGTCATGGTGCCGGTGAACATGGGCATGGTCGAATGGGATTAGCCTGAACGCCTTGCGAAGGAAGGGATTGACATGAAACGCATTATTCTGACCTTGATGGTGGTGCTGACGGGCCTGACGGCCTTCACGGGGGTGGCCCTCGCCCAGGATCCGCCGATCTACAAGTCCATCTACGACCGCGCGAAGAAGCTCTACGAGGAGGACAAGTTCCTCGAGGCGCGCGCGCTGTTCCTCGAGGTCAAGCGCATGGCCCTGGAAGACGGCACCTACGGGGAGATGATCGACTACCGGATCGCGATGTGCTACGAGGGTGAGACAAACTACAAAGAAGCCATCAAACACTACACGATTTACATGAAGAGCTCGGCGATCAACGACAAGGTGGCGAGCCGGGAGCAGGTCGAGGCCAAGATCAAGGACCTCGAGGCCAAATTGGCCCAGTCCTCGAGCCAGGCCATGGCCCAGGACCAGGCCAAGAAGGCCGTGGCGGACCTCACCGCGCGCGGCGACGACTACTTCAAGAAGGGCCAGTTCACGACCGCGCTCACCCTCTACACCGAGGTGAAGAAGTTGTCCAAGCAGGCGAGCGTGTACCAGGAGCTCATCGAATTCAAGATCGCCCTCTGCTACGAAGAGGAGAAGGACTACCGACAGGCCATCTTCCACTACCGTGTGTATCTGGACGCCGTCGAGGTAAAGTCCGGCTGGCCCGCCAAGCGGGTGGT
Source organism: uncultured Pseudomonadota bacterium (assembly GCA_938004375.1). Taxonomy (GTDB): domain Bacteria; phylum Myxococcota_A; class Polyangia; order HGW-17; family HGW-17; genus HGW-17. Next base: position 4,763 of record CALKWH010000211.1, read on the forward strand.
CGAGAACCGCGTGAAGAACCTGGAGAAGATCCTCGAGCGCGAGGCCGCGAAGACCGCCGGCGTTTCCATGGACGCCGATACCAAGGCCCTGTTCGACGTGGGTCAGACCCGCTATACCCAGAACCAGTTCTCCGAGGCGCGCAAGCAGTTCCTGGCCGTCCGGGCCAAAATGCAGGCGTCGGGTAGTTACAACGAGTGGATCGAATATTATATCGGCCTGTGTTATGATGCCGAGCGTAATTACACGAAGGCCATCGAATCCTACAAGTTGTATCTCCAGTCCAAAACGTTCTTCACCGGCATGCCCACGAAGGATCAGGTCCTCGCCGCCATCACCCGGCTCGAGAAGCTGGCCTCCAACGCGTCGCCGGCCAACGAGGCCCTGGAGAAGAAGCTCCAGGCCAAGCGTGAGCAGGCCCGCCGCCTGGTCGCCGAGAGCAAGCCCGCCGAGGCCCGCGTCCTGCTCGAGCAGATCAAGAAGGACGCCTCCGCGGCCAACCTGTACAACCACAAAATGGATTGGGACATCGCGGTGACCTACGACCGCGAGGGCAACTACAAGATGGCGGTGACCCATTACAAGATTTACCTCAACGCCCCTGCGATCCAGCCCGGTTGGCCCGATCGCTACTCGGTCCAGAACCGCGTCCAGTTCCTGCAGGAGGAGCAGACCGCCAAGGGTGGCGGCACCTTCAGCGGCGGCGGCGGTTATTACGGAGACGGCGGCCCGGGTCTCCTGGGCCCCGAGGACTCCATCACGGGCAAGTGGTGGTTCTGGGTCGGCGTGGCCGTGGTCGGCGTCATCGTGATCGCCATCGTCGTGTCGGACTCCCAGCAGGAGACCACCAACGATGGCTACAAGAGCCGTCCCGCCGGCTTCGGCGGGGATCCCATCTCCGGGCCCGGCGTCCCGGTCCTGAGGTTCTGACGTCATGAACGCGAATCCGAGAGAAGCCCTCGCCCGCGGCGAGCACCTCGAGGCGCTCCATCTGGCCACCTGGCGGCTGGGGCTGACTCCGCAGGACCCGGGCGCCCATCTGGACCTGCTGGCCGCGCTCAGCGTGTGCCGGCCCGGCCGGGTCCCCCTGGCCACGGCCACCCGGCTGTTCGACTTCTACCTGGCGGCGGCCAACTTTCCTGCGTCCCTGGCCGTGCTGGTCTTCCTGGGACGGGTGCCCGAGGAGCTCGACGACGGCCTCACCGTACGCTTCCTCGAGGCGTTCGGACCTGACCGGCCCGCCGATCACCGGCCGCCGCCGCCTGCCTCCGTCGCGCCCCCCGAGGGGGACGACGAGCCGCCGCTGTCCTCGGTGGACGAGGACGAGGTCGTCGAGGCCGCGGTGGCCGCCTGGGAGAAGGCCGCCGACAGCCTCCCCCAGCTGCCCCCCGCACCGGGCTGGAAGGTCCCGCTGTTCTCGGCCATGGGTCCGGGATCCCTCCAGGCGATCCTGCGCAAGGGCGAGGTCACCTTCCACTCCGTGGACGACCTCGTCATGCGCCAGGGGGACACCGACAACAACCTGTTCATCCTGGTCTCCGGCCTGCTCGAGGTTTTCCGAGAGGAGGCGGAGATCCGCAGCCGCCTGGGCTTTTTGCGCTCGGGGTCGTTCTTCGGAGAGATGGCGCTGGTGACCCAGAGCGCGCGCTCGGCCTCCATCGCGGCCCGGGAGCCCTCGGTGGTGCTGCGCATCTCCTGGGAGCTGCTCGAGAGCGTGCTCGAGACAGATCCCAGCCTGGCCGACGAGCTGGCCCGCTACACGCGGATGCGCCTGCTGCAGAACCTGCTGGCCACCTCGCCGCTGTTCCGGCTGCTCTCCCGGGAGGCCAAGCTGGCCGTCGCCTCCGCCTTCGTGCCCGAGATCTTCGAGGCGGCCTCCGAAGTGGTGCGCGAGGGGCGTCCCTCCGAAGGGCTGTACCTGGTTGCCTCGGGCGAGGTCGAGGTCAGCACGGGCAAGGGCAAGGACCGGATCCGTCTGACCACGCTGGCCGCCGGCGAGGTGTTCGGCGAGATCTCCCTGATCCGCGAGAGCGCGGCCACGGCCACCGTCAGCGTGCACTCCGACGGCGCGGTGCTGCTCTCGCTCAAGCGGGAGGCGTTCCAGAAGCTGGCCATCCAGTACCCGGATCTGCTCTCCCACGTCTACTCCGTCGCCATCGAGCGGACCGCGCACACCGAGCGGGCCCGCTCCGAGGTTTCCATGCCGGCCGAGGACCTGCTGGTCTGATGCGGCCGCTCCCCCCCGATGAGGTGAAGCTCTTGCGTCGCGTCCTCCTGATTCCGCTGTTCGTATGGTTGTCCTGCCTCGCCTCGCCGGTGTCGGCCCAGGAGCCCCCGGCGGGCTCCGACTCCTCCGTCGTGACCGTGCCCCCGACCGGGGACAAGGACCAGGCCCCGTCCTCGGACGGGGTCGCCGAGGGTGAGGACGCGACCACCGACGCTACCGGCACGGTGAAGATCTCCGACGAGGGCACCGTGGACGGCACCACCGTGACCACCACCACCGAGGAGACGACGGTCATCACGCGCAACGTGGATCCCGGCTACCTGAAGGTCGCGGTCCCCCGCCTCTCGGCCCGCGGTCCGAACCTGGTTTCGGCCAGCCTCGGCGTGCGCGCGGGGCTCACCGACAACGCGCCCGGCGGGTTCCTGTTCGCCGCGCAGTACGCCTGGCAGATCAGCCGCGCCTTCTGGTTCGACACGCACTTCGCGGCGGCCTTCGGGGGTCGGTGCGAGCCCTCCGACGAGATCGGCCAGCCCACCGCCTGCGGCGGTCTGAGCGGCTTCGGGGCCGATCTGCTCGTGGGCATCATGATGCAGATGCTGGACAAGCCGGCCTGGGAGATCCCCCTGAACCCGTACTTCCGGGCGCTCACCGGCGTCTCCTTCATCATCTCCAACGGCCCCAACGACGGCGCCGCCATCGTCGTGCGCGGCGCCGGCGGGCTGCGCTACTCCTTTTCGGACCAGTTCTCCGCCGGCGTCGAGCTGGGCCTGCTGCTGGGTCCTTCGTTCCGCAACGACGTGGGAAGCGGCGGCTTCGCGGCCTTCGATTTCCTGCTGTCCGCCGAATATTCCTTCTGATCCTCCATGGTCCGTCCCGTCGTCGCCTTCCTGAGCCTGGGCTGCCGCGTCAACCAGTATGAGATCCGCCGCTTCATCGAGCGCCTGTACCCGCTGGTGGAGATCACCGACTTCGGCCGGCCCGCCGACGTGACGGTCATCGACTCGTGCGTGGTCACGCGCACGGCCGAGCGGGACACGCGCCAGATGATCCACCGGGCAAAGCGCGCCTCCCCCGACGGGATCATCGCGCTCACCGGATGCTGGGTGGACATCCGCCCGGACGAGGCGCGGGAGATCGAACCCGGGGTGTTCGTGTTTCCCCGCGAAGAGAAGGCGTCGATCCCGGACTGGATCGCGGCGCGCTTCGGGCTGGGCGAGGCCCCGGCTGCGTCGGGGGCCCCGGCCCTGTGGCCGTCGGCCGGCCGGCCGCCCCTCGCCGTTCAGACCGGCTGCGACAACCGCTGCGCGTACTGCGTGATCCCCCTGGCCCGGGGGCCGTCGGTCTCCCGGCCGGCCGCCGAGGTCCTGCCCGAGCTCGCGGCCTTCTTCGACGGCAAGGTGGCCGAGGTCGTGCTCTCGGGGATCAACCTGGGCGCGTGGGGCCGGGACCTGCGCCCCCGGGCGAAGCTGGCCGACCTGCTGGCCGCGCTCCTCGAAGCCACGCCTCCGGGCCGCCGGCTCCGGCTGGGCTCGGTGGAGCCCGAGACGGTGGACGACGACCTGCTGGCCCTTCTGGGGCACCCCCGCCTGGCGCCGCATCTCCACGTGCCATTGCAGGGCACCACGGACGCGACCCTGGCCGCAATGCGGCGGCCCAACCGCACCACCGGCTTTCTGGATCTGCTCGCCGCGGCGCGCCGCCGGGCGCCGGGGATCGCGGTGGGCTCCGACGTCATCGCCGGTTTTCCGGGAGAGACCGGGGAGGCCTTCTCCGACGGCCTCACGTTCGTTGAGGCCTGCGGCTTCTCCTATCTGCACGTCTTCCCCTTCTCGCCGCGCCCGGGCACGTTGGCCGCCACCCTCCCTGGGCTCCCAGCGGCGGTGGTGAAGGCGCGGGCCGCCGCGCTGCGGACGCTGGCGGAGCGGCTGCGCGGTGCCTTTCTGGAGGGCCAGGCCGGCCGGATCGTGCGGGTGGCCGTCGAGACGGTCCTGCCCGACGGGCGGTTCACGGGGATGGCAGGCCCGTTCTTCCCGGTGCGGTTCGCGGCCCCCGGCGCGGATCCGTCCCGGCTGATCGAGGTTTGCTGCGACCGTCGTTCCCCGGACGGCTGGGAGGGAGATCCGCCATGCGCGCCGAGCGCTACCTGAGCGACGAAAACCGGGAAGAGACCGTGGGCCGCTGGCGGTCCGCCATCGGACGGTTCGCCGCTCCCCGGCCTCACTGGCGGCTCGACCCCGCGGCCGCTGGCCTGATCGTCGTGGACGTGCAGCGGGCCTTCTGCGCCGCGGACGGCGCTCATTTCCTGCCCGCCTTCGAGGCCTGCGCCGGGCCGCTGGCGCGCCTGCTCTCGGCGTGGCGCGCCGCCGGACGGCCGGTCTGTTTCACCCGGCACGGTCACGCCGGCGCCACGAAAGAGAGCGTCCACGGCCGCTTCTGGGGCTCCGTGCTCGGTCTCGGCGGGCCCGGCTGGGAGCTGGCGCCCCCGGCCATCCCCCTGCCCGGGGAGCTGGTGATCGACAAGGACACCTACGACGCCTTCACCGGTTCGGCGCTCGAGCGGATCCTGCGGGAGGCCGGCTGCCGGCAGGTGCTGGTGGCCGGCGTGCTCACCCACCTGTGCGTGGAGACCACCGTGCGCGCGGCCTTCGTGCGGGGCTTCGAACCGTTCGTGGCGATGGACGCCTGCGCGGCGAACCTGGAACGCCTCCACGAGGACGCGCTCGTGGCCATGGCGTCGGGGTTCGCCGGCGTGCTCACCGTCGACGAGGCGGTGTCGTCATGACCCTGAACGTGCTCGTGGTGGGCGCCGGCCCCGGCGGGGTGGCCGCCGCCGTCCAGTTGCGCCGGCTCGGCGCCGAGGTGCGGTGGTGGGACCGCGACGGGACCGTGGGCGGGCTCCTGCGCCACGCCTGGCGGGTGGAGAACTGGCCCGGCGTGCCGGTGGGGACCCCGGGGGTGGACTGCTGCGCGCTCCTGCGGGAGCACGCCCTCGCCTTCGGGCTCTCTCCCGAGCCGGTGGAGGTCACGGGCTGCGTCGAGGACGAAGCGCAGGTGGCCGTGACCGTGCGCGCCGGCGCGCCGGAGAGCTTCGATGCCGTGGTGTGGGCGGTCGGCACGGCGCCCCGGCCCTGGCCGCTCGCCGCCCCGGGGCTGCCGGTCGTCACCGGGTTCGGCGACCTCCCTGCGGGCGTACGGCGGCTGCTGGTGGTGGGCGGAGGCGAGGCGGCCTGCGACGGCGCCCTGCACGCGGTCTCGGCCGGGCTCTCGACCTGCCTCGTGGTGCGCGCGGACCGGCTCCGGGCCCGGGGGCGGCTCGCGGAGCTGGCGCTGGCGCATCCGGCGCTGGACCGACGGTTCTCCACCGAAGTAACGTCCCTCGACGCCACCCGCGTCGCCGGTGTGCGCGCCACCCTGCGCGGTCACGGTGTCGAGCGCGTCCACGACGCCGACGCCGTCCTCTTCTGCGGCGGCCGCGCGAGCCGGCTGCCCGAGCTGGACCTTTCGCCGCCGGTCCCGCGCGCGTCCGGTTCCCTGCGCCTCACGGCGCGGCAGTGGGTGGTCGGGGACGCCCGCACAGGCGGCCTGGGTCAGGCCTGCATCGCCCTGGGCGACGGCCTCCTGGCCGCCGGTGAGCTCGTGTGCACCGATTTTACTCGATGGGATTGATGATCTTCACGTCGGAGCCGCCCGGATAGGCGTAGGAGCCGACATTATAATAACCATACACGGAGAGCCCGACGGGGTTGGAGGTCTCGATGGTGTGGATGCCCTCCTCGAGGCGGCAGGTGAGCTGGCTGTAGTGGGTCGTGTCCAGCGTGCCGATGTCGTCGGTGGTGCAGTTCGTGGGGAACTCGCCCAGGGAGGCGCCGTCGAGGATGATGTCGGTGCCGTCGGGCTTCACCACGACCATGTAGTTGTCCTGGAAGGTGTCCGGGATCAGGAAGACGTAATTGTCGCGGTGCTGGTCGGCGGCCGGGAAGATGAGGAACGACGGGTCGCCGATGCCGCCGGGGACCAGGCCCTGGCTCACGAGGAACTGTCCCACCATGACCGCGCCGCCGGTGGCCGTGAGGGTGAAGCCGGTCTGGGCGTAGAAGGACTCGGCCTCGCCGGCGTTGAGGGTGAACGAGTTGAAGGGGGCAGCGAGGGAGGTGTTGACGATGGTGCCGTTCTCGGTGGCGAGCACGCGGTAGATGTCGGGCTCCTTGTAGTTGCTGTCCGAGGAGCGCACCGGGCTGCGGCTGATGACGTAGTTCCAGCCCAGGGCGACCGTGGGGAACATCTGCTGCTCGAGGTGGTCGGTGCAGCAGGTCTCGCCGTCCCAGCCCGGCGGATCGGGGATCTGCACGCCCAGGGTACCGCCGCCGCGCTCGAGGCCGGAGAAGACCGCCACCGGCGCCGAGCTCTCGATGCGGGTGCCGGTGAAGTCGCCGCTGTGCTGCGTGGCGGCCTGCAGGCACTCGACCTCGGAGCCGCCCTCCAACTGCCAGCTCTCCAGGTTCACGACGTCGTAGCGCCCGAGGGTGAAGGTGATCACGCCGCCGGCCTCGGTCTCGGGGATGACGAGCCCGGAGTCGCCGCCGGAAGCCATCACCTTGTGGGTGGTGTAGACGTTGACCACCGTGTTGGGGGTGATGCCCATGATGGTCACCGAGGTGTGGTCCGGGATGGACGCCTGGGGGAACATCTCCATGGAGCAGGGGTTGGCGGTGGGGGCCCCCATGACGTAATAGTGCTGTCCGAGCGCCTGGGTCGGGATCAGGATCGAGGCGTCGTTGGAGAACTGCTGGATGATGGGGTTGAATTGATAGGCGACCACGGGGCCGTCGGTGACCACGCGGTAGGCGTGGGAGCTCACGAAGGTCCCCGACCCCGAGTACATCTCGTACTGGCCGTTCTGCCCCATGCAGCCGTCCACCTCGCGCTGGGGCAGGTCGATCTGGACCAGGCTCTTGGCGGGGACCTGGATGGGCATGCCGATGCCGTTGTCGGGCTGCACGGCCGTCTCGGCCACCGGCTCCCCGAAGCGCGCCACGTTCTTGTACACGTAGGCGGTCACCGGGAAGTTGTTGACGTTGGCGATGACCACCGCGAACTGTTGGGCGGCCGCGTCGTTGGTCATGCCCATGGTGACGACGGCCTCGTTGTCGAGGTCGACGGCCCAGAACTCGCAGCCCACGTTGGAGGTGGTGAGCATGGACGGGTGGCAGCGGTTGACGCACTGCCCGAACAGGCAGGCCTCCTGCTCGGGGCAGTCGTGATCCACCACCAGTTCGTTGCTGGCGTTGCAGACCATGACGGTGTCGCCGTCGCAGTAGTGCTCGCCCTCCTGGCATTCGACGCAGCCCACGCCGTACTCGCAGTTGACCGGGCATTGGACCTCGAGCCAGGTGTGGTCGGCCTGGCAGGTCCTGGCGGTCCAGCCGTCGCACTCGATGGTGCCCGGCGTGCACTGGCCGTTGTTGTCGTTGTTGGTGTTCGAACTGTTGAACTGCTGCTTGCCGCCCGAGTCGTCGCAGGCGGCGGTGATCAGGGTGGTCAGGAACATCAGAAGGACGGGGATGGTGCGGTGCATGGCGGACTCCTGGTTGAGCGGACCTGGCCGAACCATACCACACTTTCGGATGCAATCCACTGTTTTGGATGCGGGGAGAAATCATCTCCAAAGTGGGGTCGACGCTGGTCCGCCGCCAGAAGCTCCACGTCCGCCGGGATCGCCGGGAGGGAGACCGTCGATGGTCCGGCGGAGTCCGGATCAGGTCAGTTCGTCGCCTCGGCGGGCACCTTGCGGCGGACCAGGTTGGTGTCCCCGGCCGTGGTCACGTGCGCCTTGATGCGGTCGAAGATCTTGCGGCTGATCCCCTTGACCTGCAGCAGCTCCTCGGGCTGCAGGAAGGGCTTCTGCGCGCGATGGGAGATGATGGCCTGGGCCTTCTTCTGGCCGATGCCGGGCAACAGGCGCAGCTTGGCCTCGGGGGCGGTGTTGATGTTGACCACGCCGGTGAGCTCGATCTTGTGGGCGCTCTTGCGGGCGGCGTGGGCGGCCTGCGCGTGGGCGAGGGTGCCCAGGGCGAGGGCCAGGGTGAGGACGGCGGCGGCGAACGGTTTCCAGGTGTTGCGGTGCATGGTCTGACTCCTTCTTGCGAAGCGGTTGGGGTTCTGGCCGGCCTCATGACCGACCCGCCGGACGGTTCGCAAGGGTCGTGCCAATCCGAAAATACATTGAATTTATTGACGATATCCCGTGAAAGCGCCCTGTCCTCAGCCGCGCCGACCGTCCGGGTCCGGTGAAAAACCGCCAACGACGGTGAATGCCGCGGTGAATGCGTTGACCCCAGGCCCCTTTTTGATTAGTCTCCAGGGCCGGGAAACGAGGTTTTCACATGGCCATTCTCAGCGGACTTCTGCTTCTGTTCCTCTGGGGCGCCGACGGGCAGCCGGGCGCCGACAATCCTCCGGGCGATCCGCCCGTCGTTACGGACGCCTCCGGCGTCACCACCGACGCCACGCCGTCCGGCACGACCGACGGCGCCGGCACCACCACGGAGGCGGCCCCGGTGAAACAGGACCCCCAAACCCCGGAGAAGGACGGCGCCCTGCGGCACGTCCGTCCCCCGCGCCTGGTGGTTCCCCTCCTGCCCCGCGAGCGAGGCGACGGCTTCGGCTTCGGCTCCTATGGCCGCGTGACCTTCGGCACCAACCGCGACGGCGAGCCGGTGTACCCGGTGAACATCGCCGCCCACGGCCCCCGCCTCGAGGAGTCCACTTACGTGGAGCTGGATCTATACTATAAACTGCGCCCCATGCGTGGTCTTCGCTCGAAGATGGTGGCCACCCTCGCCCTCAACGACTCCCTGTTCCATTACGACGGGACGTGGGACTCCGGCCTGGCCGTGCGCAACCTCTACCTCGAGATGACGCCCGTCGCCCTCCGCGGGCTCTCGTTCTGGGCCGGCTCGCGCATGTACCGCGGCGACGACATCTACCTGCTCGACTACTGGCCGCTGGACAACCTCAACACCCTGGGCGCCGGCGTGTGGTGGGATCGTCAGCCCCTGCGCGGCGGGCTCCACGTGGGCATCAACCGCGTGCTGGGCCCCTACCAGTACCAGGAGGAGGCGGTGAACACCGTCACGGTGGGCGAGTCCACCATCGCCACGCTCAACCGCCAGCGCCTGATCGCCAGCGCCAAGCTCGAATACTGGAAGCAGGTCAACGACACCCTGGGCTTCAAGGTGAAGGGCTACGGCGAGTTCCACCGGCTGCCTCAGGGCACCTACAACGCCCTGGGCGAGCCCGAGGAGCGCATCGACCTGCCCTCCGAGGGCGGCTTCGTGGCCGGCCTCCAGGGCGGCCTGTGGGGCTTCTCCCCGCACTCGTTCGTCAACGTGTTCGCCCGCTACGCCTCGGGCATCGCCGCCTACGGCGAGTTCTCCCAGCCCCTGGGTCTGGGCTGGCAGCCCGACCTGGGCCGCGACTACAGCGCCGCGGGCGCGCGGGACTTCGTGCTCGCGGCCGTCGGCAACTACGTGCTTCCCGGGCGCCTGGGCGTCCAGTTCGGCGCGTACTGGCGCACCTTCGAGGACGCCGACGGCATGGACCACGACTGGGACGACGGCAACGAACTGGTGGTCGCCCTGCGCCCCATGCTGTTCGTGCCCGAGCTCGTCGGCCGCCAGATCGCCCTGGCCGCCGAGTTCTCCTGGCAGCGTACCGAGCGCGCCGGCCTGCACCCCGAGACCGATCTGCCCGCCCACCCGTCGGTGTGGAAGATCTCCATCCTGCCGACGTGGATCTCCGGCCCGGACACCTACTCCCGCCCGGCGGTCCGCCTGTTCTACACCATCGCGCTGCCCAACGAGGACGCCCGCCTGTGGTACCACCAACTGGACTACCGGCGCACGCGCTCGGTGGAGCACTTCGTCGGCATCAGCGCCGAGTGGTGGTTCAACTCGTCGACGTACCAATAGGGATCCCGGAGGTCACCCATGAAACGCTTCTTCCTGTCCTTCTCCCTCGTCCTCGCGATCTCCGGCTGCGTCGAGACCGACCCCGAGTCCATCCTCGCCGGCGGGTTCGTCACCCCCGTCGAGGTGGTCGACTGGCGCGACGAGATCATCTACCAGGTGCTCGTCGACCGCTTCGACAACGGCGACGTCAACAACGACTACAACGTCGACCGCCGCGCCATGGCCCGCTATCACGGCGGCGACTGGCAGGGCCTCATCGACCGGATGGACTACCTCGAGGAGCTGGGGATCACCACGCTCTGGATCAGCCCGGTGGTCAAGAACGTCGAGGAGGACGCAGGTTTCGCGTCCTATCACGGCTACTGGACCCAGGACTTTCTGGCGGTGAACCCCCACTTCGGCAACCTCACCGACCTGCGCCGCCTCGTGGACGCCGCTCACCGGAGGAACATCAAGGTGATCCTCGACGTGGTCACCAACCACGTGGGCCAGTTGTTCTTCTACGACATCAACGGCAACGGCGGGCCCGACGACACCCTCATGGGCTCGGGGATGAGCTCGCCGCTGGCCCGCATCACCGAGTGGGACCCGGATTACGACTCCCGCGGCATCCAGGGCTGGACCTCCCTGGGCGAGAGCGGCCCGGCCCCGATCGTGTGGGTGGACATGCCCGGCATCAACCGCCAGGCGCCCCGGCCGGCCGAGTTCCACAACGACCTGTGGTATCACCGCCGCGGCCGCGTCACCGTGTGGGGCCGCGAGCAGGCCGCCTGCGACGAGCGCGGGCTCACCGGGTCGGCCTACCAGGACGGCACGCCCTGCTACAACTACATCCGCGAGCAGGAAGTTTTCGGCGACTTCCCCGGCGGCCTCAAGGATCTGGCCACCGAGCGGGACGACGTCACCGACGCCCTCATCGCCGTCTTCAAGTACTGGGTGCGGGTGGCCGACTTCGACGGCTTCCGCATCGACACCGTCAAGCACGTGGACTATCCGTTCTGGAAGAAGTTCAACAAGGCCATCCGGGACTACGCCGTGGACGAGCTGGGCAAGAAGAACTTCTTCATCTTCGGCGAGGCCTTCACCGGCATCGACTGGCTGCTGGCCTCCTACACCGGCGGCGACATGTTCGACGGCGTGTTCTACTTCTCGCAGAAGTTCCAGGTGTTCGACGACGTGTTCAAGCGCGGCAACCCCACGGCCCAGGTGGAGAGCCTGCTCAACGCCCGGCTCAACGGCGTCGACGGGCACCCCGGCTACGCCGCCGCCGGCAACGCCAACGGCCCCGAGGACGAGAACGGCAACCTCATCGCCCCGCGTTCGCTGCTGGTCAATTTCATGGACAACCACGACGTGCCGCGCTTCCTCTATGACGTGTACCAGACCAAGTCCAGGGACGCGGCCCTGGCCGCCCTCCACAGCGCGCTGGTGTACCTGCTGACCTGGGACGGCATCCCCTGCCTCTACTACGGCACCGAGCAGCAGTTCTCCGGCGGCAACGACCCCAACAACCGCGAGGACATGTTCGAGCCCGCCAACATGCCGGCCCGCGCCGACGGCGGTCGCTACCCGCTCTTCAACACCGACAACCCCACCTTCCTGCGCATCCGCACCCTGATCCAGTTGCGCAAGACGTACCCCGCCCTGCGCCGCGGCGCCGCCGCCATCCGCTGGGTGAGCAACGCCAACGCCAACGACGCGAACCCGGGGAACCCCGACCGCGGCATCCTCGCCTTCGAGCGGGCCCACGCCGGGCAGTTGGCCGTGGTGGTCATCAACACCTCGGATTCGCTCACGTCCTCCACGCACTCCGCCGGCAACGCCCCCATGCCCACCGGCTTCGCCCAGGGCACGCGCGTGAAGAACGTCTACTGCGAGGACCACGTCTGCACCGACGCCGAGGCCCAGACCTTCACCGCCGGCGCCAACGGCACCCTCGACGTCACCGTGGGGCCCCGCCAGGCGATGATCCTGGTCCCCGCGCAGTAGGTCGCCCGTGAGACCGCGCCTGCGCTTTCTGGGCACCGGCAACGCCGTGTGCATGAACGGCCGCGGCCAGGCCGCCACCTGGTTCGAGGACGCGTCCGGCGCGCTCCTGGTGGACTGCGGACCCTCGTTCATGGCCCACGCCAACCGCTTCGGCGTGGATCTCGCCCGGCTGCGGGCGGTGGCGATCACTCATTTCCACGGAGATCACCTGGCCGGGCTGCCCTTTTTGCTCATGCACTTCCAGAGCATCGACCGGCGCACGCAGCCGCTCCACCTGCTCGGTCCGGCCGGCCTGCAGCGCCATCTGGACGCGCTTTGCGAGCTGATGTACGACGGCTGGGGCCTGCCCTTCGAACTGCGCGTCCACGAGTGGGACCCCGCCGGACCCCTCGCGTCCTGGGACGATCTCCACTGGGTGGTCACCCCCCACCCCATGGCCCACAAGCCCGAGTCCCTGGGCTTTTCGCTGAGGACGGCCGAAACGACGGTGGCCTTCTCGGGGGACACCGTGCTATGCCCGGCGCTCTACGACCTCTCCCGCGGGGCCGACGTGCTGGTGGTGGAGTGCACGCTGCCGACCCCCATCGTGCCCGTCCACATCCACGCCCGCGAGCTCGTGGAGGCGCTCCCCGGGTTCGGCGCCCGCCGCGTGGCCGCCATCCACACCGACGACGCCACCGCCGCCAACGCCGCCGCCGCCGGCCCCGACGGCAAGCTCCCCGACGCACTCTTCTTCCCCGCCGACGGCGAGATGTGGACGTTGTGAAACAATTAGATATTGTCCTTTCGATGTTGTGAAGATATCTTCAGGTGTGGAGGCGAGAAATGCATAGATTTTTAATCTTTTTATTTCTATTATTGTTTTCCTGTGAGACCAAAACCACCCATATGGATACCTGCGGGGATGGCTTTATCGACCCCGGTGAGGATTGTGATCGGAACGTCGGCGATCAGTCATGTGCCACCCTCCAGCACTACAACCTGACTGGCGTCTTAGGGTGCAACGAAAACTGCACATTTGATCTCACCGATTGTGGTGGGAAATGTGGAGACAACGCCATCGACGTGACCGATGGGGAGGAGTGTGACGGCACGCTCCTCGGCGGACAGACTTGTCAAAGCCTGGGATTTGGAGGAGGGTCTTTGAGTTGTGGTCCACAATGCCGATTTGACATTTCCCTTTGCGAGAACGCTTGCGGCAACGGATACATCGAAGGCGCCGAGACCTGCGATGATGGGAATCAGCGAAGTTATGATGGTTGTTCGGCGTCTTGCGAAGTCGAAGAGGGCTGGGACTGTGTGGGAATGGAATCCAGCCAATGTTCTCCCATATGTCAAGACGGAATCGTTCATGGTGACGAGGAGTGTGATTTGAACGATCTGCAAGGGCAGTCCTGCCAGACCTTGGGTTATTACGGGGGGCAACTCACCTGCACGAATCTCTGCATACTCGACGACTCGGATTGCTCCGAGGTCGGTCGGTGTGGCGACGCGGTCATCCAAGCCGCCGAGGGAGAGGTCTGTGACGGTTCAAATCTGGACTCGAGTTCCTGCTCGGCGTTGGGATACTACGGGGGCACGCTCGCCTGCGCATCCAACTGCCGGAGCTTCGACACGACCGATTGCGTCGCGCAGGGGCGTTGTGGAGATGGTTTGCTTCAGACGTTGCAGGGGGAGGAGTGCGATCTGACGAACATGGACGGAGAATCCTGCATTTCCCTGGGGTATTACGGCGGTCTGCTTGCTTGTGATGATCAGTGCCGTTACAACCTGACGCAGTGTTCATCGATGGGCAGGTGTGGTGATTCCGTCGTGCAATCCAGTTATTCCGAATCATGTGATCAGGATAATCTAAACGGAGAATCTTGCCACTCACTCGGGTATTATGCGGGGCAACTCTCCTGCACGTCGGACTGCAGCTTCGACGAGGCGCTCTGCGTAGGTCATTGCGGTGATGGTGTTCTGCAGCCGGAGCAGGAGTCGTGTGATGGGTCGGATCTGGGTGGGGAATCCTGTGCAAGCCAAAATTATCTCTATGGTGGATTGTTATCGTGTGACGCCACATGCGATTTGGAGACGATTAACTGTAATGAAATCAAACAAGTTGCCATTGGCAGGGATCTGAGCAACCCGCATCGTTGCATTCGACTGTCGAATGGTACGCCACGATGTTGGGGGAGCAATTCTGCTGGTCAGTTGGGGATCGGGAATACCTCCGACAGTTCCGTCCCCGTACAACCAACGGGGATGACTTCGGTCGTGGATCTCTCCACTGGGGACAGATCGACGTGCATGGTGCTGGCAGATCACACTGTCCGTTGCTGGGGCTTGAATGCTTCGGGGCAACTGGGGGATGGGACGACCGTCAATAAAAACCTTCCGGTTTCTGTTCTCGGGCTTTCCAATGCATCGAAGGTGCGTATTGGCATGACTCACGCCTGCAGCCTGCTGACGGATGGGTCCGTTCTTTGTTGGGGAGCCAATAATTACGGGCAGTTAGGCAACAACACAATCATCAACAGTCCGACTGCGGTGCCGGTGCAAGGCCTGACAGGAGTCGTAGACATCGCGGTTGGCGACAACCATTCTTGTGCCGTGTCGGGGGATGGCCGCGCTTTTTGCTGGGGATACAATCAATACGGACAACTGGGGAATGCCTCGTCGGTGAACAGTTCCGTCCCCGTACAGGTTGTGACAATCAATAATTTCTCTGAAATTGCGTGCGGGTATCGCCACACCTGCGGGATGACCAGTTCTGGTTCAGTTTACTGCTGGGGCCGAAATGAGAGCGGTGCTCTCGGATTGGGAGACAGCACGAATGGACGCATGGAAGTTTCCCCGGTGGTGCTTCCTTTGACTGCGATCCAAAACATTTCCGCCTCCGACACCAAGACCTGCGCGTTGAAGAATGACGGAACCGTGTACTGTTGGGGCTGGGGGAGCGGCGGAAACGCTCCTGTGCTCGTGGGGGGACTGACAACAGTCACAAAGGTCTCCGGTGGTGGCAATGCTTGTGGGATCACCCATCTGGGGAAATCGGCGTCCTGTTGGCTGAACTCCGGTCCGGCCGTAGTAATACCCGGTGAGTGACCGTGTTGCCTTCTGAATATTTGAGGGATTTCATCACAGCCAGATGTGAACTACAGGGGGCGGTGGCCACGGGGGTGGTCCGGGCGGAAAAGATGACGATCCCAAAGGAGGCGCGGGCCTGGCTCGCCGCCGGGAACGCCGCGGGCATGGATTACCTGAAAGAGCACCTGGAGCTCAAGGCGGATCCCGAAAACGTGCTGCCGGGCGTCCGGTCCATCGTGTGCGCCGCGTTCCCCCACGAGGTGAGCTTCCCGCCGTCGCCGCCGCCCGCCATCGCCGGGTACGCCTGGGGCGAGGACTACCACGTCCGGGTGCGCCGGGCGCTGACGACCGTCGCGCTGGAACTAAACGAACGCGCGCCCTGCCGGTGGCGGGTCTGCGTGGACACCGCCCCGCTGCCGGAGCGCCACCTGGCCGTCGCGGCCGGGCTGGGCTTCATCGGCACGAACACCTGCCTGATCGTGCCCGGCGTGGGGCCCAACGTGGTCCTGGGCGAGTTGTTGGTCGACCTGGAGCTTCCGCCCACCGACCCGGCCCCCCGGCCCTGTGCGCGGTGCAACCGGTGCATCCGGGATTGTCCGGGAGGGGCGTTAAGTAAAGATGGTCGGCTGGACGCCCGGCGCTGCCTGAGTTATTGGACCACGGCCGCGAAGGACGACCCGCCGGACGACCTGCGCGCCAAAGGCGGCGGGAGGTTCTTCGGGTGCGAGACCTGCGTGGCCGTCTGCCCCCACGTGGGACCGAATTACCACGGCGCGTTCCGCGAGGCCGCCGCCGCCGCCGTGACGATCCCCGGCTTCTGGCGGGAGCCGCCCTGGCGCGGGGCGGTGTACGCGGCGCTGCCCGCCTGGCGCCTGGCGCGGAACCAGGCGTGGGCCACGACACACGGGGAGTGAAAAACCTCACGCCGCGCCGGAATACCGGACGCGGTGGGGGCGTTTCCCCGACTGCCGGACGCGACCCCAGTTTCGACCCTGCGGGGCCGCGCCGGCGAAGGAGGCACCTTGCTCGGCTGGAAGAAGGATCGATCCAAGGAATTCATGACGCTGGCCTCGCCGGTGATGGACGCCCTGTACGGCACGGCGATGAAGCTCACGCGCAACGAGGAGGTGGCCCGGGATCTCGTCCAGGACACCTACCTGAAAGCGTTCAAATATTTCGATACGTTCGAGCGTGGCACGAACTTCAAGGCGTGGATGTTCCGCATCATGACCCGCCTGTTCTACGACCGCTACAACGAGCGCAAACGCACGGCGGCGATGTTCTCGTCCTTCGACGACGTGACCATCAACGCCACCGCGGACCCGGACTCCCGCTCCGGCGCCGGCGAACGCCGCCTGCTCGCCGCCGAGCTGCAGCAGGCCCTGGACCAGCTCCCGGCGGACTTCCGCCTGCCCCTGGTGCTGTGCGACGTCC
Organism: uncultured Pseudomonadota bacterium; assembly: GCA_938004375.1. Lineage (GTDB taxonomy): Bacteria > Myxococcota_A > Polyangia > HGW-17 > HGW-17 > HGW-17. The sequence continues at coordinate 21,453 of CALKWH010000211.1, forward strand.
ACGAGTTCTCCTACCAGGAGATCGCGGACATCATGGAGTGCCCCATCGGCACGGTCATGAGCCGCCTGTTCCGGGCGCGCAAACGCATGAAGGAGATTATTTTGAATATGAACCAGACCGATGGGTCGGAGACCACGAAATCCGGTCAGATCATCCCGTTCTAGTGCGAGGAGCGTAGCGAAGTCATGGATTGCCGCGAAGTCGAAAAACTGATCACCCTGTTCATCGATGGCGAGATCTCCCGGCAGGACAGCCACGAGGTCGAGGAGCACCTCAAGCACTGCCGCCGCTGCACGGCCGTCTTCGAGGAGGCCCGGGAGCTCAAGGATCTGGTGCGCCGGCTCCCCATGGAGAAGGCGCCCGAGGACCTGTGCGCCCGGATCCGCGCCCAGGTCTCGGCCTCGGGCGGCCGCGAGCTGGCGTTCAACTTCCTGCGCCTGGGCGCCGCTGCGGCCGTGTTCGCCCTGGCCGTCTACGGCGGCTTTGCCTGGTTTTTCGTCGAGCGCGCTCCGGCGCGGCCCGGCGTCCCGGCCCCCACCGAGCTGGCCATGGAGCGCTCCGATGCTCCCCAGGTGACCGCCGTCGCCCCGGCCGCCGCCCCGGCCGCGGGTGGGCGCAACCTAATGAAGCGCTTCTCGTCTCCCGCGATCTCGCGGCTCAAGAAGAAGTTCATCTCCCCGCAGATCATGGAGAACCTGGTGGTCGAGCACGTGCGGCCGCTCCCCGCCGAGATCCAGACGCCCGACTCCGACTCCATCGCCCGCTGGTACGCCACCAAGTCCGGCTTCTACGCCCCGCCCCCGCAGCTGGCTTCCTGGGGCGGCAAGATGGAGGGCGGCCGCATGAGCCGCTTCCACGACCGCGAGGCCGTGCAACTGTTCTACAACGTCAACGGCAAGCGGGTGACCGTGTTCATGTTCCGCCCCGACATGATCCCCGACCTCGTGGAACTGAACTCGGCCGAGGCCCTGGACAAGGTCGACGAGGAGGACTACGTCTCCACCACCCCCGGCGGCCGCATGGTCGCGCTGTTCTCCCACCACGGCATCGGCTACTCCATCATCACCGACCTCGACTTCGTCGTGATGCGCCAGTGCATCCGCGCCATCGCCTCCCAGACGTTCTGATGGCCTTGGTCAGATTGGATAATACCGTCGTAATGGATTGCAGGGTGCGGTAAAAGAGCGTGGGTGATTTCTTTTTTTTGCGATGATCCCAGGGTTGACGACCGCAAGAACGGTCGACTCAACCCTGGGCTGGTCTGTGCAACCCGCTTTGCGGGTAAGCGGTTCCGATTTCCATCCCCTCGAACGGTAAAACAATACTGCTACACGTCAGATTGCCTTTCTTTGGGTTGACGTTTTCCCTCGTTCATATATATTGGGCGCGGCACTTTTGCCGGACGGTCCCGTCTGACTCCATGGAGCCCGGATGATCTCGAACGAACGACGCACGATCCTCGTGGTGGATGACGAAATGGTGATCCGCGAGGTCCTCGAGGACTTCCTCTCGGCCGAGGGGTACGAGGTCGTCGCGGTGTCCTCCGGCGCCGACGCCCTGGTCGAGCTCGAGGAGGAGCACTACGACGCCGTGCTCTCGGATCTCATGATGCCGCAGATGAACGGCCTGGAACTGATGACCGAGATCAACAACCGGGGTTACCAGTTGGTCAAGGTGATCATGACCGGCTACGGCACCATCGAGACCGCCGTCCAGGCCATGAAAGTGGGCGCCGACGATTACATCCTCAAGCCCTTCAAGATGGAGGAGGTGCTCTCGGTGCTCGACCGCGGCTTCGATCGCCAGCGACTGGTGCGCGAGAACATCACCCTGCGCGAGACCGTGAACCTGTACCGCATCGCCGAGACCATCGCCCACGAGAGCGACTCGCGGCGCATCCTGCAGGAGATCGCCGAGGCCTCCTGGCAGGAGACCCAGGCGGACTTTTTGCACCTGAGCATCTTCCCCACCCCGGCGCCCCAGTGGGATCCGGGGACCCAGGTGCGCACGGGCCCCATGGCCGCGGCCGACCTCGCCCTGAACGAGCGGGCCGCGTCCGAGGCCCTGGCCCGGGAGCCGTCGCTGCTGGTGCAGGGCGCCGACGGGCAGGCCTTTTTACAGGGCGCGGGCGCCCCGGGGCCGACGGTGTCCTTCTGCGCCGTGCCGCTGCAGGTGCCCGGGCGCATGCTCGGCCTGCTGGCGGCGGTGTCCTTCACGCGGCGCACCGTCTTCACCGAGGGCCACCGCAAGTTCCTGCACATCCTGGCGACCAAGGCCGCCGCCGCGCTGGAGAACACGCGCCTGGTGGAGCAGCTCCAGGGCGCCAACCGCGAGCTCCTCGAGGCCAACCGCCAGCTGCAGGAGAACTTCGTGCAGTCCATCCTGGGCTTCGCGCGGGCCATCGAGCAGAACGATCCCTACACCCGCGGCCACTCCGACCGCGTGGCCGAGTACAGCCGCATCATCGCCGACGAGCTCCGGTTCGAACCCCAGATCGTCGAGGACATCTTCTTCGCCGGCCAGCTCCACGACATCGGCAAGATCGGCATCTCCTCCCAGAAGTTGAACAAGGCCGGCAAGCTCAACGCCCCCGAGATCCGCATGTTCCGCCGCCACCCCGAGATGGGCAAGCAGATCCTCGAGCCCATCCCGTTCATGCGGCACCTGATCTCGGGCGTGTACTGCCACCACGAACGCTACGACGGCCAGGGCTACCCCCAGGGGCTCCGCGGCGAGGAGATCCCCCTGATGGGGCGCATCATCGCCGTCGCCGACACCTACGACGCCATGACTTCGGACCGCTCCTACCGCAAGGCGCTGCCCATGCAGGTCGCCCTCGACGAGCTGCGGGCCAACGCCGGCACCCAATTCGATCCCATGGTGGTGCAGGCGTTCCTGGCGGCGGTGGCCAAAGGACAGATCCATGAGTGACAAGCTGCAAGAAGAGAGACCCAGCATCGTGCCCGTGAGCATCTCCGAGGAGATGCAGCGCTCGTTCCTCGACTACTCGATGAGCGTCATCGTCTCCCGCGCGCTGCCCGACGTGCGCGACGGCCTCAAGCCCGTGCACCGGCGCATCCTGTACACGATGCACCTTTTGAAGAACTCCCCCACGGGACCATATAAGAAAAGCGCGCGCATCGTCGGCGACACCATGGGCCGCTTCCACCCGCACGGCGACTTGGCCATCTACGACGCCCTCGTGCGGCTCTCCCAGCCGTTCTCCATGCGGTACCCGGTGGTGGACGGCCAGGGCAACTTCGGCTCCATCGACGGTGATCCTCCCGCGGCCATGCGCTACACCGAGGTGCGCATGGCGCGCCTCGCCACCGAGATGCTCGCCGACATCGAGAAGGAGACCGTCGACTTCATCCCGAACTACGACGACAAGGAGATGGAGCCGTCGGTGCTGCCGACCCGCTTCCCCTGCCTGCTCGTCAACGGCGCCTCCGGCATCGCGGTGGGCATGGCCACCAACATCCCGCCCCACAACATGACCGAGATCGTCAACGCCCTGATCGCGCTTCTGAAGGAGCCCGGGCTCGACGTGCGGGACCTTCTGCAGTACGTGCACGGCCCGGACTTCCCCACCGGCGGGACCATCCTGGGGCGCGCGGGCATCGTCGACGCCTTCCGCACGGGCCGCGGGCGCATCACCATGCGCGGCCGGGTCGAGATCGAGGAGCTCAAGAACGACCGCCAGGCGTTGGTCATCACCGAGATCCCCTACCAGGTCAACAAGGCCCAGCTCATCGAGCGCATCGCCGAGCTGGTCAAGGAGAAGGTCATCGACGGGATCTCGGACATCCGCGACGAGAGCGACAAGGACGGCATCCGGGTGGTGGTGTTCGTCAAGCGCGAGGCCGTGGCCGACATCGTGCTGAACAACCTCTACAAGCACACCCAGCTGCAGACCAACTTCAGCGTGAACATGATCGCCATCGTCGACGGCCGCCCGCGGCTGCTCAACCTCAAGGACCTGCTCGAGAAGTTCCTCGAGCACCGCCGCCAGGTGATCATCCGGCGCAGCGAGTTCGAGCTGCGCGAGGCGATGGAGAAGCGGGAGATCGTCGAGGGCCTGGGCGTGGCCTCCATGGACATCGACCGCGTGATCGAACTGATCCGCACCTCCAAGGACGCCGACGAGGCCCGCGGCCGCCTGCAGGCCCACGACTTCACCGGCCTGGGGGCCTTCCTCGAGCGCGCCGGCTTCAACGCCGAAGAGGTGGCCCGGGCCGACGCCCACTACCGGCTCACCGAGCGCCAGGCGCAGGCCATCCTCGACATGCGCCTGCAGCGCCTGACCGGCCTGCAGCAGGAGAAGCTCGCCGGCGAGTACCGGCAGCTCACCGACCAGATCCGCCACCTCGAGGCGCTGCTCGCCAGCGAGGAGCTCCTGCGGGAATTGATGATCGCCGAGCTCACGGAGATCCGCGAGAAATACGGCGACGAGCGCAAGACCGAGATCCTGGAGGACAGCGGCGATCTGGACACCGAGGACCTGATCGAGGACGTGCCCCTGATCCTCACCTTCACCCGCAGCGGCTACATCAAGACCATGCCGGTGGACATGTTCCGCGCCCAGGGGCGCGGCGGAAAGGGGAAGCGGGGTGCCCAGCTGCGCGACGACGACGACGTGGTCACGCACATCCTCGCGCTCACCGCCCGGTCGACGGTGCTGTTCTTCACCAACACCGGGCGGGTCTTCAAGGAGAAGGCCTACTGCCTGCCCAAGTCCGGGCCCACGTCCTGCGGGCGGCCGCTGGTGAACTTCCTGCGGCTGCAGGAGCACGAGCGCGTGGTGGCCATGATGCCGGTGCCCGCCATCGAGAGCGGGTACTACATCTTCTTCGCCACCCGCCGGGGCGTCGTGAAGAAGACCGAGTTGATGTACTACTCCAACATCAACCAGAACGGCATCATCGCCGTGTCCATCGACGAGGGGGACGACCTGATCGACGCGCGGCTGACCACCGGGGGCCACGACGTGCTGCTGGCCACCCACACCGGCCTGGTCGCCCGCTTCCCGGAGACCGACGTGCGGCCCATGGGGCGCGCGGCCCGGGGCGTGCGGGGCATCGGCCTGCGGGGCCTGGACCACGTGGTGTCCCTGGCCATCCTCGACCCGGACGAGCACGAGAAGACCGTGCTCTCGATCTCCGAGCGCGGCTTCGGCAAGCGCTCGCCGGCGCCGGACTTCTCCGTGCATCACCGGGGCGGCAAGGGGTTGTTGGGCATCCGCACCAACGAGCGCAACGGCTTTTTGGCGGCCGCCAAGGTCGTCTCCGAGGGGGATCACCTCATCGCGCTGACCGAGAAGGGCAACCTGATCCGGGTCGCCATCTCCCAGATTCGCGTGATCAGCCGCCTGACCATGGGCTTCACCATCATGAAACTGCCGGCTGACGACACGATCCGCGACATCACCATCCTGCCGGCCGAGCACATCCGGCCCGAGGAGGCCGACGAGGTCACCGAGGTCGCCGGCGACGGCGCCGGGAACGGACCCGAGGAGGGCCTGGACGAGGAATTGGGCGTGCCCGAAGGGACCGCCGAGGGCCACTCCGCCGGGGATGAACCGGAGGAAACCCCGCCCGGTCCCCCCGAGACGCCCTGATCCCGTGAGGCATTTCCGTTTGCATTGCCGCTGAAAATTTTCTATTGTCCGATCGGTCGTCGGGCCAACCAACCGCTCCGAATCGCAGGTGATGCCTTGAAGACGAACACGCTGTTGTCACGAATCTCGCTGGCCGGGCTGGAGCTCGGCATCGCCGTGGCCGTGGGCGTGGTCGGTGGGCTGTACCTCGATCGCCGCCTCGACACCAGCCCGTGGCTGATGCTCCTGGGCGTGCTGCTGGGCGTGGGCTCGGGCTTCTACAACCTGTACCGCCTGGCCCTCGCGCAGTCAGATGATGACGTAGACGGGCCTGACGGCGGGGACGGGGGGAAGCCCCGGTGATCCCCCTCTCGCGCATCCGACGCCGGTTGGGACGGCCGCTGTACCAGTTCCACCCGGTGGTGCGCTGGCTGGTGGCCACCTATCGTTTCATGGTCCACGTCGTCCGCCTGTGGGATCAGCGCGACTGCTTCCGCATGGCGAGCTCGCTCGCGTTCGAGAGCCTGTTCTCGCTGGTGCCGCTGGCCGCCCTGAGCCTGTGGTTCATCGACGCCCTGGGCCAGAGCGAGCACGTCTCCGCCCTCGCCAACTACGTCGGCCGCCAGCTCTTCCCTTCCTTCGGCATCGAAGCCATCTCCATGATCCGCAAGCTGGCCTCCCGCATCCGGGGCGAGTACCTGGGGACCGTCGGTGCCGTCTTCACCCTCGTCATCAGCGTGTGGGTGTTCGTCTCGGTCGAGAGCGCGCTCAACGCTCTCTGGGGGACCCGGGAGAAGCGGCCGTTCTTCCACCAGTTCTCCACCTACTGGACGCTGGCCAGCCTGTTGCCGCTCATGGCCATCCTGGTGTTCCTGCGCCGCACCGATTTCCCCGTGCTCTCGAGCATCTGGCTCGGGCACCTGCTGCTCATCTTTTTCTTTTTCCTGGTCAACAAGCTGGTGCCCACCCCCTTCGTCAAGGCCTCGGCTGCCCTGGTGGGAGCGCTGGTCTCGTTCGCCCTGTTCCAGATCGCCCGCGAGCTGGTCTCGCGCTATTTCACGAGCAAGTACTTTGGCATCTACGGGGAGATCGGCGTGCTCTTCCTGGTGCTGATGTGGATCTACTACATCTGGCTGATCCTGTTGCTGGGGTCGGCCATCTCGTACGTGGTCCAGCGGTTCTCCTATCTCGAGGCCCGGCGCATCACCGAGAGCCGGTGGGCGGTCTTCCCGGGCGAGCCCATCGCCTGGCGGGCCTGGTCCGTGCTGGACTTCATGTACCACAACCGCGAGCTGCACGACGCGCAGTCCCTGGCGCTGGCCCTCGGGGACACGCCGGCCATGATCGAGCGCATCTGCGCCCGGATGGCCGAGGAGGGGCTGCTGTTCGCCGTGGACGGACAATACGGCCTGGTCATCGAGGACGCCCGGAAGATCACCGTCTCCCGGGTGGCCCGTGCGTTTGCCCAGCCCATCCATGGCGAGGTGGGCGGCTCCACCGTGATCTGGCAGGAGCTCTCGGACGCGTTCATGCAGGTGGGCGAGAGCGTGAACCTGGTCACCTCCCCCGAGGAGTTCGCCGACGTGCGGGATCTGTTCGAGACGGCGCCGCGCAAGGGGACCGGACCGCTGCCGACCCTCAAGACCCCGTCCGACGGCGTGCCGAGGCTCGTCCCGAAGGACCGCATGGGGACGCCGGAGGAGGAAGAGGTGTCGGAGATGATTTCGCCGGCAAGGAAGCCGGACGCGGTCGAGCCGCCGGACGCGGTCGAGAAACCGGACGCGGTCGAGCCGCCGGACGCGGTCGAGCCGCCGGACGCGGTCGAGCCGTCGGACGCGGTCGGGAGACCGGACGGGAACGAAAAGTCACCGCCGGCCGCCGGTCGCGCGCTGGATCTCGCCCCCCTGTTCGATCCGGGCCGCGGCAAGCCCCGCGGGTGAGCGGCCCGTGAGCGTCGATCCCCTTCCCGGACCCTCGGTCGCCGGGGCCCTGTGGGTCCTTCTCGCGTACTCCTTGTTCATCGTGGGCGCCGGCCTCGTGGCTGCCCTCAACGCCCGGTACTGGGGCGCCCCCCTGGTACCGGTGGCCGGTGGAACCCCCTGGGCCGGCGTCGCGGCGGTGGCCCTGGCGGCGCTCGTCGTCGGGACCAACTCTCTGGCCGTCCGCTGGCGGCCCCTGGGGGAGGTGCAGGCGGAGCTGGCGTCCGCGGTCCGTCCGCTGCTGGGCCTGGGGCCGTGGCCGCTGGCGCTGGTCTCGGGGGTGGCCGAGGAGTGGGTCTTCCGCGGGATCCTGATGCCGTTCGTCGGGCTGTGGTTTCAGGGGCTCGTCTTCGGCGTCCTGCACTGGCCCGCTGTCCGCAGGCTGTGGCCGTGGACTCTGTGGGCGGTCGTCATGGGTTGGCTGCTGGGCGCGCTCACCGAGTACGCCGGCGCCCTCTGGCCCGCCATGCTGACCCACGCGCTGATCAACGGCCTCTCCCTGACACGGCTGTCGAAAATGCCCCCCTGACGTGCTATCCTGCCGCCCATGTGGTGGACGCTCGCGATCTGGATCCTGCTGCCCGGCGCCGAGGGTTGGGAGTTCACCGTGCGCGGCGCGTGCCGGTTCGAGCCCGCGCGCGACGGCGCGGTGATCGTCGACGCGGCCGACGGGCGGCCCCTGCCGGCCCTGGTCGTCGAGGTGGGTGACGGCGCCACCGCGAAATCGGACGCGCGGGGCCGAGTGTCCTTCTCGGGCCGGGGCTGGGTCGTCCTGCGACACCCGGGATCGGAGCTGCATCATCCCTGCTGGGCGCTGGTGCCGTTTCCGGCCGGGGGCGCGCAGGGCGGCCGGTTTTCCTGGCGGTGGATGGGGCCCATGGTCGGCCTGGTGCTGATCCTCGTCGCCCTATTCCCGGTGGTCCGAGCGCGTTGGCGCCGCCGCGGCAAGAAGCGGGAGGTGCCGCCGCCCGAGGAGGCGCCCGAGCTCGAGTTTGCACCGCCCGCCTCCCGCACCTTCGTGCCCTGGCGTCGCCCGGGGTTCCATGGCCAGGTTCAGGTGTGGGAGAGCGGCCGTCCGCTGGCCGGAGTCGTCGTCACCTGGCAGGAGCATGGCGCTGCGGGCCGCGCCGAGACGGACGACGAGGGCCGGTTCTTCCTGCCCGCAGCCGCGGTCGAGGTCCGCTTCGAGAAGGCCGGCTTTCACGTCGTCTCCCTGGCGCGCCCCCGGGGCCAGATCCTGGTGCGCCTCATGAGCCTGCCGGTGCGCGCCCTGTGGCTGCTGCGCCAGGTCTGCCGCCGCTACGATCGGGAGCGCTACGCCAAGCTCTCCCCGCGTCAGGCGCTGGCCGCCCGTATCCCGCCGCCCGAGCGCATCGAGCGCCTGGAGCGGCTGGCCTATGCGGGGGAGGCGCCCGCCGAGGGGGAGCTCGAGGCCTTGGAGCGCGAGCTGGCGCCGGACGCGGAGGGGTGAGGTTTGACGCTACTTGACAGACGCCTCAAACATCGTCAATCCTGACTCACGGAGGTGCCCATGCGCTCATCCCGAATCCTGCCGGTGCTGTCGCTCCTCGTGCTCTCCGGCTGCTACGCCGAACTGTGGGCCGGCGCGTATCCCCTCACCCGCGGGGAGCGGACCTACGAGGGGGAATCCACCGCCACGGACGGACCGCTGAGTTATTCGGTGGGGGTGGCCGTGGGCGTGTGGTTCGATCATTATGGGGTGGGCGTGGGGTACGCCCCCCACGATCTCGCCCCCGAGGCCGTGGTGTCGTGGGTGGACGAAGAGAAGGGACAGACCACCGTGCGCGCGGACCAGCTCCGGGTGGACGTGGATCTGCCGACGAAGCGGGGGAACCCCTGGTTCTATCCCCGCGCCACGCTCGTGTACGGGGGCGTCAGCGCGGTGGACCGCTGCGTCAGCGGTGACAGTCCCTGCACGAACCGCGTCTCCTACGACACCACGGGGAAGAATGTCTACCTCGGCCTCACCGCCACGCTGTTCTCCCGCAACTTCTCCGTCTCGGCCGGCCCGGCGTACCTGAGCTACCGTCACGACTCGACCCCCGACCCCGGGCGGATGCCTGCGCGGGACTTCACCGCGGTGGGCGTCCAGATCCGGCTGCAGGTGGTCTTCCGCATGGGCCTCGAGTTCTTCCAGTTCTACACGCCGTCGCTGATCCGGCCGATCCCGGCGGGCCTGAGCCACAAGTGCCGGCCTTTTGCCACCGAGAAGGACTGCTATCCATAGCCGACGCCGCGCAGGTCAGGGCACGGCGAACAGGGAGAGGAAGGACGCGGGCAAGAGCGAGCGGCCCGGGAGCCCCGCGCGGGCCAGGAGCAAATAGCCGGGGGTCGGGGTCCCCGTGGACGGAGTCCCGGGAGTCGCGGTCCCGGCGGTCGGGGTCCCGCCGGACGGGGTTCCGGCGGGGTTGATCCCGGCGTAGGCTTCGAGACAGAACGCCTGCGGGAGCCCGAGATCCGAGGTGAAGGACAGGCGGATCGGGCAGTCGGGGATCGTCCCCAGATCCCAGGGTGATGCCTCGTCGAGCGCCTTTCCCAGCCGCACCAGGAAGGCGCCCGCCGCGTCGGCCGGCAGGAGTTTCTTTCCTTCGGGGGCGGTCCACAGCCAGGCGGAGTCGCGCCGCTCGAGCTCGATCGTGCGGCCGTCGGCGAAGCGGAACACGGCTCCCCGGGCCCGGGCGAGCTCCCAGGCCGGCCGGTGGGGGAGGAAATGGGGCTGCAGCAGGAAGCCCTCGTCGGCCGCCGACAGGCGCAGGGCGGTCTTCGGTCCGTCGCCGAGGGCGCGGCTCACGCCCGCCGTGGGGTCGACCCACAACCGGATGGAACTGCCGTCTGTGCGCGTGAGGGTCCACAGCACGGCCGGCCGGGAAGGGATGGCGGACTCCACGGGGGCGGACTCGGTCGTCCCGGGAGCGTCGGCGCGCAGGGCCAGCAGCCGGGGGATCACCTCGGTGACGAGCTCGGGCGGATAGGGCAGATCCAGGGGCTCGAGGGCGCGCCAGGTACCGTCGGCCTCCCGCACCCAGGTCTCGCGGAAGCCTTCGGCCGCGCGCTGGATCTTTACGACGTCGTCGTGGGGGAACACGCGCCGGTCGCGCCACCAGACGGGATCGGGGCGCACCAACTCGAACAGGTCCTTCGGGATCCGGGCCCGGCGCCGCTCCCCCTGGCGCACGGCATAGAAAGCGTCCCCGATGGCCATCACGTGGAAATAGAACTCGTGTTCTCCCTGCCGGAGGAACACCTGGGTGTCGGCCTGGTCCGTGGGCAGGAGCGGCTCGAGCCCGAGCACGTTGGACGAGGTCCATCGCTCGATGAGCCCGGCGCAGGTCGCGGCGTCGGCGGGAGTGCCGTCCTCGAAGGTCCAGCCCTTCTCACCCCGGGCGAGGCGCAGCGCGGGTGAGCCCCGATGGCGCAGCTCGATGCGGTCCCAAGTTCCCCCGCCGTCAGACGGGGGAACCAGGCGCGGCTCCAACAGCGCCGGCAGCGTCGGGACCAGGCGGGCCCAGGCCCGGGCCGCGACGCACCCCGCGAGCCAGCGGCCGTCCTGCCGGGCCACGGCGAGCTCCCCCTCGGGGCAGGCGCCGGCGACCCGGGCGAGCCGCCAGGTGCGTCCCTCGTGGGTGAAGGAAAAATCGACCAGGGAGGGCCACGTGGCGGGGGCGGGCAAGAGCCGGCGGAAGGAGAGCTCGCGCAGGTCGGAGAGCAGCCGGACCACGGCGGGGGTGTGCAACAAGTGGGCGTGGGTGCCCGGGATGTACCAGTAGTCGCCGTCCCGGCGGAGGCGGTAACGACGCTCGCCCTCGGCGGTGACGACCGTGACCGAGAGCTCGCCGGCCCCGGTGGGATCCCGCACCAGGAGGCGGCGGGTGACCAGGCTCTCGGGGGCGGGGAACAACTGATCCGCCGGGAAGGAGGGCACCAGGAACCGCTGGTCCCCGGCCTCGACCACGGCGTCGGCCCCGGCGGCGTGCCAGACCAGGGTGCGCCGGGCGCCGGCGGCGGACACGATCAGGCGCCCCACGGGGCGGAAGTCCGGCGGGACGCGGCGAAGCGGCAGACCGCGGGCGCTTTTGAGTCGGTCCAGCAGGGCGAGCACCTGTGTGGGATCGGCCGCGGCGCGGTCCCAGGAGGCGTGGGTCACCTCCCAGCCCTCGTCCGTGGCCGCGAGCCGGGTGCCGGAGTCGGGCCACTCCAGGGCGTCGATACGGTCGGCGTTTCGGAACACCTCCCGGGGCGTCGCGGGCGCGGTCGTGCGCCAGAAGAACCAGGCGAGTCCGGCGGCCAGCACCGCGCCGTAGAGCACGACGCGGGTCCAGGGGAGCGCCCGGGGGACGGGGAGCGCGGAAGCGAACCGCAGTCCTTCGGCGGGGGCGGGGTCCGGGGCGGACTCGTCGGTCGTGGACGTGGAAGGATGAGGGGTGCGTTCGTCGGTCATGGGCGACGCCTCCGGGCCGCGAGGCCCGCCCGCCTCCGGGCGACCCACAGCCCCACCGCGAGCGCGAACAGCGGCCACAACACGAGGGCGAAGGTCTGGAGCCGGTTCACCTGCCCCTGGGGCAGCACCAGTTTGTGGTGTTCCATCGAAAAGGCCGCCATGGGCTCCTCGGTGGTCTCGGCGGCCGCCCAGCGCAGCTGCGTCAGGAGCCAGCCGGCCGAGGCGTCCGGGCTCTGGCCGCCGGGGGCGAGGCGGTCGTTGCCGAAGGCGTCCGAGAAGCCGAACAGCAACATGCGGGCGGCGCAGTCCGTCCCCGAGCGCGCGGCCAGGGGGGCTTCACGTCCGGAGAGGACGCGTCCGGTGCCGGGCTGTACCAGGACGGCCTGGGACGAGGCCGCGAGCAGCACCTCGGTCCCGGGGCCGGCGGTGACCGCCGCGGGGCGGGTGAGCACGAGGCGGCCGTTCTTCTCCGGCCAGGGGATGACGAGGCGGCCGGGTTCGTCCGGGCGCAGCGCGCGGCCCGGATCCTCGACGACGGCGCCGTGAAAGCCCAGGTGACAGTCCCGCGCCACCGCCGCCCACGAGGCGGGCAGGGCGTGTCCCCCCCGGGAGCTCAGGACGAGCCCCGTGCGACCCTCCCGCAGCGCGGCGGCGAGGTGCTCCTCTTCGACCGGCAGCAGCTCGCTGGACGGGTCCGCGGCGATCACCACGCGACAGGTGACGGGCACGGGGGAGAGCAGGTCCAGTTCGCGCACGGACACGCCGGCGAACTGAAGTCCGGCCGCCAGGCGGGAGAGACCGCCGGCGCCGGGATCCGAGGTCAGCCGCTCCTGGTGTCCGCGGGTGAAGCACCAGGCGCTGTCGTCCGGGCGCTGGAGGCGGGCCAGCGCGCGGGTCAGGGCGCCCTGGAGGGCCACGCCGTGAAAGACGACGCCATCCTCGCGCAGGTCCATGACGAACAGATCGGAGAGCCGAATCCCGTGGTGACGGACCGCGGTGGCGGCGATCAGCCGTCCCTCGAGCAGGCCGGTGGAGTCCGCCTCCATGGTGGACAGGTTCAGGCCGAAGCGGGCGGCCAGCTCCCGGCCGCGGGCGCCGGCGGCGGAGGCGGACACGCGCTCCCAGCGCAAAAGCGGGCTGGTGCGGCAGATGCGCTCGAGGTGCACCTCGAGCTCGGGAACCGGGGAGAAGGGCGCGGCGGCCGGCGGACTCCCGGTGAACAGATACAGGGTCACGGGCTCCACGAGCTCCCGGATGCGGCGCTCTAGGCGGGGATCGAGCCCCGGGCGTCCGGTGACGTCCCAGGACAGCCCCGGGCGCATGGCCAGGGCCAGCGTGAACCCGGCGAGCAGGAACCAGGCCGCCAGGTCGGCCGGCGCCCAGCGGCTATGGCGGCGCAGCCCGGTCCCGAGCACGCGCCCCGCCCCCGCCACGCCCCCGGCGACGAGCAGGCCCAGCAGGGTCACGTCCCGCAGGTGGACGAAGCCCCGGGAGAAGCGCTCGAGCACGTCGAAGAGGTTGAAGGCGTCGAGGCGGGCGACCCACACGGGATCCCGGACGATGCCGAACGCCGGGCTGGTCACGATCTTCACGAGCACGAAGGCGAACAACGTGACGAAGGTGAGCATGGCCGAGAGCCGGGTGTCCGGGGTCAGGGAGGAGAAGAAGAGCCCCAGAGCCAGCCCGGCACCGCCCACGAGGACCACGCCGACGTAGCCCGTGAGCACCGGCCCCGCCGGCACGGTCACGTCCGGTGGCAGCACCGCCCACAGGAAGGCCAGGGGCACCAGGGTGGCCGCCCACAGCAGGGTCCAGGTGGCGAGCATGGCCAGGAACTTGCCTAGCGCGATGGCCCCCGGGGTGAGGGCGGACGCGCGGAGGGCGTCGAGGGTGCCGTGGGCGCGCTCCCGGGAGATCGCGTCGTGGGAGAGCTCGACGACCACCAGGATCAGGAGCGGCCAGAACCAGAACGGGCCGCCGAAAAAAGGCGCCAGGAGCGGCCCCGGCGGGGACAAAGGGTGCTGGCGCAGGGCCACGGTGACCGCGAGCACCACGCCCTGGTAGAACAGGAAGAGCGCGGCCGTGAAGTAGAAGGCCGGGGACCGCCAGGTGCGGGCCAGCTCGTGCCACGCGAGGGTGAACACCGGCCTCATGGCGCGTCCTCCGACTTCTCTGTGGGGTCTTCGGGCGCCTTGGCCGGCTCTTCGGGCGCCTTGGCCTCCTGCGCGGTCTGGTCCTCATTCCGGGCCGTCAGCTCCAGGAAGAAGTCCAGCAGGGAACCCTGGGCGGGGCCGTCGTGGCGCACCCGCCCGTGGTGCAGCACCAGGAACCGGTCGGCCACCCGGGCCAGCTCGTCCAGGCCGTGGGAGGACACGATCACTGCGCTCGTCCGGGCGGCGTCGGAGATGATCCCACGCAGGGTGAGCTGCTGCCTCGGGTCGAGCCCGAAGGAGGGCTCGTCGAGGAGGATCAGATCCGGGTTCCCGCACAGCGCCCACGCCAGCGCCACCCGCTGGCGCATGCCGGTGGAGAGCGCGCCGTTGGGGCGCCGGGCGAAGTCGCCGGCCTGGCAAAGATCGATGAGCCGCTCCACCTCGGCGACGCGGGCGCGCCCCGCGAGGCCGCACAGCCGGGCGCGAAAGTCCAGCGTCTCGCAGGCGCGCTCGTCGGGGGGCAGCCCGGTGGGCATGAATCCGATGCGGCGCGCCAGCCGCTGGGGGTGGGGATAGAGCGGCGTCCCCGCGAAGCGCACCTGGCCCGCCGTGGGCAGCAGGAGGCCGGCCAGGATGCGCAGGCAGGTGGTCTTGCCGGCGCCGTTCTCGCCGAGGAGCCCGAGGGTCTCCCCCGCCTGCAGCCGGAACGAGACCCCGTCCAGCGCGAGCAGGCGGCCATAGCGCAGGCTCACCGACGCCAGTTCGACCAGGCTCATGGCGTCTCCGGTATCCCCCCGGCGTCTCCGGCCAAGGCTTTTTGCCACAGGGCGCGCACGGTGGGGTCGGCTTCCTTCGCGAGGAGCTCCTTCATCCGGGCGCGGCCCTTCTCGGTGCGCACCGCCAGCAGCCCGGCTTTTTCCCGCACGGTGGCCGTGGCGTGGGTCAGGCACTTCTCCTCCTGCTCCGGGGCGAGCGTCTCGGAGGGGACCTCGACGAGGTAGCCCAGCAGCCGCACGATCTCGTCGCCCTGCTGCTGCTCCAGCGCGGCTCCGAGCCGGCGGTCGACGCTGGCCCGGGAGGCGTCGAAGGCGGCCGCCGCGGCGACGAGCTTCTCCTGCGGTTCGTCCAGTTTCTTGAGCAGGTTCACCAGATCCACCCGGGCGGCGAGGACGTCGGGGTCGAGCTTCAGCAGTTTCTCGAGCTGGGCCACGGCCTCGCGCAGTTTGCCGCTTTCGGCGAGCACCAGCGCGAGGTTCTGGTGGGCGAAGGGATCGTCGGGCCGCAGGGCGACCACGCGCTCCCACAGGGAGATGCTCTCGTCGAAGCGGCGCAGGTGGAACAGCGCCTCGGCCTGGCCGGAGAACAACTGGGAGCGGGCCTCGGCCGTGAGGGAGGTCTCCTGTCCCATCTCCTCGTAGAGCTTCAGCGCCTCCTCGAACTTGCCGTCGAGCAGCGCGTTCTCCGCCCGCTTGAGCTTGATCTTGGGCAGCAGGCGCTGGCCGGCGCGGGAGCCGGCGAGGGTCTGCTCCACGTTGACCGGCTGCCGGACCGGAGCCGGGGCGGGGGGCGCCTTGGCCGGCTCGTCCTTGCCGCAGGCCACCGCGACCAGGATGGTGAAAATCACGCAGAGGTGATGCAGGATCCGCATGGGTTCGTTCACTCCCGTCGCAGTATGCCCCGCCCCCGCGCGCGTGGCAATTGTAAAAAACCCTCTCCGGGGTATATTGGCGGGGGTCGAACTTGGATTCGAACGCGAGGAGGCAGCATGAGAGGACATCGGATGATCATCGTCGGCTTCGCGCTCCTGGGGCTCGGTTGCTCGTCGTCGTCGAAGGGGCGCGGGCACGAACAGGAGCCGCCGCCCGGACCCGTGTGCGCGGTGGACGGCAACCCTCGCCCGGTGTCGGCGCCGGAGCTCGTGCGCACCTACCCGGCCTCGTGGGACGAGAACTGGTTCGGCTCCCCGGCCTTCGCCGATCTCGACGGCGACGGGGAAAACGAGGTCATCGCCGGCCGCCACAGCGTGCTGTACGTGTGGTCGGCCGACGGGGCGCATCGCTGGCGCGCGGCGGTGGGCGAGCCCAGGACGGATGATCCGGAACAGGAGGTCCACGGCACCGCCCGCCAGTACGCGGCACCGGCCATCGCGGACCTGGACGGTGACGGGCGCCTCGAGACTGTGATCGTCTATTCGAACCGGATCGCCGTCTACCGCCACGACGGCACGCTGCTTCCGGGGTTCCCCGCGTCCTACCCCGATTCGGACAACGAGATCCGGTCCCTCGCGGTGGGCGACCTCGACCGCGACGGGACCTGGGAGATCGCCGTGGTGCGCACGGGCGCGACGCCGGTGACCGCCATCTTCGATCTGACCGGGAACGTGCTGCCGGGGTGGCCCCAGGTGGCCTGCGAGGACTGCTACGACCACGGGGGCTACAACCAGAACATCGGGCTCGCCGACCTGGTGGGCGACGGAGACCTGGAGGTCGTGGCCACCTACGACTGCGCGCACGTCGGCTTCTTCACGAAGGACGGCGTCGGGCTGCCCGTCCATCCCGAGCTGGCCGGGGACGTGAGCCCGCAGGTGCCCATGTTCCACGACTGGGCGCTGGCGGTGCAGGGCTGGGGTCCCGACGGCGAGGACCGCGACGAGTTCACCGACTCTCCGCCGGTGTTCGCCGACCTCGACGGCGACGGGGCCCTCGAGATCGTGCTCTACAGCGACCACGAGCGCGCCGGCGAGTACGTGATCCGCGGCAACTGCCTGTGGGCGCTGGAGGCGGACTTGTCCCGCGTGCCCGGCTTCGAGTGGCCGATCTGCTCGGGGGGCCCGCTGTACGAGGGGTACGAGCAGAACATCGTGCAGGTGGCGCCGGCCCCGGCGGTGGCCGATCTCTCGGGGGACGCGCGCCCGGAGCTCGTCGTGCCCTCCTACGACGGTCTGATGCGCGCCTACTCCCCGGACGGCGAGGAGTTGTGGGCGGTGGAGTTCAACCGGCCCATGGACGTCTTCATCGGCGCCTCGGGCGCCGTGGTCGCTGACCTCAACGGCGACGGCAGCCCGGAGGTGTTGTTCACCACCTATGCGATCCGCGAGGGGCGCTCCCACCTGTACGTCGTCTCCGCCGGCGGCAGCGTGCTGCACAAGGTCCCCCTCGAGAAGCGCGGCAGCATGAGCCCGCCCACGGTGGGCGACGTGGACGGCGACGGCCAGCTCGACGTGCTGATCTCGCTCAAGGACACCCTGGGCGGAGGCCTCGGCGGCGTGCAACTGTGGACCGTCCCGGGCGCGGGCACCGCCTGCGTCCCGTGGCCCACCGGCCGCGGCGGCCTCGCCCGCGCCGGCTTGGCCGAGTGAGAGCCGACGTTGTCCCCGGGTAGCGGAGCTACCCGGCTAGCATATTTCCACAAAAACTGTCCCCCTGTAGGGCGACCGATGACGGTCGCTTTACGGGGGGATCATGAATTGTGTCATCTGGCCGTCCCCCGCCCTCCGTGCTACACTCCCGACCACGAAAGGAAACCGGCCATGAAAAACCTGCTCGCGCTCATTATTTTTCTTTCCCTCTTCGCCTTCGCCGCCTGCGACGACGATCCGAAGACCACCAACAACACGAACAACGTCAACAACGTCAACAATTCGAATAATGTCAATAATATCAACAATTTAAACAACGTGAACAACGCGAACAACGTCAATAACGTAAACAATATCAACAATATCAACAATCTGAACAACGTCGACTACACGCTCTCCATCGTCGTCACCGGGGATCCGACGCCCATCGACTTCGACGACGGCTCCACCGGGCAGACCCCGACGAACTATTTCATGGGACTGCAGCGCTTCGACCTGATGAGGAGCGCGGAGGATCCGTCCCCCGTGGTCGTGTTCGACCATGGCGCCGAGTACGTCGAGGTGGACATGTCCACGAGCCAGACGGTGGCCACGGTGAACCTCCTCGACCTGCCGCTGGGCCTGTACACCCACGGCCGCGTGCTGCTCACCATGACCCGCTTCGACGTGCTCACGACGGTGCACGTGACCATGCCCCCGACCGCGCTCCCGGGCACCATGTCGGTGGTGGGCGCCCTCTCGGACTGCGTCATCGACGGGAATCCCCGGACCCAGGACTGGGCCGAATTCACCTTCAACGTCGCCGGCGGCATCACCCGCCCGGGCGCGCTGCCCGGCATGCCCGCCACCGGCGGCGGCACCATCGTGCGCGAGGGGGGCCGCACCTGGATGGTCTTCCCCCTCTCCGAGAGCCTGGACATCCTGCCCACCCCCGGGGCGAGCAAGACCGCCACGATCACGTACTACACCTACGAGTCCTTCCGCTGGACCGAGCTGGAAGAGGCCGGCTACGCCGTGGGCACCTTCGACGCCCGCGACGACGGCACCCACGAGCCGCTGACCAACTTCGGCGCCCTGGACTACGAGATCACGATCGAGTGACGGTGAGGCCCGTCAAATGAAGAAATACACGTTCGTCGCCAGCAGGAAGGCGGCGAGGAAGACGGCGACCACGGCGTGGGGCCGGTGGCGGGCGGCGAGGCGGGCGAAGACCGCGCCCAAAAGGGCGGCCGAGACCGCGCAGCAGGCGAGGATCAGGGAAATCGTGTCCACGCCGCGGGCGTCGACGTAGAAGAACCCCGCGGGGCAGAGCACGAACGCCAGGATCAGCCAGGGCAGGGGGGTCATCCTCATCCACTCCTACGAGATCGTCGCGCCCGGGAAGAGCTCCAGGGCGGGTCCCAGCGGTGACAGTTTGCCGTCCACGTCCTCGGCGGCCAGGATCATGCCCTCGCTCACGCCGAAGCGCATCTTGCGGGGCTTGAGGTTGGCCAGCACCACGACCTGGCGGCCGGTGAGCCACGCCGGATCGACGTGGGCGGCGATACCGGCGAAGATGTTGCGCCGCTCGCGGCCCAGGTCCACGGTGACCTGCAGGAGCTTGTCCGAGCCCTCGACCTTCTTCGCCTCGAGGACGGTGGCCACCCGCAGGTCGAGCTTGCCGAAGTCGTCGATCTCGATGATTTCCTTGAACGCGGGGACGCGGTCGCCGGGGCCCGGCGGGGGCGCGAACTGGGCTCGGGTGTCCTCGACCATGGCGGCCACGGCGGCGGGGTCCACGCGGTCCACCAGGCGCTCGAACGGGGTGAGCGTGGCCGGCGCGAGGGTGAAGTCGGCGTCGGTGAAGGTCCAGGGGGCGGTGGCCTGGAACATGCGCTCGCAGCGGGCCTGGAACTCGGGCAGCACGGGGCCGACCAGGATCGCCAGGCCCTTGACGAACGCGAGGGCGGCGGACAGGATCTCCCGAGCCCGCTCGGGCTCGGCGGCCACGAGCTTGAAGGGCTCGGCGTCCTGCAGGTATTTATTGGCGGTCTCGGCGATGGCGCAGAGCTCGCGCACCGCCCGGGAGAACTCGAAGGCGCGGTAGTGCCCGACGATGGCGGGCACCTTCTCGCGGGCCTCGGCGAGGATCGCCGCCGCGCCCGGATCCAGCGCGCCGGTCTTCCCTTCGAGGCGCTTGGACAGAAGCGCCACCGAGCGCGACGCGAGGTTGGCGAGCTTGTTCACCAGCTCGGCGTTCACCCGCAGCACCAGCTCCTCGAGGTTCAGATCCAGGTCGTCCGGGCCCGGGCCCAGTTTGCTCGCGTAGTAAAAGCGCAGGAACTGCGGGTCCAGGTGCTTGAGGTAGGTGCGCGCAGTGATCGAGGTGCCCCGGCTCTTGCTCATCTTCTCGCCGTTGACGGTGAGAAAGCCGTGGATCTGCACCCGGGACGGCAAGGTGTAGCCGCCGTTGTGGAGCATGGCGGGCCAGAACAGCGTGTGGAAATACGTGATGTCCTTGCCGATCACGTGGACCACGCGGCAGTCGGCGCCCTTCTCCCACCACCCGGCGAAGTCCAGGCCCTTTTCGTCGCAGTACTTCTGGGTCGTGCCGATGTAGCCCACGGGGGCGTCGAGCCACACGTAGAAGTACTTGTCGGGCTCGCCGGGGATCCGGAACCCGAAGTAGGGCGCGTCCCGGGAGATGTCCCACGGGCGCAGCTCGTGCTTCAGGAAGTTCACCTCGAGCCAGTGGCGCATCTCGGGGTGCAAGTGACCGTCCCCGGTCACCCAGGCCGCGATCTCGGGGCGGGCCTTCTCGAGATCGACGAAGTAGTGCACCGAGCTCCGCCGCGTGGGCGCCTTCTGGCACAGCACGCAGAACGAGTTCTTCAGATCCGTGGGATCGTAGGTGGCACCGCACTTCTCGCAGGAGTCGCCGTACTGGTCCTCGGCGCCGCAGCGGGGGCAGGCGCCCTTGACGAAGCGGTCGGGGAGGAAGCGCTGGTCCTCCTCGCAGTAATACTGTTCCACGTCTTTTTTATAGATCAGCCCAGCCTCTTTCAACCGGGTGAAGATCCGCTCGGCGTGGAGGCGGGTCTCGTCCGAGTGCGTGGTGTAGAACCGGTCGAACGCGATCTGGAAGCCGGTGAAGTCCTCGAGGTGGCGGCGGTTGTACTCGGCGACCATCTCCTCGGGGGTCTGGCCCTTCTTGCGGGCGTTGACCTCGATGGGGGTGCCGTGGCTGTCCGAGGCGCACATGTAGATCACGTCCTCGCCGGCCGCGCGCAGGGCGCGCACGTGGATGTCGGTCATCAGGTACTCGACCAGGTGGCCGATGTGGATGTCGCCGTTGGCGTAGGGAAGGGCGGACGTGACGAGGGTGCGGGTCATGCGGGTTCTCCTGGTCCGACGGGCCACTGGGCCCGTCCGGCGGCGCATTATAGAGGATTTCGGGCGAAACGGGAGCGGAAAATGATCAGACGGTCGGCCAGGCCAGTTCCTTCGCGTTGAGCAAACTCGGGACGAGTTGCCGCGTGGGGTCGGCGGCCAGTTCGGTCGTGGAGACGCTCGCCCCGGACGCCGCGGTGGACGCCCCGGCCACAGGCCAGTGGTGCAGCACGCCGACGCAGTTGAGCGCGGCGAGGGTGGCCATGTCCGAGCGGCTCTCGAGGGTGGCCGAGCCGGTGTGGGGGGACAGCACGACGTTGGGCAGGTCGGTGAGTCCCTCGACCAGGCTCGGCTCGAATTCGAACACGTCAAGGCCGGCGGTGAACTCGGGGTGGGCGCGCAGGTGGGCGATGAGCGCGGCTTCGTCGACCACCGGGCCGCGGCTGGCGTTCACGAGCACGGCCGCGGGCTTCATCAGGTCCAGGCGGCGCGCGTCGACCAGGTGGCGCAGCGCGGGGGAGTACGAGGACAGCAGCACCAGCACGTCGGCGGCGCGGAACAGGTCGTCCACGTCTTCGGTGCGGCGGATCGACGGCGGCCGCTGTCCGTGCTTCTTCGCGACCTCGGCCAGGTCGGCGACGTAGGCCTCGAGCTCCGGGCGCGGATGGGGATTGAAGTACACCACGTCCATGCCAAAGCCGCCCGCGAGGGATCGCGCGACGCTCTGGCCGATGCGGCCCGCGCCGAAGAGGCCCAGCGTGCGGCCGGCGACCTGGCGCCCGAGCATGAGCGACGGCAGCCAGCCCTCGAAGCGCCCGTCCCGCATGTAGCGATCCCCTTCGGCGATGCGGCGGACCGCCGAGAACACCAGCGCGACGGCGAGCTCGGCGGTGGCCTCGGTGAGCACGCCCGGGGTGTTGCACACCGCGATGCCCAGTCGGGAGGCGGACGCGAGATCGATGTTGTTCACACCCACGGCGTAGGACGAGATCACCTTGCCGCCGGCGGCCGCGAACCGCTCGAGCACCCGCCCGTTCCAGGGTTCGTTGAGCTGCCCCAGGGCGCCGTCGCAACGAGTGCCGACGGCGGCGATCAGGTCGTCCTCGCCGAACATGTCCTCGGCGTCGTAGACCTCCACGCGGCAGTCGTGGGCGGCCAGCAGCTCGACCCACCGCGTCCCCACGAGACGCTT
>CALKWH010000212.1 GCA_938004375.1 uncultured Pseudomonadota bacterium
GGTGGACCGAACCAATTGCTGTGCGAGAACCGGATGTGCGAGCCGGGCGCTGGCGACTTCGGCCGCGGTTTGTGTGGCGATCTGAAGAACGACAAGGCGTGCCATGGAAAAACCTCCTGGCCGTTTTCCACGGCGCCGCCAGAGCGACCGGGTCAAGGGCGGCATTTGCCGCCGCGAAGCGGTCTCCCTTGACGCGGCCGCGCGGCGCCGCATGTCTTTGCCAGGAGGCTTTTCCGGCACGCCTACGACCTGAATTCGCTCCACTGCTGGAATATCGCAAAAACCGCGGCCCGAGGCCAAGCCACTCATCCATCCGGCCCGAATGGGCCACCGCGTTTCGTCGCCCGTCGACGAAACCACCGTGCGAACGGTCCCACGGTCGCCCGTCACCGTCACCGTCACCGTCACCGGTGTTCCATCATCACTCCCCGCTTATAATGCGCTTGCCCCGCCCGCACGCGCGGTCAGCTTGCAATCGGACGCGTTTGGGAGTACGGATTTGCCTTGCCGCGCACGGGTCCGTCGCGGCCGGAAAGCGCAGGTAATCCATGAAAAAGGCATTGATCCTGGCCGCCGGGAGAGGCTGCCGGCTGGACCGCAAGAGCAAGCCCAAGCCCCTGGTCGAGGTGTGCAACCGCCCCATATTGATGCACCTGATCGACGGCCTGGCCGCCGTGGGCGTCGAGGAGTTCCTCATCGTCGTCGGCCACCAGAAGGAGACCATCATCCGCGAGGTCACCGCCCGGGTGGCCGGCGCGTTCCCAGTGCGCTTCCTCGAGAACCCCGACTACGACGGGGGCCTGGCCCGCAGCGTCCTTTGCGCCCGGGAGGCCCTGGACGAGCCGTTCATTTTGAGCATGGCCGATCACCTGTTCGACCCGCCGCACTTGGCGAAAATCGCCGGCGTGACCCCCGAGCCCGGCGGCGTCAGCGTGCTGGTGCACCACGCGCCGCCCCCCGAGAAGGCCTGCGCCGACGACGTGAAGGTCCGCGGCAAGGACGGGCGCGTGGTCGCCATCGGGACGGACCTGACCGAGTTCGGCGGCACCGACATGGGCCTGTTCGCCGCCGACCCCGCGGGGTTGTTCCCGGCGCTGGCCGAGGCCGTGGCCGCCGACCGCGACGCCGGCCTCCCGGACGCCCTGCAGCGCATGGCCGATCGCGGGAAGCTGGCCTGCGTGAAGGCCGACGACGCCGGCTGGGACGACATCGACACGCCGGTGGATCTGATCCGCGCCGAGATGCGCGTGCGCGACCAACTGCGCGCGGGCGTGCTGCGCCACACCGTGCTCGCGAGCACCCGGGTCCCGGACGCGGTGTACGACTTCGTGGTGGGCGAGCCCGTGACCACCAAGATGGTCCTCTTGCGCGGCTTCTTCCGGAACCCCGAGGCCTTCGAGTTCATCCCCCGGGAGAGCGCGAGCTCGCCCATCTTCGTGTTCTCGGACGAGACCGTGACCCCGCTGTACGCCGCGCCGCTCCACGAGCGGATGCGGGCCATGGGCTACAACGCGCACCTGATCACCATGCCCGACGGCGAGACCAGCAAGAGCCTGGCCAGCTTCTCCGAGCTCACCGAGCGCGTCCTGCGCCTGGGCGTCGACGAGCGCTCGGTGTTCGTCAGCGTGGGCGGCGGGGTCGTGTGCAACGTGTGCGGCTTCATCGCCTCGTGCATCTACCGCGGCCTGAACCTGGTGCACCTGCCCACCTCGCTCATGGCGCAGTGCGACGCCGCGATCAGCCACAAGCAGGCCATCAACGGCGCCCACGGCAAGAACATGGTCGGCTCGTACTACAGCCCGCGCATGGTCCTCGTGGACGTGGACACCCTGAGCACCCTCCCGGAGCGGCTGATCCACGACGGCCTCTCCGAGGTCCTCAAGCACGCGCTCTGCCAGGAGCCCGAGTACGTCGAGTACCTCATGAACTACCGGGGCGACTTCGTGCGGGACCTGGACTTCCTCGAGAAGGTCGTCACCAAGAACGTGCGGCTCAAGTGCGAGCTGGTGCACCAGGATCCCAAGGAGCACACCGTGGGCATGGTCATGCAGTACGGCCACACCCTGGGTCACCCCGTGGAGCACATGTCGGGCTACCAGTTGTACCACGGGGAGAGCGTGGCCATCGGGATGATCATCGCCGCCCGGGTCTCGCGCATCCTGAACGTGTGCGACGACGACCTGGTGAAAACCCACGTCGAGCTGTGCGCCAAGTTCGGGCTCCCCACGAAGGTCCCCGCCGGCATCACCGTCGACGGCCTCATGGAGGCGCTCAAGTACAACAAGCGGTACCTCACCGAGGGCACGCAGATGTCCCTGCTGCAGGCCGTCGGAAAACCCTGGGCGGTCAACGGGCGCTACGTGATCCCGGTGACCAACGGCATCATCCGCGAGGCCGTGGAGCAGACCATGGAGACGCCCGCGTGACGGCCCGGGTCGCCGTCGTCACCGGCGCCGGCAGCGGCATCGGGCGCGCGATCACCCGGCGCCTGGCCGCCGACGGCTGGTTCGTCCACGCCGTGGGCCGCGAAGAGGCGTCCCTGCGCGAAACCGCCGCGCCCTGCCCCGCCGGGGCCGTGGCGCCGCTGCTGCTGGACGTGGCCGACCTGGACGCCTACGGGGCCGCCTTCGCCGCCGTCCCCGTCGTGCACGCCGTGGTCGCCAACGCCGGGATCTGCCGCCAGGCCCGGCTCGACGACGCCTTCGCCGACCAGGTGTGGCGCGACACCATGCGGGTCAACGTCGACGCCGTCTGGCACCTGTTCCTCACGCTGCACGCGCGCCTGGCCGACGGCGGCCGCGGCGTGATCATCTCGAGCGGGCTGGGGAAGCTCGGGCGCCCGGGCTACCACGCCTACGCCGCCTCGAAGCACGCGGTGCTGGGCCTGACCCAGTGCCTGGCGAAGGAGCTCGCCGCCCGGGAGATCACGGTGAACGCCATCTGCCCGGGCTGGGTGGACACCCCCATGGCCCGGGGCGATCTCGTGAAGAACGCGGCCACGAACGGCACCACCCCCGAGGCCGAGTACGACCGGGCCTGCGAGGCCATCCCGCTGCGTCGCTTCGTCTCCCCGGACGAGGTCGCCGCGCTCACCGCCTTCTTGCTCTCGGACGGCGCCGCCGCCATCACCGGCGAGGCCTACAACATCTCGTGCGGGGAGTTCTTCGCGTGAGTGACGGCACCTTGTCCCACGAAGTCCGGAAGCTGGCTGACGACGTCCGGGCGCTCACCGTGCTTTGTGTTGGCCAGGTGACCCACGACCGCTACGGCGACGACCTGGTGGCCGGCGGGTGCGCCTGCTTCGGCGCCCTGTGCGCCCGCGCGCTGGGGGCGAAGGTGCGCCTGCTCACGAGCGTCGGTCAGGACTTCCGGCTCGACGCGGCCCTGACCGACCTCGAGGTCCACGCCCTGCGCGGAGGCGCGACCACCGTGTTCACCAACACCTACCCCGAGGGCGGCCACCGGGTCCAGAAGGTCGACGCCGCGGCGCCGCCGATCCCCCTCGCCGCCCTCCCGGACGCCTGGCGCGCGGCCGACGTGCTGCTGCTGGCCCCCGTCTTCGGCGAGCTCGACCTGCGCGAACCCTGGTTTACGGCCGTCGACGCCCGCGTGCGCGCCGTCTGCCTGCAGGGGTTCATGAAGGACGCCGACCCCGCCACCGGCCTGGTGCGCGCCGTGGATGAGAAATATTTGCGGTCCCAGGTGACCGCACTCCAGGTGACCGCACTCCAGGTGACCGCACTCCAGAGGCCCGGGCGGCGCGCCGGGGTCGACGCGGTCTTCCTGTCCGAGGAGGACCTCGCCTGCTTCGGCTTTCCGGGCCTGCTCGAGACGCTGCGCGCGAGCGCCCCGCTGGTGTTCGTGACCCGGGGCGCCGACGGCTGCGACGTCTTCACGCCCGACGGCGTCCTAGATCGGAAGAGCGTCGTGTAGGGAAAGAGTGTAGATCTCGGTGGT